>NZ_CP007440.1:2659798-2967247 GCF_001579845.1 Rhodoplanes sp. Z2-YC6860
CTTTGATTGTCGCCGGCGAAGCGTGTCCACCGGAGCAAGTCGCGCGCTGGTCGAGTGGTCGTCGGATGATCAATGCCTATGGTCCGACCGAGACGACAGTCTGCGCGACCATGAGCGAACCGCTGTCGGGCGCCGCGGTCCCGCCGATTGGTCGGCCAATCTCAAACATGCGCGCGTACGTCCTGGACGTGTCACTTGAGCCAGTTCCATCGGGCGTTGTCGGCGAGCTTTACGTTTCGGGTCTTGGTTTGGCGCGTGGGTACCTGCGGCGTGCTGGTCTGACGTCTGAGCGTTTTGTGGCGGACCCGCATGGCGGTGCGGGTGCTCGGATGTACCGGACGGGGGATCTGGCGCGTTGGCGTGCCGATGGCGTGCTGGAGTTTCTGGGCCGCGCGGACGAGCAGGTGAAGCTGCGTGGCTTCCGGATCGAGCCCGGCGAGATCGAGGCGCTGTTGTTGCGGCAGGCTTCTGTGTCGGCTGCGGCGGTGGTGGTGCGTGAGGACGCGGGGACGCGGCGTCTGGTGGGCTACGTGGTGCCTGCTGCGGGCGCTGCGTTGGAGGTGTCGGCGCTTCGTGGGGCGCTGTCGGCGGGGCTGCCGGACCACATGGTGCCGTCAGCGCTGGTGGTGCTGGAGGGGTTGCCGCTGACGCCGAACGGCAAGCTCGACCGTCGGGCGTTGCCTGCGCCGGAGCGTGGCGGAGCGGGGGGTGAGCATCGGGGGCCCAGGACACCGCAGGAGACTGTGCTGTGCGGTCTGTTTGCCGAGCTTCTGGGTGTGGATCGGGTCGGGATCGACGACAACTTCTTCGAGCTTGGCGGCGACAGCATCGTGTCGATCCAGCTGGTGAGCCGTGCGCGCCAGGCGGGATTGCGGCTCTCGGCGCGTGCGGTGTTCCAGCATCAGACGGTGGCGGGGCTTGCGGCGGCGGCCGAGGTCGCATCGAGCGCAACGGCGGCCGTGGCTGCGTCCGACCTCGCGGTGGGCGAGGTTGCTGCGACGCCGATCCTGCGGTGGCTGGAGGAACGTGGCGGCCCGGTGGGGCGGTTCAGCCAGTCGATGCTGCTGCAGGCGCCTTCGGGGCTGCGGATCGAGCAGCTTGGTGCGGCGCTGCAGGCTTTGCTGGATCATCACGACGCGCTGCGGCTGCGGCTGCGGCTCGATGCGGGCGGTGAGAAGTGGTCGTTCACGGTGCGGCCGGTGGGCGCGGTGGATGCGTCGTCGTGTCTGCGGCGCGTGGATGTGGCGGGTCTCGAGGGCGAGGCTCTGCGGTCGGTGATCTCGACGGAAGCCGTTGCGGCGGAGGGCCGTCTCGATCCTGGCGCGGGGCATCTGGTCGAAGCGGTGTGGTTCGATGCCGGAGGAGAGCGTGCCGGGCGCCTGCTGCTGGTGATCCACCATGTTGCGGTGGACGGGGTGTCGTGGCGTGTGCTGGTGCCGGACCTCGCGGCGGCGTGGCGTGCGGTGTCTGAAGGCCGTGCGGTGGAGCTGCCGCCCCGGAGCACGTCGTTGCGCGGCTGGGCGCAGCGCCTTGCGGCCCGCGCGCAGGATGCTGCGGTGGTATCCGAGACTTCGTTCTGGCGGGAGATGCTGGCGGGGCCGTCACTGCGGCTTGCAGCCGAGCCGCTTGATCATCAGCAGGACGTGCACGGCAGTGCGGGTCATGTGCGGCTGACGCTGCCGTCGGCGGTGACGGAGCCGCTGCTGGGCCGGGTGCCGTCTGCGTTCCACGGCGGCATCCAGGACGTGCTGCTGAGCGGGCTCGCGCTGGCGCTGGTGGACTGGCGGCGTCGGCAGGGTGGTAACGGAACAAACTCCAGCGCCGGCAGCAGCGCGGTGCTGTTGGATGTTGAGGGGCACGGCCGCGAGGAGGTGTTCGCCGACGTCGATCTGAGCCGGACGGTGGGCTGGTTCACGAGCCTCTATCCGGTGCGGCTCGATGCCGGTGCGGTGGACGTTGCGGCAGCGCTGGCGGGAGGCATAGCACTCGGCCGTGCGGTGAAGAGCATCAAGGAGCAACTGCGACAGATCCCTGAGAAGGGACTGCACTACGGGCTGCTGCGCCATCTGAACGATGAGACGGCGGCGGCGCTTTCCGGGCTGCCTGCGCCGGAACTGGGCTTCAACTATCTGGGCCGGTTCGGCTCGCAGGGTGACCAAGACCGTCAGGATCGGGCTGCAGCTTGGCCGATGGCATCCGAGCTCGAGGGTGTGGTGTTCGGCGATCCCGCGATGCCGTTGGCGCATCTGATCGAGATCAACGCACTGACGCTGGATGGCGCGGCAGGGCCGGAGCTCAGTGCCACGATCAGCTTTGCGTCACGGCATGTAGGCGAAGAGCTGGTCCGCGATCTCGGCGAGCGTTGGTTTGCGGCGCTCACGGCGCTGGTGCGGCATGTCGAGCAGGATGCCGGTGCGGGGGGCCGCACGCCGGGCGACGTGCCGCTGGTGGCGCTCACGCAGGATGAGCTCGAGGCGATCGAGAGGAGGTCACCGGCGATCGAAGACGTCCTGCCGCTGTCGCCGCTGCAGGAGGGGCTGCTGTTCCACGCGCTGTATGACGCGGGCGGTCCTGACGTCTACACGGTGCAGCTCGAGCTGGAGCTTGAAGGCACGCTGGACGAGGAGCTGCTGCGGACGTCTGTGCAGGCTGTGGTTGCGCGTCATGCGAGCCTGCGGGCGGCGTTCCGGCACGAGGGGCTGACGCGCCCGGTGCAGGTGATCGCGCGGCGGGCGGGGGTGCCGTGGCGGCTGCACGACCTGTCGGGACTGAATCACAACGAACAGGAGCAGCGTCTTGCGTCGATCCGCGACGCCGACCGCGTGGAGCGGTTCGATCTTGCGGCGGCTCCGCTGATGCGGTTCGGGCTGATCCGGCTGTCGGGGCAGCGGCACCGTCTGCTGATCAGCAACCATCACCTGCTGATGGACGGCTGGTCTGCGCCGGTGCTGGTGAGTGAGGTGCTCTCGGCCTATGGGCAGGGCGGCAGCACGGCCTCGCTGCCACCGGTGACGCCGTACCGGGATTACCTCGCCTTCATCGCCGCGCAGGATCAGGCCGCAGCTCTCGCAGCGTGGCGCGACACGCTGGCGGGCCTCGAGGAGGGCACGCACCTGGCGGCGCGTCCGACGCAGGGGGAGGCTGCGGTTGCGCCCGAGCAGGTGGTGCTGTCGCTGGATGCACAACTGTCTCAGGCGCTGACCCGGTTCGGCCGCGAGCATGCGCTGACGCTGAACACGGTGCTGCAGACCGCTTATGGCCTGCTGCTGGGCCGGCAGCTGAACCGCGACGACGTGGTGTTCGGCGTGACGGTGGCGGGCCGTCCTGCGGAGCTTGCCGGCGCCGAGCGGATGGTGGGTCTGTTCATCAACACGCTGCCGCTGCGGATGGAGTTGCCGCCGCAGCTGCCGCTGCTCGACCTCTTGAAGCGGACGCAGGAGCGGCAGTCGTCGCTGCTGGCGCATCAGCATGTGGGGCTGGCGTCGATCCAGCAGGCGGTGGGGCTCTCTGAGCTGTTCGACACGCTGGTGGTGTTCGAGAACTATCCGGTGGACCGCGCTGCTCTCAATCAACAGACGAACGGGCTGAAGCTCGGCGGTGTCGCGGGCCGCGATGCGACGCACTATCCGCTGGCGCTGATCGTGCAGCCGGGCGAGCAATTACAACTGCGGTTCGACTACCGGCCGGACCTGTTCGATCGTCACACGGTCGAGATCATCGGGCAGCGTCTCATCCGTCTGCTGGAGGCTGCGGTGACGGACGCATCGCGTCCGATCGGCAGCCTTGCGATCCTGGACGCGGACGAGCGTGCGACGATCCTGGAGGGCTGGAACGCCACGGCGCGGCCGCTCACACCAGCGACGCTGCCGGCGCTGTTCGCAGCACAAGCCGCCCGCACGCCGGAGGCGACCGCGGTGGTGTTCGAGGATCGCGAGCTGAGCTACGCGGCGCTCGACGACCACGCCAACCGCCTGGCGCAGCACCTGCAGAGCCTGGGCGTGGGGCCTGAGACGGTCGTGGGTCTGTGCGTCGAGCGCTCGCCCGAGATGCTGGTGGGACTGCTCGGCATCCTCAAGGCCGGCGGCGCCTACCTGCCGCTCGATCCGAACTATCCGCGCGAGCGGCTTGCCTTCATGCTCGAAGATGCCGCGGCGCCGGTGCTGGTGACGCAGCAGGCGCTGCTGGAGCAACTGCCGGAGCTTGCCCCCGCGGAGCGCCACGTGGTGCGGCTCGACGCCGATGCGGCGCTGATCGCGCGCAAGCCCGCGGCGGCTCCGGCCGTCACGGCCGATCCGCGCCATCCGGCCTATGTGATCTACACCTCGGGCTCGACGGGTCAGCCCAAGGGCGTGATGGTGCCGCATGGTGCGTTGAGCAACTTCCTCGGCGCGATGGGCGAGGCGGTGCCGCTGACGCCTGAGGACCGGCTGCTGGCAGTGACCACCATCGGGTTCGACATCGCGGCGCTGGAGCTCTACCTGCCGCTGCTGCGCGGGGCCTGCGTGATCGTCGCATCGCGCGACACCGTGCAGGACGCGCAGGCGCTGGCCCGTCACATCGCCGAGAGCCGCGCCAGCGTGATGCAGGCGACGCCGACGCTGTGGCAGTCGCTGCTGAGCGAGACGGGCGATACAGCCCTGCCGGCGCTGCAGCAGCTCACCATGCTGACCGGCGGCGAGGCGCTGCCGGGGGAACTGGCGCAGGCGCTGCGGCAGAAGGGCCGCAGCCTGATCAACCTCTACGGCCCGACCGAGACCACGATCTGGTCGGCCGCGATGGCGCTCGATCGAGACGAGCTCGACGCCACCGCCGAAGCTCCGCCGATCGGGCGACCGATCTGGAACACGCGGGCTTACGTCCTCGACGCTTCGCTCGAGCCGGTGCCTGCGGGCGTGGCCGGGGAGCTGTACCTCGCGGGTGTCGGCCTGGCGCGGGGCTATCTGCACCGCGAGGGCCTGACGGCGGAGCGGTTCGTGGCGGACCCGCATGGCGCTGCGGGTGCACGGATGTACCGCACCGGCGACCTGGCACGGTGGCGAGCGGACGGCGTGCTGGAGTTCCTGGGCCGTGCGGACGCGCAGGTGAAGCTGCGCGGCTTCCGGATCGAGCCCGGCGAGATCGAGGCGCTGCTCACCCGGCAGGCGTCGGTGTCCGCGGCGGCCGTGGTGGCGCGGGCGGACGATACATCCAGTGGCCGCAGCAGCGACCAACGCCTCGTCGGCTACGTGGTGCCGCAGGCGGGAGCCGCGATCGACGTGGCTGCACTCCGCGCGGCGCTGGCTGGGTCGCTGCCGGACTACATGGTGCCGTCTGCGTTCGTGGTGCTGGAGCGGTTGCCGCTCACGCCGAACGGCAAGCTCGACCGCCGCGCGCTGCCGGCGCCGGAGCGTGGCCCATCGGAGCTCCCGCACCGCGCACCGCGGACGCCTGCGGAGGCTGTGCTGTGCGCGCTGTTCGCCGAGGTGCTGGGCGTGGAGCGGGTGGGTCTCGACGACGACTTCTTTGCGCTGGGCGGACATTCTCTGCTGGCGATGCGTCTGATCGGACGGGTGCGAGCGAGCCTCGGTGTGGAGGTCGCGATCCGGAGCCTGTTCGAGGCGCCGAGCGTGGGTGCGCTGGCACGGCGGCTCACATCGGAGAGCGCAGCGCTGCGGGCGCCGCTGCAGGCCGTCACCCGCCCCGCCGAGGTGCCGCTGTCGTATGCGCAGCGGCGGCTGTGGTTCCTGGACCGGCTGGAGAGTGGAACGGAAGGCCGCCCGCTTGACGAAGCCCCAGCATCGGGCAGCGGCACCTACCTGATCCCGGTTGCTGTGAGACTGTCTGGCCCGCTCGACCGCGGAGCGCTGCAAGGCGCGCTGAACGACCTGGTGGCACGTCACGAGAGCCTGCGGACGGTGTTCCCGGAGACGGGGGGCGTGCCGCGGCAGGAGGTGCTGCCACCGGAAGCGGCGCGGCTTGGGCTCGAGATCACTACTGTGAGCGAAGACGAGCTTGCATCGGCACTGAGCACAGTGGCAAGCCGCGGCTTCGATCTGGCGCATGAGCTGCCGCTGCGGGCGCAGCTGTTCGCGGTCGAGAGCGCCAGCACTGATGGGAGCGCAGAGACGGAGCCGCAGCAGGCCACGGAGCATGTTCTTCTGCTGGTGCTGCATCACATCGCGGGCGACGGCTGGTCGCTGCGTCCGCTGCTGCGGGATCTGGGCGCACTGTACCGGTCACGGCTTACAGGCCAGGCAGCGTCGCTTCCTGCATTGCCGGTGCAGTATGCGGACTACACACTGTGGCAGCGCGACGTGCTGGGCGAGGAGGGCGTCTCCGACAGCGCGATCGGGGCGCAACTCGCGTACTGGAAGGAGGCGCTAGCCGGCCTCCCCGAGCAGATCGAGCTTCCCACGGATCGGGCGCGGCCCGCGGTGTCGAGCCACCGCGGCGGGCATGTTCCGATCCGGCTCGATGCCGATCTGCACCGGCAGCTGGTGGCCTTGTCGCGGCGCACGGGTTCGAGCCTGTTCATGGTGCTGCAGGCGGGTCTGTCTGCGCTGCTGACGCGGCTGGGGGCGGGCACCGACATCGCGCTGGGCAGTCCGATCGCGGGGCGGAGCGATCCTGGGCTGGACGAGCTGATCGGGTTCTTCGTCAACACGCTGGTGCTGCGCACCGACACGTCGGGCAACCCGTCGTTTACGGAGCTGATCGGTCGGGTGCGGGGCGGCAACCTGTCGGCCTATGCGCACCAGGACGTGCCGTTCGAGCGGCTGGTGGAGGTGCTCAATCCGCAGCGGTCGCTGTCGCGTCATCCGCTGTTCCAGGTGATGCTGGCGTTCGAGACCGAGGACGGAGCGGCGGGGGCGCTGCAACTGCCCAACCTGACGGCGCGCCCGCAGCCGGTGGCAACGACGGCTGCGAAGTTCGACCTGTCGGTGGCGCTCCTCGAGCGTCGGGGCCCGAACGGCGAGGCCTCGGGCATCGAGGGCGTGCTGGAGTATGCGGCCGACCTGTTCGAGCGCGAGACCGTGGAGCGCATCGGCCAGCGTCTGATCCGTCTCCTGCAAGCTGCAGTCACGGACGCATCGCGTCCGATCGGCAGCCTGTCGATCCTGGATGCGGACGAGCGTGCGACGATCCTGGAGGGCTGGAACGCCACGGCGCGGCCGCTCACACCGGCGACGCTGCCGGCGCTGTTCGCAGCACAAGCCGCCCGCACGCCGGAGGCGACCGCGGTGGTGTTCGAGGACCGCGAGCTGAGCTACGTGGCGCTGGATGACCACGCCAACCGCCTGGCGCAGCACCTGCAGAGCCTGGGTGTGGGACCCGAGACGGTCGTGGGTCTGTGCGTGGAGCGTTCGCCCGAGATGGTGGTGGGGCTGCTTGGCATCCTGAAGGCGGGCGGCGCCTACCTGCCGCTCGATCCGAACTATCCGCGCGAGCGGCTGTCGTTCATGCTGGCCGACGCCGCAGCACCGGTGCTGATCACGCAGCAGGCGCTGCTGGAGAAGTTGCCGGAGCTTGCCGCCGCCGGCCGCCACGTGGTGCGGCTCGACGCCGACTGGCCGCTGATCGCAAGGCAGCCCGCGACGGCACCAACGACCGCGCTCGACCCGCGCCACCCGGCTTATGTCATCTACACCTCAGGCTCGACAGGAACGCCGAAGGGTGTGGTGGTCGAGCACGGGAGCCTCGTCAACAAGATGCTGGCGCTCGGCCGGCAGTTTGACGTGGATGAGAATTTCCGTGCCGCAATCTTCATTTCGTCGTCGTTCGACGCCTCGATCGAGCAGACGCTGCTGCCGTTCATGGGAGGCGGCGCGGCCGTCATCATCAGCGACGACGACCGCGAGGCACCAGAACAATTCTGGTTCGAGCTCGATCGTGCTGCAGTCACCTTCATGAGCTGCGTGCCGTCCTATCTCGAAAGCATCTTGCATCAAGTCCCGGATTCGCTCGCGCTGAAGCATCTTGCGCTGGGCGGCGAAGCTTTCTCGCCGCAGTTCAAGGACAAGGTGGCGCGTCAGCTTGCCAACGTGCAGATCACCAATCTCTACGGTCCAACCGAAACGACGATCGACGCGATCTCGCGCACGGTCGGCGACGAGACCGGCTCCAATGTTCCGATTGGTCGCCCGATGCCGAACTATCGGGCCTATGTGCTGGATGACGGCCTCGAGCCTGTTCCTGCGGGCGTTGTCGGTGAGCTCTATATCGCGGGGCTTGGTCTGGCGCGGGGCTATCTGAACCGCGCGGGACAAAGTGCAGAGCGGTTTGTCGCCGACCCGCATGGTGCGCCGGGCGTACGGATGTATCGAACGGGCGACCTGGCGCGGTGGCGCTCCGACGGCGTGCTCGAATTCCTCGGCCGTGCCGATACGCAGCTCAAGCTGCGTGGCTTGCGCATCGAGCCCGGTGAGATTGAAGCTGCGTTGCTGCGGCAGGGGAGTGTCGCACGTGCCGCCGTGATCGCCCGTGAGGACGTGCCCGGCATCCAGCAACTTGTCGCCTATGTGGTGCCGGTCGGCCGCAACGTCTCGCCTGCGGCCTTGCGCGAGCATCTTCGCGGCAGTCTGCCCGACTACATGGTGCCGCAGGCGATCGTTCCGATCGCCGAACTGCCGCTCACGCCGAATGGCAAGCTCGATAGCCGCGCGCTGCCCGCCCCGGAGGTCGCAGCGGTGCGGACGCGCCGCGCGCCGCGGACGCCGCAGGAAGAAATTCTATGCGGCCTGTTCGCCGACGTGCTGGGCGTCGAGCGGGTCGGCATCGACGACAATTTCTTCGAACTGGGCGGCCATTCGCTGTTGGCCATCCGGCTGATCAGCCGCATTCGTGCCAGCTTGGATGCCGAGCTCAGCATCCGCAGCCTGTTCGAAGCGCCGAGCGTTGAACAACTCGCCAAGCGCCTGATCCGCGGCAGGCCAGCGCTGTCCGACTTCGAGGTGCTTCTGCCAATCCGGCCGTCCGGCAGCAAGCTGCCGTTGTTCTGCATCCACGACGCCGGCGGATTCAGCTGGCCATACTCGAAGCTCATTCGGCACATTCCGGCCGAGCACCCGATCTATGGCTTGCAGGCGCGCAATCTCACGCAGCGTGCGTTGCGGCCGCACTCGATCGACGAAATGGCCGCGGATTATGTCGATCTGATCCGCCGGGTGCAGCCCAGCGGTCCCTATAACCTGCTCGGCTGGTCGTTCGGAGGTCTGGTCGCGCATGCCATCGCCACGCAGCTTCAAGCCGCAGGCGAGGAGGTCGCTCTGCTAGCCATGCTCGACAGCTATCCGGTGCAGCACGAAAGCATGCTGGCAGCGCTCGACGACGACGACAATCCGTCGCGTCAGGTCGCGATCAACCCGATCATGAATCTGTTGGACGTGCTGCGGCGTGAAGGTCTGTCCACGCTGAAGGAACACCACTACGAAGCCATCATGGACACGTTCAAGAACAACACTCGGCTGATGCGGACGCATTCGCCGCAACGGTTCCGCGGCGGTATCTCGCTCTTTGTTGCGACCGTCAGCGAAGCGAAGCCTCCGATCAATGAATGGCGCCGCTACATCACCGGTGAGATCAAGGTTCATCCGGTCGATTGCGCGCACGACAACATGATGGATCCGGTTCCCGCCGACAGGATCGGCACTGTCATCGCCGCCGAGCTTGCCCAGCAGTCAGCCGCGGCCCAAACTCCAGGCCAGAGGAGAAAGTAATGAGCACCAACCCGTTCGAAGACGAAAATGGCGTCTATCACGTCCTGATCAATGACGAGGGGCAGTATTCGCTGTGGCCGAGCTTCAAGGACGTGCCGCAGGGCTGGACGGTCGCGAAAAAATCCGACACCCGCGCGGCCTGCCTCGACTACATCAACAAGAATTGGACTGACATGCGGCCAAAAAGTCTGATCGACCGCATGGAAAAAGATGCGCGAAACAAGAAGCTGAATTGAGCGGAGATGTTGTCAGGCTGCCCGCGAGTGCGGGCACTGCTGCTGGGTGTGGCTCAGCGCAGCACGATCTTGTGAAAGTCGATCTGTGTCGCGCCGATCTCGAAATGCTCGATGTAGAGTTGCCCGATGCTGCGGGCATAGGCCGATGACGTCACCGACGACACCGCCAGACTGAGCATGCCGTATCCCGGCACGAAATACATGAGCGTCGATGTCGCGATGGTGGCGAGACCGGTCGGCAGCACGCCGCCCATCAAGCCAACCACCGCCGCGCGGGTGCGGGTCTGCTCGAACGGCACGCCGTAGAGCGCGCTGAGTTGCTTGATCATCCGCACCATCAGGGTCGTGATGGCCGCGGCATTCGCGATCGGCACCGGAATGACGCCGCCGACCGCCGACCAGTTGGCATGGCGCTCGACGATCGCCACCGCCTTGCGGCGGCGTAGCGCGGCCGCTGTGTCGTGTGCCGCGGACACAACGATCGTGTCCGCGACCGCGGACTCGGTCTTGGGTATCAACTCGATGACATTGTCCGCGGCAGGCCGCTGGTTGGCAGAAGGCGCAGCCGGCTTTTCGTTGAGATCGACCGGGTGCGGGGTGGTTTCGGTCCGATCGGCAGCGCTGCGCATGTCCTCGGCGGTCCGCAGCACCGCCTTCGGCAGCTTCTTCTTGTTCATGCGTTTGCCGCCCGCTTCACCTGGATCATGCTCTCGCATATCTGCTCGACCTCGTCGGCAATGGCCGCGATCTCGCGGGCTGCGGGGCCGGACTTGTCGATCAGGCTCGGAGTACCGCCCCATAGCGCCGCTTCGGCATATACGACGCGGTTGGTCATCTCGCTGTCAAGCACCGGGAAGCCGGCTTCGGCGAGTTCCGACCGGATGTGCTTGGCGATCACGGATTCACGGGTGGTCTGCGTCAGCACGCAGCGGAAGATCGGCCGCCGCCCGCTGACACCGTTGATCAGGATGTTCAGCGTGTCGAGCATGCGGTCGACATCGAACGGTGAAGGCTTCACCGGCACCAGCACGAAATCGCTGACGCCCAGACAGGCCAGCGTCGCCTGTGAGCGGAAGCCCGGCGTGTCGAGGATCACTTTCTCGTAGTCACCGACCAGCCGCTGGGCGGTCTTGAAGGCGTCTTCAGTCGCGTCCTCGGCGACATGCACACCGCCCAGCGCCTTCTCGCGCGCAGCGAGACGCGCGATGGTGCGTTGCGGATCGGCGTCGATGATCGCTGAGTTGCGGCCGTTGATCTGCCAATGTGCGGCGAGGCAACTCGCCAGCGTGCTTTTGCCGCTGCCGCCCTTCATGGTGGCGACCGTGATGATCGAATGCGCCATGTAGCTGGCTCCTGTTGGGGTTGCTACGCGACGAATCACTCGACGCCGAATCATATCGGGTTAATGGCGCATTGCCCATATTCCCGGTGGGAGGCAATTTTTTCGGCGGCTAAAGCCCGGATATCGCACCGAACCTGGTTTCGTCGCGCAGGCGATGCTCAGCGGGCTCCTCGGCGTGCTATGTCTTTGGGCGCGGCAAACCGCTTCGCGTTCCGCGGAGGAGCAAGGATTGTTTTCTGATCGGCTTTCCAGCTTGGTCCGCCGGAATCTCCGGATGGCATCCGGGCTCGTGCTGTTTTTCTACATTTCCGCGCATCTGATCAACCACGCGCTGGGCCTCGTCTCGCTCGACGCCGCCGAGGCCGGCATGTCGATCGCGGTCGAGGTCTGGTACAGCGTCCCCGGCACGATCCTGCTTTATGGCGCAGCCACCGTGCATTTCCTGATGGCGCTGCTTGCCATCTACGAGCGGCGCACCTTTCGGCTGCCGCCGCTCGAAATCATCCGCATCGCGCTCGGCTTCACCATGCCGATCCTTCTGATCGGCCACGCCGCCGGCACGCGGCTCGCTTACGACATGTACGGCCTGTCGTCCGACTATACCCGGGTGGTCGGTGTGCTCTGGGCGTCCGGCCAGCAGGGCTGGCAGCTGGGATTGATGGCGCCCGGCTGGATTCACGGATGCCTGGGACTCAACTTCGCCTTCGGCCGGCGGCAATGGTTCAGGCAATTGCGTCCGGTGCTGTTTGCCATCGCGCTGCTGCTGCCGGTGTTCTCAGGGCTGGGCTTCATCGCCATGGGCCGCGAGCTTGCCGGTACACCGCGCTCTGCGGCGGCTCAGGAATATCTGAGCCCCGCGAACACCGAGCAACGGCTTGCCATCGCGCAATGGAAGGACAATCTGCTCAATTGGTATTTCTCGATCATTTTCGCGGCTTTCATGGCGCGGGAGATCCGCAACCTGATCGAGCGGCGGGCCAAGGGGTTGGTCCAGGTGACCTATCCCGGACAGACCGTTAGCATTCCGCGCGGCTGGTCGGTGCTGGAGGCCAGCCGCAGCTTTCATCTGCCGCACGCGTCGATGTGCGGTGGCCGGGCGCGGTGCTCGACGTGCCGCATCCGGGTTACCGCCGGCCAGGAGCATTGCCCACCTCCCGCCAAAGACGAGCAGGACACACTCACGCGGATCAACGCGCCGGCCGAAGTCCGGCTGGCGTGCCAGCTGCGGCCGCAAGGCAATGTGTCCGTGATCCCCATCGTGCGCACCGCGCGTCCGGTGTATCGCGCCACGGCACCGCGGCGCAGCGGCGAACACGACGTGGTCGTGCTGTATTGCGATTTCAGAAATCGCGCCGACTTCGCCAGCGATCATCTGCCGCAGGATCTGCTGCACATTCTCACCGTCTATGTCGACGGCTTGAGTCAGGCGATCCGCGCCGCGGGAGGTGCGCTGAGCTATGTCGAGAGCGACAGCGTCTGCGCGCTGTTCGGTCTCGATGGCGCCGGCGAGGTCTGCGCCCAGCGCGCTTTGGATGCGGTGGGCGCTGTCGAAGGTGTCATCGCCGATCTCAACAACCGGCTCGGCCGGCGCGAGAGCGATCGCCTCAAGATTTCCGTGGTCGTGCACTCAGGACATGCTGCGATCGGTGAGATCGGTTCGTCGGAGCCGCCGATGGTCCTTGCGATCGGTGAAGCCGTCGACGTCGCCAACGAAATGCGCAAACTGGCCGCGGAACGCGACCGCGCCTTTGCGATCTCCGAGCAAGTCTACCAGGCCGCGGGCCTGATACCGGTCCATGACGACGAAGCGGTGCTGCACCGGCCTGAAGGCATCACGACGGTGTTTCTCTCGGACGCGGCGCCGATCGCCTCGCCGGCCTGGACTCTCCACGGCAAGGTCAACCGCGCCGCATTGCTGCGGCGCCTGTGGGCGGGAGGTTGAGAGCGGATCGCCCGGCCGCCAGGGCATGATCCCGAAAAGTGTGAAGCGGTTTTCGGAAAAGATCGTGCCCAAACAAGGGAAGGAGCGACGGACATGATTCAACGAAGTTGAATCATGTCCTAGCCTAGCCGGCCTTCTCGACCTTGGCGGCTTTCTCGGTGTCGTACCACCAGGTTTCCGGTGCGCCGCGCGCATAACGCGGCTTCGTCGTCGGCCGGCTGAAGACGTCCCAATAGGCGATCCAGTGCGACGGCTTGTACCAGGCCGACACCCAGTAGTGCCCGGCGCGAAGCACGCGGTCGAGCGCCCGGCACGCATTGTTGAGCGACGTCCGGTCGTTCGCCGCGATGGCCTTGTCGATCAGCGCGTCGACCACCGGGTCCTTGATGCCCGCAAAATTCGGCGAGCCTTTGCTGTCCGCCGCCCGGCTGGAGAAATAATTGCGCAACGCATCGCTCGGCGTCAGCGAGAACACCATGCGGTTCATGGTGATGTCGTAGTCGAACTCCTGGACACGCGAGCGGTACTGCACCGGGTCGACCAGGCGTGTCGTTGCGTCGATGCCGAGCGCTCCGAGATTCTTGGTGTAAAGCGCGTGATGCGGCTCCGACACCCGCTCGAACACCAGGAATTCCACGGTGAACGGCTCGCCCTTAGCGTTGACGCGCTTGCCGTCCTTGATGGTCCAGCCCGCCGCGTTCAAAAGCTCAGCCGAGCGCCGTAGCAGCCGGCGATCCTGGCCCGAGCCGTCGCTCACCGGCGGCACCCAGGCCTCGGCGAACACCGCCTCGGACACCTTGCCCTTGAACGGCTCGAGCAGCGCGAGCTCTTCGGGCGACGGCTTGCCGTGGGCCATCATGTCCGAATTCTGGAAGCACGACTGCGTGCGCGCGTAGCAGTCGAACATCACGTTCTTGTTGACCCATTCGAAGTCGAACGCGTAAGCCAGCGCTTCGCGAATGCGAACGTCCTGGAAGCGATCGCGGCGGGTGTTGATCATCCAGCCCTGGGCGCCGGACGGACGCTCGTCCGGGATCGTCTCGACCTTGACGCGGCCATCGCGGACGGCCGGGAAATCGTAGCGCGTCTTCCAGACACGCGAAGTGTATTCCTCGCGGAACAGATAGCTCTTGCCGCTGAAGCCTTCGAAGGCGGTGTCGCGGTCGCGGTAGTAGTCGTAGCGCAGCACATCGAAGTTGTACTGGCCGCGGTTGATCGGCAGCTCCGCGCCCCACCAGTCCTTGATGCGCTCGAACTCCATGAAGCGGCCCTGCTCGAATTTGCCGACCTTGTACGGCCCCGAGCCGAGCGGCGGGTCGAGCGTGGTCTCGTCGAAGGCGTGCGACGAATAATAAGCCTTGGACAGAATCGGCAGGTTTGCGGCGGTGAGCGGCGCGCTGCGAGCGCGATTGGCAGTGAAGCGGACCACCACCGTGCGGTCGCCGTCGGCCTCGGCGGCCTCCATGTCGCGCAGCAGCATCGCGATGTTGGGATGGCCCTTTTCCTTCAGGATCGACAGCGAAAACGCGACATCGGCCGCGGTGATCGGGCTGCCATCGTGGAATTTGATGCCATTGCGCAGCCGGAAGCGATAGACGCGGCCGTCGGCCGAAACCTCGACCTGATCGGCCGCGTAGGCGTAGACCGCGTCGGGTTCGTCGGTGGCGCGACCCATCAACGAGCAGAACACCAGCTCCATGTCGACAGCCGGATCGCCCTTGAGGATGAAGCCGTTCAGCGAGTTGAAGGTGGCGGTGCCGCCGCCGGCAAGCTGGCTGAAGGTGCCGCCCTTGGGCGCAGCCGGATCGACGTATTTGAGGTGCTTGAAATCGGCCGGATAGCCGAGGTCCCCGAATGCCGAGAGGCCGTGATGGGCGGTTTCGCCGGCTGCCTGGGCTGGGCCGGTGAAGGTGCCGACGCTGACCGCGGCGGCCCCGGCTCCAAGGATCAGAATGTCGCGTCGTGAAAGGTTTTTTGAGCCTAAGCCGCTGTCGCCATTGCCGCTTTGCTTAAATGACATTGCCACTCCGCACGGTTGTCCATGGTGCTGCTGCGCGGCACCTGCACGCAGCGGTTGGGGTTGAACGCCGGCCGGTTACGGTGGTTCGCCGGTTCTTGAGCATCGGTCTTCTGTATGACGGGACAGCCGTAGCGATGCGTCTTTTTCACAAAAATGGTAGCGTAGTGTCGGAAACCGCGCCAGCATTGCTCTCGCTGCACCGCAAAGCAGTATTCGTGCCGCGGACCTTGCGCCCAGGCGGTTTTCGGGGTTTCGACCCGCGCGGCCAAAGCCGCAGCTCTGTGACATCGGGGACGCCGCAAGTCAGAGGCTGGATGCTCGTTTCGCAGGCACCTGGGCCTAGCCTTTGGGCCTGCCCTGCCTTCCCAAATCCCTAACGCTGGCTGTGGAATTTTTATGTCTCGTTTACCCGAAGCCCCTACGGTGAAAAGAGGGCCCGGGTGATATCCCTGGCTGAAATGAGTGCAGGATGGGGCGGAGGGATACCGGGACCGGTGGGCCGTCCGGGACGGCTGTGCCGTCCGGCGAACGGGACCGCTCAGCCTTGCTGGCCCATCGCGCGATGGCGCTGATCAAGGATCTGAAGCTGCCGGCGACGCCGCGCATTTATGAGTTCTGCTACGCCTATGCGACCGGCGACTACCCGTCGCTCAACATGGCGATCAACGATCTGTTGAACCGGCGGATCGCCATCGGCGACGCCACGATCAGGCAGATCGGTGCGAAATACATTCCTCAGAGCCACCATGGCGAGCGCATCGATCACGTCGGTTTGCGTGTCAAACAGGTGATCGGCGAGGTGTTGGGTGCGCTCGGTACCATCATCAACGCCGAAGGCGCGTTTTCCTCCGACATCGAAGAGACCGGGGAGAAACTTTCGGCGGCTAAGAGCGGCCAAGCGCTGATCGATGAAATCAAGGCGATGATGCAGTCGGCCCAGCGGCTCGGTGACGAGCAGCGCAGGCTCGAAGAGCGCATGAACACGTCGATCGACGATATCGGCGACCTGCGCGACCAGCTGCACAAAATCCGCACCGCCAGCATGATCGACCCGATCACCGGGCTGCCGAACCGGCAATCCTTTGACAGGTTGCTCGAAAGGGCGCTGGCCGAGTGGAACGATCACGGCTACGCCGGGTGCCTGGTGTTGTGCGACATCGACGACTTCAAGACGTTCAACGACACCTGGGGGCATTCGACCGGCGACCAGGTGCTGTGTCTCGTCGCGATGGAAGTGAAGCAGAAGTCCGGCAAGGTCGGCATCGTCGCCCGGCCGGGCGGCGCGCAATTCGCGATCATCCTGCCGGGAGCGTCAATCGAGCGCGCCCGCGCGATGGCCGAGCAGATCCGCTGTTCGGTCATGTCGCGCGACATCACCATGCGCTCGACCACCCAGCGGCTCGGCCGCATCAATCTCTCGTTCGGCGTGGTCGCCGCGCACGCCAATGATACGCCGGACACGATGGTGGTTCGGGTCCAGACTTGTCTGCGCGCCGCCAAGGATCGCGGCCGCAACCGCGTCGTGTGCGAAGGTGATCCGGAGCCGTCGCGCGAGTTGCGGGTTGCCTTCGGCTAGCTTGCAGACGCGCTCTGAAGCGTCACGCGGGCGACTTCGCTCCGCTGGGTCTTGCCGTTGGCGTTTTTCGGCAGCCGATCGAGCACGAACACCTGATGCGGCATCTTGAACGGGGCGATGCGGCCCATCAGCGCGTTGCTGAGCGCCAACTTGTCGGCGAGGCCTTGTTGCGCGGTCGGGCGAGGCACGACGGCGACGCCGATCTTGTGGCCGATCTCGCGGTCCGGGATCGGAAACACGCAGGCCTCTTCGAACTGACCGAGGCTCAAGATTGCTTCCTCGAGCTCGCGCGGCGCGATCAGCACGCCCTTGCTTTTGAAGCAGTCGTCGGCGCGGCCCATGATGAACACGTAGCCGTCGCCATCGATCCGGGCGAGATCGCTGGTGACGAACAGGCCGCCGCGTAGCGTGGCCTTGGTCTGCCTGTCGTCGCCGAGATAGCCGAGGAAGAAGCCCGGATAGTCCGCGCCGAATGCCAGCGTGCCGGGTTCGTTGGCGGCCAGAGGGGCGAGTTGCTCGTCGACCACCAAAGCGCGGGCGCCCCAGGTCTTGCCGGTTGAGCCTTCCTTCTTGGCAATGTTCGGACCGTCGCCGATCACCATCTGGGCTTCGGAGATGCCGTAGTGCTCCCAGATCGGGCAGCCGAAGCGCGCCTGCCATTCCTTGCGCACCGCGTCTTCCAGCGGCTCGCCGGTGGAGTTCGCGCCGCGCAGCGAGGTGAGATCGTAACGATGCTCGATACCGGGTGTTCCAAGGATGCGGCGATAGAGCGTCGCGACCGAATGCAGCAGCGTGACGCGGTCGCGTTCGATAGTCTGCAGGATTCGTTCAGGGCTGGCGCGGTCTTCCATGACCGATCCGGTGGTGCCGTTGCGCAGCGGAAACATCACGTTGTGTCCGAGCGCGCTGATGAAGCTCCATTCGCCGGTGGCAAGGATCACGTCGCCCGGCTGCGCCGGCACGCGGGCGCGGTTGCTGTCGCCGAGCGCTTCGAGCCAGCGATGGGCGTGCACGACGCCCTTCGGCTTGCCGGTGGTGCCGGAGGTGAAAACGATGAAGGCTGGCGTGTCGCGGCCCGCGTCAAAGGCTGCGGGGAGGGATGTTGCCGACGCGGCTGTTTCTCCCGCCAGTCCTTCGCGGGTGACGATCAGGCGGCCGGTGCCGGGCTTGAGCCCCTCGGTCGCCGGATCGTCGCGCATGTGCTCGGCGAGCAGAAACAGCACCGGATCGGACAGCCTGACGACGTGCTCCAGTTCGCTCCGGCCGAGCTGCGAATTCTGCAAGACCGGGATCGCACCGAGCCAGATGCAGGCCAGAAACGCCGCGGCGAACTCGACGGTGTTGGTCATGCGGAACACGACCCTGTCGCCGGGCTTCACGCGCGTTGCAAGGCTCACGGCGAAGGTCGCAACGAGCTTTTGGAATTCCGCATTGCTGACGGCGCCGTCGGCGGTGTGGAACGCCGGATGATCCGCCCGCGTCGGATCGCGGCCGAGGCGGAGCGCAATGTCCGCAAGGTTCATCGGGTCGTCCCGAGATCGCCGTAGCCCGGCCCGCGATAGCTGGGCTGCCGTTTGTCGAGGAAGGCGCGGATGCCCTCGCGGCAGTCGGCGGTGCGGGTGATCTCCATGACGGCGTCGAGCTCGGCCTGGGCGCCTTCGGCGCTCTTGTTGGAATCCCAGTAGCGCCGCACCAGCGCTTTGGCGTGGCGCACCGAGAGGAACGGCGCCGCCGCGATCTTGTTGGCGATCTTGAACACCTCGTCGAGCATCGTGTCGTGGGGGAAGACGCGCACGACAAGGCCAATGCGTTCAGCTTCCGCGGCGTCGATGATCTCGCCGGTGAGGATCATCTCCATGGCGCGGCCGAGGCCTACGAACTTCGGCAGATTACGGGCGCCGCCGGACTCCGGAACGAAGCCCGCCGGCACTGCGACCTCGCCGAGCTTGGCCTTATCCGACGCGTAACGCATGTCGCAGGCGGTGGCGAGCTCGAGCCCGATTCCGACCGCCGGTCCGTTGATCGCGGCGATCGTGACGCATTGCAGTTCTTCGAGCTTGCGGATGGCGCGCTGGATGACGACGTGGCGCAGATCGTTGAAGAAGTAGTTGGCGAGCTCCTTGTAGGGCCCGAAGTCGCCGAAGTCGTGCTCATCGTCGAGCGCGCCGAGCGGGGCTGCTTCCGAGCGCAGGTCGCCGCCGGCCGAGAAGCCTCGGCCCTCGCCGGTGATGACGACCACGCGCAGCCGGTCGTCGCGGCGGATTTGATCCAGCAATAGGTCCAATTCGACGCGCATGCGCACGTCGATGGCGTTGAGCGCCTCAGGGCGGTTCAGCGTGATCAATCCGATGCAAGGATTGTCCGGCTGGCCTTTGGGCGCCTGCACCGTCCACTTCAGCGTTTTGAACGTGAGCATTCGCGTCTCCTCACTTCAGCCGCGTGAACAGTTTCCGCGGATTGCCGTCCGAGATCGCCTCGCTATCGGCCTTCGACAGTCCGGCCGCCTTCAGCATGTCGAGCGGGTCCATGTCGGCCGGCGGGAACGAATAGTCGGTGCCGAGATGCACGTTGTCGATTCCCGCCACGTCGATGAGGAATTTCAGCGCCTTCGGCGCGTGGACGATGCTGTCGTAATGCATCTGCCGCGCATAGGCCGAAGGCGTCTTGGCGGCGACATTGCCTTGCGCGGCCTTGTCCATGCGCTTGTGCAGGGTGTCGAAGCGCCCGGCGAGATACGGATAGGTGCCGCCGCCGTGCGAGAGGAGGAGCTTCAGCTTGGGGAAGCGGTCGAGCACGCCGGTCATCAGGATCGAGCCGACCGCGAGCGTGGTGTCATAGGTGTAGTGCGCCACCTGGGCGAGCGCGAACTTGCCGATCCGCGGCACCGCCGTCGAGAGCACAGGGTGCAGAAGCACCGGCGCGCCCAGCGCCTCGGCCTTGCGCCAGAACGGATCGAGCGGCAGCTCGCCGATGTTCACGTTCTCGATGTTGGCCGAGATGATCACGCCGACGGCGCCTGCTTTGAGCGTACGTTCCAGCTCGGCTGCCGCGGCCTCTGCGTCGATCAGCGGCACCGATGAAATCCACGAGAAGCGTTTTGCGTTGTCGGCCGTCCATTCGGCCAGCGTGTCGTTGAGCATGCGGTGCCAGGCGATGCAGTGATCGCGCGGCAGGCCGTAGGCGAAGATGTCCGGCCATGTGCCGTTGATCTGATGATCGATCCGCTGCTCGTCCATCCATTTGTGGCGATTGGCGACCGGCTCGACCAGCATCGGGAAGAATGGCCGCACCTTGAAGCCATAGCTGAATTGCAGCGCCTCCTTGCCGCCATCGGCGGGCGCGAGCGTGACGCCGATCTCCTTGCCCTTGCTTTTGATAGCGGCAATCAGCTGCGGCGGAATGTAGTGGGCGTGAGTGTCGATGGGCACTGAGGTGTTCTCCTGATGCAATCCGATGAACGCGCGTCTGCGCCCAGTGACGCAGACGCGCGCGGTAGACCGGCCGACTAGTAGCCGAGGATAGCCTTGGCCGCGTCGCCGACGGCTTCGACATTCTCGCCGGCATCCAAGAACGCCACGATCCGGCACGGGCAGCCTTCGAGGCCTTCGTAACGCCACGGGAATGCACCGATGATGGCGCGCTTGTTGAGCATCAACTCGATATCGCCGCCTATGTTTTCGGCGTGCAGCAGGCCTTCCTGGAACGCCCAGTTGTGGAATGGGAACACGTCGGCCGAAACCTTCCGGCCGGATTTCTTGTGGGTGTATTCGAACGTGCCGAAGAACTCCGCAGGCGTCTTGCCGTGCTTCTTGGTGAACTCTTCGGCGAGGTCGGGCCGCATATAGCGGATCGAGGTGTTCATGGCGTGGTCGCAGGAGCCCGTGTCCATGCCCCACCATTTGATCTTCTTCTTGAACATCCACTGCAGCGTTTCCAGGCTCGGGCCCGGGTGGTAGCAGAAGTACCGCACCAGATCCTGCTGCGACTGGCCCTCGTAGTGCTTGTGCCAGCCTGTGTGCAGGATGAGGATGTCACCCTCGCGAATGTCCGCGCCGGCGCTTTCGATCATCTGCGGCGTGATCACCGCCCAGTCGTGCATGTGCTTGGAGATGTCCACCACCACGCCGCGGTTGCACAGATAGTCGAGCGGCAGATGTGCCATGTCGCCCTGGCGGTTGTCGGTGGCGTGCATCGCGCCGTCGAAATGCGTGCCGACGTGCAGAGCCGTGTCGATGCGCTGGGCGACGATCCGCACCGTCTGCAGATTCTGGGCGTAGTACATCTTGTTGCCCGCATAGCCGACCCAGCCCGGCGTGTGCACATTCATGACGTGGGTCATATCGATGATCTTCATGGCCGCTCCGACTGTTTGACGCTGCTTGTATGTTCTCAGGGTGCGGACTACCGTTCAAGCGACGCGATGCGCAAGGCGGCTTGAGTCATGAATGTCCGGACGCTGATCGGAGAGCCCGTGCACCGGGCCGAGGATTTCCGCTTTCTGCGCGGCGCCGGCGCCTTCATCGACGACCTTAAACGCGACGGAATGCTGCATGCGGTGGTGCTGCGGAGCAGTGTGGCCCACGGCCGCATCCGCAGCATCGATCCATCGGCGGCGCTTGCCATGCCGGGCGTGCATGCGGTCATGACAGCGGCGGATATCGGAACGGTGCCGACCATTCCGCTGCGGCTCGCGAACCTGCCCGAGTTCCAGGGCTATCTGCAGCCGGTCATCGCCAAGGATAAGGTCCGCTATGTGGGCGAGCCCATCGCGGTGGTGGTCGCCGAGAGCCAGGCGCGCGCCGAGGATGCGCTCGAGGCCATCGTCGTCGATATCGAGGGCCAGCCGGTGGTGGCGGACCGCCACGCGGCGGCGTCCGATCGATCGCTGCTGTTCGAGCCGACCGGCAGCAATCGCATGGTGCATTATGTCGCTGCGGTTGGCGACGCGGACGCGGCCTTCGCCAAGGCCGAGTACACGCGCAAGGAAACCTTCCGTTGCCACCGGCTGACCGGCCTTCCACTGGAGACCCGCGGCCAGATTTCCGAATGGAATGCCGGCCGGCTCACGGTGTTCGGCGCCAGCAAGGTGCTGTTCTTCAACCGTCGCACGCTCGCGCCGATGCTCGCCGTGACCGAGA
This sequence comes from Rhodoplanes sp. Z2-YC6860, assembly GCF_001579845.1. Lineage (GTDB taxonomy): Bacteria > Pseudomonadota > Alphaproteobacteria > Rhizobiales > Xanthobacteraceae > Z2-YC6860. The sequence goes on from NZ_CP007440.1 coordinate 2,681,748, forward strand.
ACGACATCGACATGATCGAGGTCGATGTCGGTGGCGGCTTCGGCGTGAAGGGCGAATTCTACCCCGAGGATTTTCTGATTCCGTTCGCGGCGCGCCTTGTCGGCCGGCCCGTGAAATGGATCGAGGACCGCAGAGAGCATCTGATCGCCACCAACCATTCGCGCGAGGTGGATTGTGAGATCGAGATCGCCTGCAAGCGCGACGGCACCATGCTCGCGGTGCGTGGGCATATCGCAGCCGACATGGGTGCCTATATCCGCACCAATGGCGGAGTGGTGCCCGCCAAGGCCGCGCAATTCCTGCCCGGGCCATATCGTGTGCGCGATGTGGCGATCACCGTCGAGGCCTTTGTCACCAACAAGACGCCGGTCGGCACGCTGCGCGCTCCGGGCCGTTTCGAGGCGAATTTCTTCCGCGAGCGGATGCTCGATCTGGTGGCCCGCGATCTTGGCCTCGATCCCATGGAGTTTCGCCGCAAGAACCTGATCCAGGAGGCCGAGCTTCCGTTCGCCAGCGGCAAACTCGTGCCTTATGAGCCTGAGACGGATTTCGACACCGGCGACTACCACGCCACCTTCAATCGTGCGGTCGGCGAGATTGGCTGGGAGCAGAACAAGCATCTGCAAGGCAAGCTGGTCGACGGTCACTACCACGGTCTTGCTGCAACGCCATTCATCGAAAGCGGCGGTTCTGGCAAGGAAAACGCCCGCCTCGTGATCGAGTCTGATGGTTCGGTGAACGTGTTCGTCGGCTCGTCGGTGCTGGGGCAGGGACTCGAGACCACGCTTGCCCAGGTCGCCGCCGACACGCTGAAGCTGCCGTTCGAGCGCGTGAAGATCCTGCACGGCTCGACGACTTACGTGCGCGAAGGCTTCGGCACCTTTGCGTCGCGCTCCATGGTGGTCGGCGGCTCGGCTGTGATGGACGGCTGCAACAATCTGATCGCTGCGATCGAGGCCGCTGCGACGCAACGCCTCGGATTTCCCAATGAAGAGATCACGATCGCGGATGGCGAGGTGATCGCGGGCGGAAAGCGCGCGAAGCTCGCCGATTTCGCGGGCCTCGAAGTGGAGGGGACCTTCGCCACCACAACCCGCACCTACAGCTACGGTGCCCACGCGTGCCACGTTGCGGTCGATCCGCGCACCGGTCACGTCGATATCCTCGACTACGTGGCGATCGAGGACGTCGGCGTCGCCATCAACCCTCACATCGTCCATGGCCAGGCGCTCGGCGCGCTGGTACAGGGGCTTGGCGGCGTGTTTCTCGACGAAATCGTCTACGACCGCGACGCGCAGATTCTGAACGCCTCGCTTGCCGATTATCTCGTGCCGCTTGCCACCGACTTCTCCAACATCCGCGCGATCACCATGGAGCTGCGTCGCTCCAAGACCAATCCGTTGGGTGCCAAGGGAGCCGGCGAGGGTGGCATGGTGGCGGTGGCTGCAACCGTTGCCAATGCGGTGGCCGCGGCGCTCGTCTCATTGGATATCGAGGTGCGCGATCTGCCGCTGTCCCCGGCGCGGCTTTGGGGGCTTGTCGCAAAGGGTGGCACACGCCGGTCCGCTTGACAGAACGCGGTGGCGGTGGCGATTGAGACCCGTTGGCATGGGGCTTTGCTGCGTCCTTTGGAGCCACGAGAGTGCCCTTGTGGTCCGAAACAACGATGCTAACGTTTCCAACTTGAGTGTTTTGCGCGCGCTTCGACGCAGCGCCAGGGAGAAGAGGCTTGTCATGATCGATCGCCGTCGGGTTGTGCAGGGCGGACTTGCCGCTGCCGGTTCACTGTCCATCGCCACGCCGATGAATGTGCTGGCGCAGGGCAAGCCGCCGGTGAAGGTCCGCTACAATGAGGTGGTCCGCTCGCTGATGTACGTGCCGGCCTACGTCGCCATCACCAAAGGCTTCTTCAAGGAGGCCGGGCTCGACGTCTCGCTGGCGACGGCGTTTGGCGGCGACAAGTCGACCGCGGCGCTCCTCTCCGGCGCCGCCGACATCGCGCTGATCGGCCCGGAAACCGCGATCTATGTGCTGAACAGCGACTCGTCGACCAAGATCCGCATCTTCGCCGGTCTGACCTCGACCGATGGCTTTGTTCTGATCGGGCGTGAGAAGGTCGACAAGTTCGACTGGAACATGGTCAAGGGCAAAGAAATCCTGGGCTTCCGCCCGGGCAGCACGCCGCTTCTGTTCCTCGAAGAGGCGTTGCGGATGAACGGCATCGATCCGCAGAAGGACGTCAAGCTCAACAACAATGTCGCGATCCCGGCGCGCGTCGGCTCCTGGCTCGCCGGGCAAAATCAATACGCGATCTTCAACGAGCCCGATCCGTCGCAGTTCGAGATCGACGGCAAGGGTTATGTGGTTGCCTCGATCGGCCAGACCACAGGCTACGCCGACTACACCTCGTTCATGGCGACCGACCAGTACATCAAGCAGAACCCGGACGTGGTCCAGAGCTGGACCAACGCGATCTATCGGGCCCAGAAATGGACCGAGTCCGCCGCAGCTCCGGATGTCGTCAGCGCCATCGCTGAGTTCTTCCCCGGGATCAATCCAAAGGCGCTGGCGTCCTCGGTGGACCGCTATCAGAAGCTCAAGATCTGGAAGAACTCGCCCGTCATCGAGCCCGGGCCGATCGAGAAATTCCAGGACATCCTGGTGCACGGTCATGTGCTGGATGCGAACAAGCGCGTGAAGTTCCAGGACCTGGTCCTGACCGACTTCGCCGCCAAGGCGAAGTGATCCGTGGCAGCGACCGAGGCTGCGGTGCCCAAGGTCGAGATACGCGGCGTTGGGCTGCGCTATTTCGGCCGCGAGGGCGAAACCGAGGCGTTGCAGAACATTTCGCTGTCGGTCGCGCCGGGCGAGTTCATCGCCATCATCGGCCAGAGCGGCTGCGGCAAGAGCACGCTGCTGTCGCTGATCTCGGGAATCATCAAGCCGACCGAGGGGCAGGTGTTGGTTGACGGCCAGCCCGTCACCGGACCGAGCCGCAAGGTCGGCTACATGCTGCAACAGGACTATTTGTTCGAGTGGCGCACCATTCTCGAAAACACATTGATCGGCGCCGAGATCCAGGGCGCTGATATGGCCAAGGCACGGGACCGCGCGACGCAGCTTTTGACGCGCTATGGTCTCGGCCAGTTCCTCAACCATCTGCCGAGACAGCTCTCAGGCGGCATGCGGCAGCGCGTGGCGCTGGCGCGCACGCTCTGCACCGAGCCTGACGTGGTGCTGCTCGACGAGCCGTTCTCGGCGCTCGATTCGCAAACCCGCATCGCGCTCGCCGACGAGATCACCGAAATTCTCAGGCGCGAAGGCAAGACCGCGATCCTCGTCACCCACGACATCGGCGAGGCGGTCAGCATGACCGAGCGCGTGGTGGTGCTGTCGCGGAGGCCCGGCCGGGTGAAGTCGCAGCACTTGATCCGCTACGCCGCCGATGGCGGGCGCCCGGCGCCGTTCGCCGCGCGCAACGCGCCGGAGTTCAACGGCTACTTCAACACGCTGTGGAAGGAGCTCGAGGTTCATGTCGAAGGCTGACACCGCGGGCGGGCCGCGTCCGGCCGCGAGCCCAACCTCAAGCCCGAGTCCGCAATATCTCGACTGGCTGCGCCGCGAGCGGCGCGACCGCATGATGGTGCGGGTCTCGCAGCTCGGCCTGCTGGCCGTGTTCATGGTGCTGTGGGAGGTCCTGCCCCGCGTGGGCCTGATCAATCCGCTGTTCACCAGCACGCCGTCGACGATCTGGCCGACGTTCCTGGAGCTTTTGAAGACCACGCCGCAGCAGGCGAGCATCCTCCTGCACACCTGGGCGACGGTGTTCGCCACGGTGGTTGGCTTTACCGCCGCGATGGTGCTCGGCATTGCGATCGCTGCGGCGCTGTGGTGGTGGGCCAATCTCTATCGCGTGCTCGATCCTTATCTCGTGGTGCTCAACGCGATGCCGAAGACGGCGTTCGTGCCGATCTTCTACATCTGGCTCGGCGCGACGTTTTCGATCTACGGCATGTCGCTTGCGATCTCGCTGTTCATCACGGTGCTGATGATCTACTCGGGCTTCCAGGGCATCGATCCCAACAAGATCAAGCTCGCGCAGACCTTCGGCGCCTCCAAATGGCAAGTGCTGACCAAGGTGGTGCTGCCGGGCAGCGTGCCAACGCTGATCGCGGCGCTGAAGGTGAACGCCGGCCTGTCGCTGGTCGGTGTGATCGTCGGCGAATTCCAGTCCGCCACGCTCGGCCTTGGCTATCTGATCCAGTACGGCAGCCAGATCTTCAAGATGAACATCGTGATGACCTCGATCACCATCCTGGCGATCGTGTCGTCGGTGATGTACCTCGCGATCTATTGGCTCGAGATCGTGGTGATGCGGCGGCGCTAGCACCCGTTCGTGTTATTTCGCCCCGCGAACCACAACGGCGGTGTCATCGCCGGGCTTGACCCGGCGATCCATGAGGCGGTGCAGCAAAGACAGTCGCAGGGTTTAATTTGTTGCGACACCGGATGGACCCGCGGGTCAAGCCCGCGGGTGACACTGCGCATGTTGGACGACTGTGCTTCCACTCAAACACGTCATGCCGTCTTGCGCCGCTCCGCCGGCATAAGGCGCGTCGCGGCCTCGTCGGTGGTCATCACGTCGCCGAAGAAGACCAGGAAGTTGTTCAGCGACGCGGCATGCTCCTCGTCGGTCAGCGAGGCGTTGCCGTCAGACACCATGATGACGCGATAGTCGAGCATCATCGCATCGCGCGCGGTTGACTCGCAGCAGACGTTCGTCACCGTTCCGGTGATCAGCAGCGTGTCGATGCCGCGGCTCTTGAGCTGCGCATCGATATCCGACGAGCCGGGAATAAACGCGCTGTACTTGATTTTCTTGACGCGCAGGTCGGTCGGCAGCGCTTCAAGCTTCGGATAGACCTTGAACCCGTCGTGGCTCTCGTTGAGTTGCGTCAGCCGCTTGTCCACGCGATCGGCGGTGAGCATGTGCTTGTGATGGTTGGCCCAGTGCTCCAGCGCGCCGGCCGCCGTGGTCTGCACCCACAGCACCGTGCCGCCTGCGGCGCGCAGCGCCTTCGCCATGCGGTTGATGTTGGGGACGATATCGCGCGCCGCAGGAACCTCGGCGGCAAAGCCTTCGGCAACGAAGTAGTTCTGCATGTCCACCACAACCAGCGCGGTGCGGGCGGCGTCGATCGTGTCGTGGCTCAGGAGCTTGCCCTGCCGCTTGATCACCCGGTCCTTCACCGGCTGCGGAATGATGTAATTGTGCATGGCACGGTCCTCTATGTGAAACAGCAGCGGCCGAGGCTATGGCCCGCTCTGGGGAGCGTCAATGCGCCTCGCGCCGGGCTGGTCCCCATTCTGCGCGGGACAATTGTCAGCATGGCGGGGGTGTGCGAGGAACGTTCGACGGTCGCCGACAGGGCGTGCGCGACACAAGGAGCTGAGACGTGGCCAACAAGGATTTGCGGGACTGGATCGCGAGTGTCGAAAAGACCGGCGAACTGAAGGTGATCAAAGGCGCCGAGACCAAGGAAGAGATCGGCGGCTTTGTCGACATCTATATGCGCAAGATGGGTCAGCCCGCGGTGATGTTCGACGAGATTCCGGGCTATCCGAAGGGCCATCGCGTCGTCGCCAACATCCTGACGTCGGTTCCGCGCATCAATCTCGCGCTCGGTTTGCCGCCGGAAACCTCCGAGATGGAGCTGACCCAGTGGTGGCGGCGCTACTTCAAGGACGCGCCATCGCATCCGACCAAAGCGGTGAACGGCGGCCCGCTGCTCGACAACGTGCTCGAAGGGCCGAACGTCAACATCCAGAAAATTCCGACGCCGGTCTGGCACGAGCTCGACGGTGGGCCGTTCATCGGCACCGCCTGCCTCGTGGTGATGAAGGATCCGGACTCCGGCTGGGTGAACTACGGCACCTACCGCGTGCAGTCGCACGAGCCGAACGTCGCTTCGGTCATGATGTCGCCCGGCAAGCACGGCCTCGTCATCATGCGGAAATACCACGAGCGCGGGCAGAAGTGCCCGGTCGCCGTGATCGCCGGCATGCATCCGTCGATGGTAATGCTCGGCGGCATCGAGATTCCCTACGGCAAGAACGAGCTCGAGGCCGCCGGCGGCATCCTCGGCGAGCCTGTAGAGGTGATCAACATGCCGAAGACCGGCCTGCCGGTGCCGGCCAATTGCGAAATCGCTTTCGAGGGCTTCATCGGCCCTGACGACAAGATCAAGGAAGGCCCGCTCGGCGAGTGGACCGGCTATTACGCCAGCGGCAGCGATCTCGAGCCCGCCATCCGCATCGAGACGCTGATGTACCGCGACAACCCCATCCTGATGGGCGCGATCCCGGCGGTGCCGCCGAACGACAACACGTTCTACTTCGGCGCCTACCGCGCCGGCGCGATCTGGAACCAGCTCGAAGCCGCCGGCATCCCGGAGGTGAAAGGCGTGTGGACGCACCAAGCCGGCGGCAGCCGTTTCATGATGGTCGTTTCGATCAAGACACTTTATGGCGGGCATTCCAAGCAGGCCGCCATGGTGGCGGCGCACTGCCATGCCGGCGCCTACAACAACCGCTGGACCATCGTGGTGGACGACGACATCGACCCCACGAACTTCGACGACGTGGTGTGGGCGATGTGCACGCGCTGCGATCCGCGCGACCAGGTCGACATCATCGACGGTGGCTGGTCTTCGGCGCTCGATCCGATGTGCTACGACACCCAGGATGACCGCCGCAATTCGCGCGTGATCATCGACGCCTGCATTCCGTTCCGGCGCAAGAAGACCTTCCCCAAGGTCGCGCGCTCCAGCAGGGCGCTCGACGATCGCATGCGTGCGAAATGGGCGAAGGATCTGCCGAAGGGGTTCTAGAAGCGCGACGCGTTCCAAAATCCATCGCGCAGCTTCGTCATTCCCTGCAACGATCCGCGCTGGATGGTTTGACGATACAAGCCAAAGGCGCGATCGAGGATCGCGCCCTCGTCGACCGTTGTCATTTTGCGATCCCGCATGACAATGCGGCCGCCGATGACCACGTCGTTGACGTCGTTGCCCGAGCCGTTGGTGACCAACCGCATCGGAATCATGTCGGGCGGATAAAGATGCGGCTGACGCAAATCGATGGTGATCATGTCGGCCTTCTTGCCGACTTCAATGGAGCCGATTTCCTGTTCCAATCCCAGCGCGCGTGCGCCATCGATCGTCGCCATCTCCAGCGCTTTCCCCGGCGGTAGAACGCGAGCGTCGCGGAATCGCACGCGCTGCAAAAGCATCGCCGCGCGCATGTCGAGAAACAGGTCGGCGGCATTCTTCGCGGGCGTGTCCGTTCCCAATCCGACCGCAATGCCGGCATCGAGCATTTCAATGACCGGACAATCGTGATTGATGACGCGATAGATGCGCGGTTGATGGCCGACGCTGGTGCCTGTTTCTTTGATGATCGCGATGGCGCGCGCGGGAAGATCGGTGCAGTGCGAGAGGATGGTGTCTGGGCCAAGCAAGCCCAGCTTCTCGTCATAGGCATACTCGACCGCATTGCCATAAGCGTGCGTCCAGAACGGGACGTTGTGCTTCTTCATGAGGTGGCGGATGGCCTCCGCCTGACGATGCACCCACTGCTCCCGGTCCTCGGACCAGACCGGATCGTGAACGTTGCGATTGCCGAAACGTGAAAGCGCCGTGCAATACTCCACCAGACCGGAAGGATCGCGCGGCTCACCCAGAAGCTTGTCGCAGTTGTCGATGACGGTCTCGAATGCAATCTCCTGGTCGCTTTTCACGCCATCGTGCCAGCGTGAATAAAGACGAGGCCAAGGGGGACGCGCCGGACCAATTCCCAGCCGCGCGCGAATGCCGACTTGAGCCAGTCCTCGCGCTGCGAGGCGAGTGAACACGGGGTCGTCGGTGCGTGTGCCGTTCCCGCCGATCATGGAGAACATGAAGGTGGTGCCGAACTTCACGCGGTCGAGCGCGCACATCTGCGCTTCGACCAGCCACCATTCCTCATCGGTCAGTTGACTTAGGATCCGTTCGTAAAGGTCCCGAATTCCGGCGTTGTCGAGTCCTTCGCCGAGCGACTTCATGATGCTCCAGCCGACGTAGCCGTGCAGATCGATGAGGCCGGGCAGGATGGCCTTGTGCGCGCAGTCGAGAATCTCGGCGAACTTGTATTTTTCCTGAAGCTCCGTCGCGTCGCCGATTTCCAGGATGCGGCCATCGGCAACCGCGACTGAAGAGCGATCGAGCACCCGGCGTTCCGGATCGACAGTGACGATCGTCCCGTTGGTGAGGATGAGGTCCGCTTGACGTTCGCCCGTTTCCGTCATGGTCATTCCCGCAAAAACTCGTTCAACAATTGGGCAGGCCAAAAAAAGATTGTCAACCAACTGCACAAGGTGAGCGGGTTTTGCTTCGATGACGAAGAAAGACCGTGTCCTGGACGACGATCTTGAAGGAAAACGGCTTATGAAACTTCTGATCCGGACGCTTCGTGCGTTTGCCATCACAGCATCTGTCGTCGCCGTTTCCACGCCGGCTTTTTCTGCCAGGCTCGTTCGCTTGATCGTGCCAGTGCCCGCTGGCGCCAGCACCGACTTCATCGCCCGGCTGATGGCTGCACAGATCGGCTTGGAAGGCGTCGACACCGTCGTTGAAAACCGCCCCGGCGCGAGCGGCATGATCGGCACTGAATTCGTGTCTCGCCAGCCGCACGACGGCAACACGATCCTGGTCACGCCGGGAACATATCTGATCGACGCCCAGATCCGAAAAGCCAAGTATCATCCGGTCAACGATTTCGAGCCGCTGTGCTCGCTCGCTGCGTCGCCTTCGGTTCTTATGGTCCCCAGCTCGTCGCCTTATCGCACGCTTGCGGATTTTCTGAGCGATGCCGCGGCGCGCCCCGAACAATTGTCTGTCGCTGCGCTCGGGCCGAATTCGGCGTCCCAGCTCGGTTTGATGACGCTGGCGCGGGAATCGAACACCCGGCTGACCTTTGTTCCTTTTCCGGGGAGCGCGCCGGCCGTGACCGCGGTGCTGGGGAGCCATGTGACCGCGGCGATCGCAGGTTATTCGGTCGCTTCGGAAGCGATCAAAAGCGGCCACCTTCGCGCGCTTGCCGTCGCCGCCGACAGCCGGGCGGCTCCCCTGCCGGAGGTGCCGACATTTGCCGAAAGCGGATTTCCAACAGTCCGGTTGGACAACTGGTTTGGCGCGGTCGTGCCGGCCAAGACCCCGGCCGACACGACCAATCAGCTGATCGGCTGGCTCACAAAGGCCATTGGCACTCCGGAGGTGAAACAGAAGCTGGAGCTCCAGGGCCTCTATCCCGAACTGGCTTGCGGTTCGGATTTCGCCCAGCTGATCCGACGCCGGTACGAGGAATATGGCGAAGCGATCAAGCAGGCCGGATTGAAAAGCGAATAGCAGGACGCCGCCGACGGCCGTGGCCGCAGTTGCGTATGACTATCCGCCGCCAAAGTGCTGCTGCTCGCGGCGCGTCGCCCAGTGGGTGAAGCGCCGCTCCAGCAGCGCGAAGATCACATAGGTCGCAATGCCCATCGCGGCGATCACGAACACGCCGGCGAACATCAGGGGCACGCGGAACTGCGACGCCGACTGGATCATCAGATAGCCGATGCCGTCGTTCGACGCGATGGTTTCCGAGATCACCGCGCCGACGAAAGCGAGCGTGATCGCGACCTTCAGCGATGCGAAGAAGTAGGGCATGGTCCGCGGCAGACCGACCTTGCGCAGAATGTCGAGCGGCGTCGCGCCGAGCGAGCGCAGCACGTCCTCGAGTTCGGGCTCCACGGTGGCAAGTCCGGTCGCCACATTCACGGCGATCGGAAAGAACGACAGCAGGAACGCTGTGGTGATGGCCGGCGGCTGGCCGATGCCCATCCACACCACGAGGATCGGCACCACCGCGGCCTTCGGCACCGAATTGATGCCGACGAGCAGCGGATAAAGCCCCGCATAGGCCAAGCGGAACGAGCCGATGATGACGCCGAGCAGACCGCCAATCACGATGCCGAGCGCGAAGCCGATCATCGTGCTCGACAGTGTGTAGAGCGCGTGCTCCATGATCGGGCCGCGGTATTGCAGGAAAGCCTCGTAGATCGCGACCGGCGAGGGCAGGATGAACGGCCGGATCCCGAAGGCCACGACCACCACCTGCCATACGATCAGCAGTCCGGCGATCACCAGCCAGGGCATCGCCAGTTCGAGACGGCGGCGGTTCTGCGTCATGTCCTGGTCATCGTGGGAGGCCGCGCCGCGAAACGATCAAGCAAACTTGCGGTCGGCGGCGGGCGGCAGGAAGCGGCCGTCGTAGATATCGGCGACGGTGATCGGCTTCGTGAACTTCAACCCGTCGGCCAGCACCACGAGACCGTCGGTGAGCCGCTTCTCGTCGATGTACCCGATGCCGTTCTGCTTCACCTCGGGCGTCTTGATCAGGCGATCCAGCACCCAGGAGATGCGCGGCACCTCGACTTCGCTGCGCAGAAGCTTGTCGCGCTTCGTCACCGCGGCAATGGCGGCCTTACGGTCGCGGTCGGCCGCGACCCAGGCCCTGGCGCAGCCGAGCGCCATGCGCTTCACCAAGTCCGGATTCTTCTCGATCATCTCGCGGCTTGCGATCAGCGAATTGCCCGGGAAGTTGAAGCCGAAATCCTTGAAGTAGAGCAGGTTGATGTCTTCGATCTTCACGCCGTTGTCGACCAGATTGAACAACGCCGTGTAGTCGAACGCGATGGTGGCGTCGACGTCGCCCTTCATCAGCATGGTCTCGCGGAGCTTCACATCCAGGTTCATGCGGGTGAAGGAGGCGGGATCGATGTGGTTGCGCGCGAGCAGGGCCGGCAGGATCTTCGAGCCGGCGTCGGATGCGCTGGTGCCGAGCTTGACGCCGGCGAGATCCTTCAACGATTTGATCGGCTTCCTCTTCCAGCTCATGATCACGGCCGGGAACACGTCGAAGACCGTCATCACGATCTTCGGCGCGGCTTCCGGATTGCGGCCGGCGAATTCGGCGACCGCGCTCGCGTCGGCGAGGCCGAACTGATAGCTGCCGTTGGCGACGCGGGTCAGTGTGTCGGCCGAGCCTGCCGATCCGTCCGAGGTGACGTCGAGCCGGAGGTCGCGGAAGATGCCGTTCTCGGCGGCCAGGAACATCGGCGCGTTGCCGCCGTAGATGCGGAATTCAAGGCTGAGTTTCACCGCATCGGCGGCCTGTGCGTTGGCGATCGCCGGCATTGCGATCAATCCCGCGGCGGCACCCGCTCCCGATTTAAGCAGCGAACGCCGGGTCAGCGCGGTTTTCGACAAAGCCATGGCCCAACTCCTGTGAGATGCCACGGTTGTCCCGCGCACAGCGGGAACAACCTCGCAGTCAAATGTTCGATCTTCGTTGTCGTGCAGTATCCGTGCCAGCGAGGCGCCAGCCTATTCCTCCGAGGCGGCGACCTGTGCGGTTTCCTGGCCCGCAGCAACGATCGCCTTCACGATGTTGGCATAGCCGGTACAGCGGCAGATCTGCCCACTCAATTCGTGACGGACGGTAGCCGCATCAGGGCGCGAATGCCTGCGCAAAATGTCGCGGGCCATGATCAACATGCCCGGCGTGCAGAAACCGCATTGCAGCGCATGGCTCTCGTGGAAGTGCCTCCGCAGCCTCTCCATCATGGCGTCGGTGCGCAGGCCCTCCAGCGTCTGCACCGCGCGGCCGTCGCACATCACCGCGAGCGACAGGCAGGAGCGGGTGGCTTTGCCGTCGAGCACCACGGTGCAGGCGCCGCAGGCGCCGTGCTCGCAGCCGAGATGGGTCGCAGTGAGCCCGCAGCGGTCGCGCAGAAAATCGCCGAGCGACTGCCGCGGCTCGACGTCGTCGGCGATCTTCACGCCATTGAGTTCGATGGTGACCGCCGTCATTGCGCCCGCATGTTCCTTGCGGCATGCAGCACGTTCGCGGTGTGCATCCGCTTCTGATAGTCGTCGAGTTCGCCGAAGTACGTGTTGAGGTCGGCCTTGATCGCGGCGCGAATGTCGTTCTCGGTGCTGTTCGGAATTTCCAGTTGTTTTGCAGTCGCGACCAGCGGTTTAGGCCGAGGGCCGGCGGCGCCGAGCACCGCGCGGACGTGGGTGTCGTTGGCTTCGGCGACGACGACCGCGAGCGACTGTGCGAACGCGCCACTCTTGCGCGCCACCTTGGAAAATCCCCAGCGGAACGACCGCGGCGGCGCGGGGATGTCGAAGCCCATGATGATGTCGCCCGCTTCGAGCGTCGTTTCATATTGTCCTTGAAGGAAATCGTCGACGTTCTGCACCCGCACGCCATTGCGCCCGACGATGCGCACCGTCGCACCGAGTGCCGAAAGGCACACCGGCCAGTCGGCGGCGGGATCGGCGAGCGCGAGGCTGCCTCCGATCGTGCCGTGGTTGCGCACCGCGCGATAGGAAATCTGGCCGGCGATGGCGCGCATCAGACCATTGAAGACGTCCGGCGTCTCGCCGTCCTCGATCGCGGCATGCGTAGTCAGCGCACCGAGCCAGACGCTATCCGGCGTGCGCGTCACGATCTTGAGATCATCGAGGCGGCTGATGTCGACCAGAAGATCCGGCAGCGCCACGCGCAACGCCAGCATCGGCATCAGCGACTGGCCGCCGGCAATCGCCGCGGTGGTCGCGCCGCGGCGGCCGAGCGCCACGCTCGCCTCGGCGACGGTCTTCGGCCGCATGTATTCGAACGGAGCGGGCTTCATGCGCGGCGGCCCATGTTCAGCGGGTCGAAGTCGCGCCGCGCGCGCTCGACCGCTTCCGAGACCCGGCGCGGCGTCAGCGGCGTCTCGTTGAAGCTTGCGCCGATGTGACGGAACGCGTCGGCCACGGCGTTGGCGAGCGCGGCCGGCGGCGCGATCGCGCCGCCTTCGCCGAGTCCTTTGACGCCATATTCGGTGACAAAAGCCGGCGTGATCAGATGCGCAACCCGGACGGTGGGAATTTCCGGCGCGCAGGGCACCATGTAATCGCCGAACGTGGTGGCGAGCGGCTGGCCCTGCTCATCGTAAGGGATTTCCTCGTAGAGCGCGGTGCCGATGCCTTGGGCGATGCCGCCCTGCACCTGGCCGTCGACGATGAGGGGATTGATCATGGTGCCGCAGTCTTCGGAGACCGCGTAGTCGAGGATTTCAATCGCGCCGGTGTCGGGCTCGACCGCGACCACCACGGCGTGGGTGCCGTAGGCGAACACGCCGCTGGTCTCGGTTGGCTCATAGGTGGAGGTGGCATCGAGCAGCGGATCCATGCCGGACGGCAGGTGCTCCTGACGGACATTGGCCGCATAGGCGATCTCAGCAAAATCAACGCTGCCGTTGGGGCCGTGGACCGCGGCACCCTCCAGGCGGGTGTTCGCAATGTCGGTCTGCAGGAGATGCGCGCCGATGCGCCGGATTTTCTCGGCGAGGATGCGGCAGGTCCGCGCCGTTGCCCCGCCGGCAAACACGATCGAGCGCGATCCGAACGTGCCGAAGCCGAACGGCGCCGTGGCGGTGTCGCCGTAGCGCACCTGGATTTGCGACGGGTCGAGCGCCAGTTCATGCGCCGCGATCTGCGACAGCGTGGTCTCGTGGCCCTGGCCGTGATTCTGCACGCCGACATGCAGCATCACCGAGCCGTCGGGCAGCATGCGCACGTTGGCAGACTCGTAGCCCGGCACCACGCGCGACTTGCGCTTCACCCACTCGATCTGACCGTGGCCGCTCTGTTCGGTGTAGAAGGCGAAGCCCAGCCCGATGGCGCGGCCGTCCGGCTCGCCTTTCTTCTGGCGCTCGCGGATCGCTTCCATGCCGACCATCTCGCGCGCGGTGTCGAGCGAGACGATGTAGTCGCCGGTGTCGAGCCGCATGCCGGCCGCGGTCTGGTACGGCAATTCACTCGCGGTGACGATGTTCTGCCGCCGCAGGTCGAACGGCTCGCGGCCAAGCTCGCGCGCCACCTCGTCGACCAGCCGCTCGATGGCGAAACAGGCGCCCGGCCGCGCCACGCCGCGATAGGGGCCCATCGGCGCCTTGTTGGTCGCAACCGTATAGGTCTTCAGGTTGAGATGGCGGATGCGGTAGGGCCCGGTGAGATTGCGCGACGCCATGCTCGCTTCCATGAACGAGCCCGTTGGCCACAGCGAATAGGCGCCGGCGTCGATATAGACGTCGCCTTCGACGCCGAGCAGCGTGCCGTCGCGATCCGCCGAGATGGTGAGATCGTAGAAGTGATCGCGGCAATGCACCGAAGCCAGGAGGTGCTCGCGTCGGTCCTCGATCCAGCGCACCGGGTGGCCGACCTTCATGGCGATGGAGGCGACCGCGATGTCTTCCGGCATCAGGCGGTTCTTGCCGCCGAACCCGCCGCCGACATCGGGCGCGATGATGCGAAGCTTGTTCTCGGGCAGGCCCAGCGCCTGCGACAGCCCGAGACGGATGACGTGGCCGCCCTGGGTCGACAGATGCACCACAAGCTCGTTGTTGCGGTGGTCCCAGTAGGCGAGGCAGCCGCGGCATTCGAGCGACACCGTGGCTTGCCGGTTCATGCGGAACTTGCGTCGCAACCGGATCGGCGCGCTGGCCAGGAACGCGGCATCGCCCCCGCTCACGGTGCTGGTGATGTAGGCGTTGTCGGCCCAGGCGTCGAACAGCCGCGGGCTCTTGGGCATCATCGCCTCGACGCAATCGACCACCGCCGGCAGTTCGTCGAGTTCGACGCCGACCTTGTCGGCGAGGTCTTCGGCCTCGGCCCGTGTCGGCTTGAGGCAGGCCGCGATCGGCTGCCCGGCATAGCGCACGCGATCGTCGGCTAGCGCCGGGTAAGGGCTGTGGCGATGCGCCGCGAGTTCGGGGCCGGCTTCCAGAATGTTGAGCGGGCCGAGATCAGCCAGCGTGAAGACATTGCCGGCTTCACCGTCGGGCTTGGTGATCTGGCGGACGGTGGCATGCGCCATCTGGCTGCGGACGAAGGCCACGTCCTGCATGCCCGGCATGCGGATGTCGGCAATGAACATGCCGTGGCCGAGCAGATGGCGGGCGTCCTCTTTGCGCAAAAGGCTCGCGCCGATCCACCCCTCTGAGGGCGAATGACCCGCCATGTCTGTTGTTCTCTTCCCCGTTACGCCTTTACGAGCACCAATCCGATACCCGCCCGGACCGCAATTTGCACAGGCTTGGGCCCGGGCACAAGGCAGCTTTAGGCCGGTCTGGGCTGCGCCGAAGCCGCACGAAGCGATTGATTCCGCGACGATTTCAGGAACAGGTTGCGTCCCATTTGCCATATCTGTGGCTTAAAATCCGGCCCATCTGTGCTACCAAGCCCGCACCCTGAGGAGTTCTGATTTCTGTCCGGCATGGTTTTCACCGCAATCGCAGCATTGGCTCTGGCCATCTGGTTGTATCTGGTCTGCGCCCGCGGCGGCTTCTGGCTGTGCCGGCAGCGCGACGACGTGCTGCCATGGTCGCCGCCAACAGGGGCGCCGCCAAGCTGGCCGAGCGTCACCGCGGTGATCCCGGCGCGCAACGAGGCCGAGGGCATCGCGGACAGCATCGGTTCGCTGGCGCGCCAGGACTATCCGGGACCGTTCTCGATCGTGCTGGTTGACGACGACAGCGAGGACGCGACCGCAGAACTCGCGCGAAGCGCCGCGGCGGGGCTCGGCTCCGACCGGAGCTTCACTCTGATATCGAGCCGAGGCTTGGCGTCGGGCTGGACCGGCAAGCTCTGGGCGGTGCGCCAGGGCGTGGAAGCAGCGAACAACGCGGCCCAACCGCCGGACTATTTGCTGCTGACGGACGCCGACATCGTGCACACACCCGACTCGGTTCGGGCGCTGGTCGCACGCGCCGAGCACGGAAACTACGTTCTCACCTCGTTGATGGCGCGGCTGCGCTGCGAGAGCGGATGGGAACGAAGCCACGTCCCGGCCTTCGTCTACTTCTTCCAGATGCTCTATCCGTTTGCCTCCGTGAACGATCCGAAGAACGCCACGGCTGGCGCGGCCGGCGGCTGCATGTTGGTACGCGCCGATGCGCTCAAGCGTGCCGGCGGCATCGAGAGCATCCGCGCGGCGCTCATCGATGACTGCTCGCTCGCCGAAAAGATGAAGGCTGTGGGGCCGATCTGGCTGGGCCTCACCAATCGGGTCGCGAGCATCCGGCGCTACGACGATTTCGAAGAAGTGCGGAAGATGATTTCGCGTTCGGCCTATGCACAATTGAAATACTCGCCGCTGTTGCTCGCCGGTGTCACCCTGGGCATGGCGCTGACATTCCTGGCAGGTCCGCTGCTGGCGCTGTTCGGCGATGGAACTGCTCGCCTTCTCGGGCTTTTGACCTGGATTCTCATGGCCGTATCGTTTCAGCCGATGTTGCGGTTCTACCGCATGTCCCCACTTTGGGGGCTGGGGCTGCCTGCGATTGCAGTGGTCTACATGCTATACACGCTGGATTCTGCCTACCGCTACGTGCGAGGGCAGGGCGGCAGTTGGAAGGGACGCGCTCAGGCGAACGTTTCGGGATCATGAGTTTGGACGCTGCACAGCATCGATCGGGCAAGGGCTCGGGGGACGAGAATTTCCCCGTGGCTTCGTGGGTGGTGGCGCCGCCGCACCGCCGGCCGATCCTGTCGTTCTACGAGTTCGTCCGCATCGCCGACGACATCTCGGACCATGCGGAAATGAAGCCCGCCGACAAGCTCGCGCACCTCGACAGCCTCGAAGGCAGTCTCCTCGGCCACAACACCGACAACGCGGCTGGCGTGACGCTGCGCTCCGCGCTTGCCGAGCGCAATCTTTCGCCCCAGCACGCGCAAGACCTGCTGCACGCGTTCCGCCAGGACGTCACCAAGCTCCGCTACAAGGATTGGGACGATCTGATCGACTATTGCCGGTATTCGGCGATGCCGGTTGGCCGCTACGTGCTCGACGTGCATGGCGAGAGTCGCGCCACCTGGGCCGCTTCAGATAACGTCTGCGCGGTGCTGCAGATTATCAACCATTTGCAGGATTGCGTGAAGGACTACCGCAATCTAGACCGGGTCTATGTCCCGCTCGATGCGCTCAATGCCGCCGGCTCCAACGTCGAGGCGCTCGATGCGCCGCGCGCCACGCCGCAACTTCTCGTCTGCCTGCACGGCCTCGCCGGGCGCACCGGCGTTTTGCTGGAAGAGGGCAGCCATCTCCCCGGGCAGATCAAGGATATTCGCCTCTCGCTCGAGATCGCTGCCATCGTCACGCTCGCGCGTCATTTCGTGGGACTGCTCCGCAGCCGCGATCCGCTGTCCGAGAATGTGCGTCTCGGCAAGTTCGGCGTCGCGGGCGTGGGCCTCATGGGCGCCGCCAAGGGGCTGGTCAATCGCATCGTCTCCGGCACCTCGGCGCAGGCGCCGGCCACCATCAATTGATCGCGAGCCGATGAACGAAGCCAGTGCACCCATCGAGAACGGCGGCTCCGGCGCACCCAGCCGCGCCTCGGGCAGTTCGTTCTACACCGCTATGCGGATCCTGCCCCGCGCGCAGCGCGAGGCGATGTTCGAGATTTATTCGTTCTGCCGCCTCGTCGACGATGTGGCCGACTCCACCGCGCCGCATGCCGAGCGAAGGCCGCTGCTCACGCAGTGGCGCAACCGCATCGAGGGCATCTATGCGGGGCAGCCGGCATCGGACCTGCAGGGGCTCGCCAAGGCGGTGACCGATTTCGGCCTGCAGAAGGAAGACTTCCTCGCGGTGATCGACGGCATGGACATGGACGCCGCCGAAGACATCCGTGCGCCCGACTGGGCCAAGCTCGATCTCTATTGCGACCGTGTCGCGAGTGCGGTGGGGCGGCTGTCCGTGCGGGTGTTCGGGATGCGCGAGAATGACGGGATTGCGCTCGCGCATCATCTCGGCCGCGCGCTTCAGCTGACCAATATCCTGCGTGATCTCGACGAGGACGCCGACATCGGCCGCCTCTATCTGCCGATGGAAGAACTGCAGAAGGCCGGCATCGCCTCGACCGATCCCAAGACCGTGCTGGAAAGCCCGAGCCTGTGGCAGCCCTGCGAAGCGGTGGCGGCGCGGGCGATGGAGCACTTCAAAGAAGCGGACCGCATCATGGCGCGCAATCCGCGCAAGGTTGTGAAGGCGCCGAAGATCATGGAAGAGGTCTACCGTGTCATGCTCAACGGCATGACATCGCGCGGCTGGTCGCCGCCGCGCACGCGGATCAGCGTAAGTCCGCTGCGCCTGTCCTGGATCGCCGTGCAGTACGCGATCATCTGATGGCCCGCACAGTCCACATTGTCGGGGCAGGTCTTGCCGGACTTGCCGCAGCGGTGAAGTTGGCGCGGACCGACGCCAAGATCGTCGTGCATGAGGCCACCGCCCATCCGGGCGGGCGCTGCCGCTCGTATTTCGATCGCGCCATCGGCATGACGATCGACAACGGCAACCACCTGGTGCTGTCGGGAAATCAGGCGGTGCGCGAATTCGCGCAAAGCATCGGCAGCGACGGCGCGTTGGTTGGACCCAAGAACGCGGATTTTATCTTCGCCGATTTCAAATCGGGCGAACGCTGGACGCTGCGCATCAGCGACGGGCTGCTGCCGTGGTGGATTTTCGACAAGAATCGCCGCGTGCCGGGCACAAGTCCGCTCGACTATCTGGGTGTCGCGAAGCTGCTGCGTGTGGCCGAGGACGCCACCGTTGGCGATGTGATCAGCTGCTCCGGCCCCCTCTATGAGAGGCTGCTCGGTCCGGTGTTGCTTGCCGCCCTCAACATCGATCCGAAGGACGGCGCGGCGACGCTCGCCTCCGCCGTGATGCGCGAGACCCTGGCGCTGGGCGGCGCGGCCTGCCGGCCGCTGATCGCGCGCGACGGCCTGAGCCACGCTTTCATCGATCCGGCGCTTGCGCACGTGAAGAGCAAAGGCGTCGAGGTGCGGCTGGAGCACGAATTGCGTGCGCTGCGCTTCGATGGCGGGCGTGTCTCGCAGCTCGATTTCGGCACCGACACCGTCGACCTTGCGCCCGGCGATGCCGTGATCCTCGCGGTGCCGACCCATGCGGCCGCGTCGCTGGTGCCCGGGCTGAGCGTGCCGCAGGGCTACCGCGCCATCGCCAACGCGCATTTCAAGATCGATGTGCCGGCGGGCGTGCCGGCGATGCAAGGGCTGATCAACGCGACCACCGAATGGCTCTTCGCCTTCGACGGACGGCTGTCGGTGACGATCAGCGACGCCGATCGCCTGATGAACGTGCCGCGCGAGGAACTGGCCCAGACCATCTGGAGCGAGGTTGCCAAAGTCACCGGACTTGAGACCGCGGGAATCGCCGCGCCATTGCCACCGTGGCAGATCGTCCGCGAACGGCGCGCGACCTTTGCCGCCACCCCCGCCGAGAACGCCAAGCGTCCCGGCCCCCGCACGGAGTGGAAAAACCTGTTCATGGCCGGAGACTGGACCGCCACCGGACTGCCTGCGACGCTCGAAGGCGCAACGCGCTCGGGCAACCGCGCGGCCGCGTTGGTGCTGGAGGTCGCATGACCACGGTGGAACGCGCAGCGCTCGAGAAGCACATCGCGTCTTCGACCAGGGCGCTGCTCGATGCCCAGAAGCCGGACGGCCACTGGTGCTTCGAGCTCGAGGCCGACGCCACGATTCCAGCCGAGTACGTGCTGCTTCGCCATTACCTGGCGGAGCCGGTCGCGGCCGAGCTCGAGCGCAAGATCGCGATCTATCTGCGCCGCATCCAGGGCGAGCATGGCGGCTGGCCGCTGTTCCATGAGGGCGCTTTCGACATGAGCGCCAGCGTGAAAGCCTATTTCGCGCTGAAGATGATCGGCGACGACATCAATGCGCCGCACATGGTACGTGCCCGTGAGGCGATGCTGTCGCGCGGCGGCGCTGCGAAAGCGAACGTCTTCACCAAGTTGCTCTTGGCGCTGTACGGCTTCATCCCGTGGACTGCGGTGCCGGTGATGCCGGTCGAGATCATGCTGCTGCCGAAGTGGTTTCCGTTCCACCTCGACAAGATCTCCTATTGGAGCCGCACCGTCATCGTGCCGCTTCTGGTGCTCATGGCGCTGAAGCCCAAGGCTCGCAATCCGAAGAACGTGCGCATCGACGAACTGTTCATCGAGCCGCCGGCAACGCTCGGCCCTGCGCCGAAAGCGCCGCAACAGAAAGCCACGTGGTTCTGGTTCTTCCACGTTGTCGACAACGTGCTGCGCGTCACTGAGCCGCTCTTCCCGAAGGGCTCGCGCAAGCGCGCGATCGACCGGGCGGTGGCTTGGGTCACAGAGCGGCTGAACGGCGAGGATGGGCTTGGCGCGATCTATCCGGCCATGGCCAACAGCGTGATGATGTTCGACGCGCTGGGCTTTCCGGAGGACGATCCACTGCGCGCCATCGCGCGGCGTTCGGTCGAGAAGCTCCTGGTGGTGCACGACCACGAGGCCTACTGCCAGCCTTGCGTGTCGCCGATCTGGGACACCGGGCTTGCCGCGCATGCGCTCCTTGAGACCGGCGATGCGGAGGCGCAGTCGCGCGTCACGCAGGCGCTGAAATGGCTCGAACCCATGCAGGTGCTGGACGTGAAGGGCGATTGGACTGTGCGCCGGCCGGACGTGCGGCCCGGAGGCTGGGCGTTCCAGTATGCCAACCCGCATTACCCCGACGTCGACGATACCGCGGTGGTCGCGATGGCGATGGAGCGTGCGCAGCAGCTCGACGCCAAGGTCGATCATCGTGCCGCGCTCGCGCGTGCCGAGGAGTGGATCGTCGGTCTGCAGAGCGAGAACGGCGCCTGGGGCGCCTTCGATGCGGACAACGAATTCTACTATCTCAACAACATCCCGTTCGCGGATCACGGCGCGTTGCTCGATCCGCCGACCGAGGACGTGACCGCGCGCTGCATCTCGATGCTCGCGCAGTTCGGCAAGACGCTGAAGAACTCGCCCGCCGTGCAGGCCGGCGTCGATTACCTGAAGCGCATGCAGATGGCCGAGGGCAGCTGGTACGGCCGCTGGGGCATGAATTATATCTACGGCACCTGGTCGGTGCTGTGCGCGCTCAACGCTGCGGGCGTGGATCATTCGGCGCCGGAGATGCGCAGGGCCGCGGCCTGGCTGATCAAAATTCAAAATCCCGACGGCGGCTGGGGCGAGGACGGCTCAAGCTACAAGCTCGACTACAAGGAATATGAGCCGGCGCCGAGCACGGCGTCGCAGACCGCCTGGGCTCTGCTCGGCCTGATGGCGTCAGGCGACACCAACGAGCCCGCGGTCGCGCGCGGTATCGAATACCTGATGAGGACGCAAGCCGTCGACGGCTTCTGGAACGAGCAGCGCTACACGGCGACCGGTTTCCCGCGGGTGTTCTACCTGCGCTATCACGGCTACCGTCGCTACTTTCCGCTCTGGGCCATGGCGCGCTACCGCAACCTCACGGCGCGCAACGACCGCACCGTGCAGTTCGGGATGTGAGATCGCTCCTTGCGAGAGTGGCGGTGTTCACCCTCCCCTGGAGGGGGAGGGTCGACCGCCGTAGCGGAGCGTAGGCGGGCGGGGTGGGGTGAACTTTTTTTGCGAAGAGGATCACCCCACCCCGCTCGCTTCGCTCGCGACCCTCCCCCTCCAGGGGAGGGTGGGCACCCCCGATGTTGCAGAAGCTTGGTGCAGCTGCTCTAGAGCGGTTCACTTCTTTTCTGAATCGCTGGGGATTCCGCTGGGCTTCGAATTGTGATTCAAGCTGCTGGCTGGGTTGGAGGCCAGCAGCTCATGACCCGACCTCTGTCCAATGATCTGCGTGAGCGTGTCGTTGCGGCGGTGCGGAACGGTGAGAGCTGCCGGACGGTGGCTTCGCGGTTCGGCGTGGCGGTGTCGTCGGTGGTGAAGTGGTCTCAGCGCTATCGGACGACTGGCTCAGTGTCGCCGAGCAAGATGGGTGGATATCGCAAGCCGGTGCTCGATCCGCATCGGGCCTTCATCCTGGAGCGCATCAGACAGACCCCGCATCTGACCCTGCATGGGCTGAAGGACGAACTTGCCGCGCGTGGGGTAAAGGTCTCGCACAATGCCGTGTGGCTGTTCCTGCGGCGCGAAGACCTGCGGTTCAAAAAAAACACTGTTCGCGCTTGAACAGGCCCGGGCCGACATCGCCCGCAGACGAAAGCGCTGGCGATCCTGGCAGGCCGGTCTCGATCCACGGCGTTTGGTCTTCATCGACGAAACCTGGATCAAGACCAGCATGGCCCCACTGCGCGGATGGGGACGCAAGGGCGATCGCCTGCGAGCTTACGCGCCGCATGGTCATTGGCGGACGCTGACCTTCCTCGGCGCGCTCCGCCACGACGGCCTCACAGCCCCTTGCGTGTTCGATGGCCCGATCAACGGCGAGTGCTTCCGAGCCTATGTCCAGCAGCAACTCGTTCCCGCACTGAAGGCCGGCGATATTGTCGTCATGGACAACCTCGGAAGCCACAAGGCTGCCGTGCTGCGACAGATCATAAGAGCAGCCGGAGCCAGGCTCTGGTACCTGCCGCCCTACTCGCCGGACCTCAATCCGATCGAGCAGGCCTTCGCCAAGATCAAACATTGGATGCGCATGGCTCAAAGGCGCACCATCGACGATGTCTGGCGCCAAATCGGCAGCCTCGTCACAACCATAGGCCCCCGCGAATGCAGCAACTACTTCGCAAACGCCGGATACGCTTCCGTCAAATTGTGAACCGCTCTAGCGCAGCGCGGCGTTGAATTTCGACTTCTGCTGCTCGTTGAGCTGATTGTAGAAGTCGTTCAGCGCGAGACTGACCGACGAGGCCGCGAAGATCACGGCGGTCAGCCGGTCGGCTGCGGCATCGATCCGCTCGACCGGCGTCGACGCCACAGGCTTCAGGCACGACGCCATCAGGAACTGGCCCATCTCGCCCGCCTTCTTCTGGAAGGCCTCGAGGCTCGCGCGCTGCGTTTTGTCGAGGTTGAGCTGCTCCTCGGCGGCGCGCGCCTGCCGGCCTGTCGCGGGCGGCGCTCCGCACAGCTGCGCGATCTGCGCGGGTCTCATCGAGCGCGGGTCGGCCTGTGCCGATGCAGGCGCCGCGAATTTCTGGCGCTGCTCGTCGGTGAGCGAGTCGTAGAACTTGGCGAGCGGCCCGCGCAATCCTTGCAACGCGTCATGAACCGCCCACAGCGTGCCCTGCATGGCGCGCAGTCGTTCGATGGGCGCGATCGAGGCTTCGTCGCGACACGACGACTTGATGTTGGCCGCCGCCTCGCTGAACGCGGTCTTGAGCTGCTTCAGCGCATCGCGTTGCTTGTCGTTGAGCTGCAGGGACTGCTCGATCTGCGATGCCGGCCATTGCTCGGTGGCCGGATCGATGTTGCAGACCACGCCTGCATTCGCGTCGTCCTTGGATTCGCTGCGCATCGCGAGGCTGCCGCGCACGCGATTGATGAGATCACGTGACGACACCATGGCGACGCTCATGACGTCGCCGATGCCGTGGCCGCGCAGCCGCTCGCCATACTCACCCGGCCAGAGCGTGAAGCCGATCGAATCCTCGAACGCGGTCGGCCAGGCGAGCGGACCTGCGAGGCCGAGCCGGTTCTGAGGACGCTGAGGCTGTCCAGCGCTGTTCGCTGTCGCGGTGGTGGGCGTATCGGCGTTCTGCTCGGCTGATCGCGTGAGCGCGGCATTGCGCTGCTGATTTGCGGCGCGTGCGGCGACCGGGGGCGGCGGCGTTTGCGGAGCTGCCGCAACCGTCGGTGCGGCCGTGGCCGGCGCTTCCGGAACGGTGGCGGCCGTTGCCGCTGCCGGCGGCGCCGCCGGCTGTGCCGCAGCCACCGGCACGGCCGTGGCTTGTGGCGCCGGCTGCGCGGGTTTGCTCACCGCGGCAAAGGAATCCTTCGCGGCTGCATCCTTGGCAGCCGTATCCTGGCCGCTCGGCGCAGGCTTGGCGGCGTCGGTTGGCGAAGGCGTGGAGTCCTTCGGCGGTGGGGCAACGTTCGCGGCTGCAGATTTCTCGGGAGCCGGGACCGGCAAAGGCACCGGAGAGTCGGCCTCAGGCTGCGGTGGTGACGCCTGCGCTGTTGCCGGTGCGGCCTTCTCGGCCTGGGTCTCAGTGGCAGGAGATTTCTGGTCGGCTGGTTTGGCCTCGGCCGCGGAGCTTCCAGCCACGGCGGCAGCCGTGCCAGCCGCCGCGGCACCCGCCACGGCCGCACCGGCCACTGCCGGCGGTTGTGTCTGGACCACAGCGGGGGCCCGCCCCCGGTTGCGTGCAGCCCGGCGCGAATAATAATGGCGGCGGCTCATCCGGGGACCCCGGAAAATTCCATCGAGCGGACGCGTAATCGCGCGAATGACGCCAAACGGGCTGGGCAATTGGGCAGCCGCCGGCTCAGGCATGGCGGTCAGCGCGGTTCCTGCCGCCAGCAAGCCCAAAACCGCCATCAATCCGCGACGCATGACCCGCCTCCAACTGCCGAATTACGCGGCGCAGTCCGACCGTTGCCTAAAGTTGTCAACGGCGCGAACGCCCCCCGGTTCCAGCCGCCACCAATCAGTGTACAACACCGTTGCTGCTGCCGATGCCCCTGATTTGGTCTATCTCGGTCCCACCTTAACAGCGTCATATCGCCTCGATGCACGACGTCTCGGAAGGAAGCTCTGTGTCCACAAAAGATTCCCGGCAAAATGTGGCAGCGGGTGGAACTTCCGCGCCGCGCAAGCTGCACAATCTGGCGTACGGCATCGAGCGGATCGGCCTCATTCCGCTTCGTGCTCCGGTCATTGCTGCCATAATTCTGGCGTTGCTCTGTATTGCCGCAGGCTTCGGCGTCGACCGGTTGAAGGTCGATGACTCGCTCAGCCAGCTGTTCCGCTCCGAGACCAAGGAATTCCGCCAATACGAAGAGGTGACCAAGCGCTTCCCCTCGGCCGAGTACGACGTTCTCGTCGTCATCGAGGGCAAGAATTTGATGGATCGGGAATCCATCGAAAAAATCCGCGACCTTGTCACCGATCTGCAACTCATCGACAGCGTGCGCGGCCTGATTTCGCTGTTCTCGGCGCGGCAGGCGCCGGAGCCCGGCAAGCTGCCGCCGCCGCTGTTCCCCGAGGAGCTTCCGACCGGGCAGGCCTACGAGGCGCTGAAGCAGCGCGTGCTCTCAAACGAGATCATCCGCGGCAAGCTTCTGTCGGAGGACGGCACGCTGGCGCTGGTCGTGCTCTCGCTCGATCCCAAGATCGTCGGCGGCAAGGGCCTCAACACCACGGTCGCCGAAATCCGCAAGACCATGCAGGACGACCTGGGCAGCACCGGGCTCACGGCCCAGCTTTCCGGCGTGCCCGTGATGCAGCTCGAAATCCGCAATGCGGTCGAGCGCGACAGCATCCTCTACAACAGCATTGGCTTTGCGGCCGGCGCCTTGATCGCCATCGCCTTCTTCCGCCGTATCTCGTTCATGATCATCGCGGCGGCGCCGCCGCTGATTGCGATCCTTCTCTCGCTCGGCGCCTTCGGCTGGCTGAACTTCAGCCTCAACATGTTCCTCAACGTGATGACGCCGCTCATCATGGTGATCAGCTTTTCCGACAGCATGCAGCTCACCTTCGCGGCGCGTGACCGCCTGATCGCCGGCAAGGACAAGTACACGGCGTTCCGCGAGGCGGTGCTGGTGGTCGGTCCTGCCTGCGTGCTGACGCACGGCACCGCCGGCATTTCGTTCATCGCGCTGCAATTCTCCAACTCCGATCTCATTCGCACCTTCGGCGAAGCCGGTCTGCTCGCGACGGTGATCGCGCTGATGGGCGTGCTGTCGCTCGTGCCGGTGCTCGGCGTGCTGCTGATCCGCAAGGAATCCAATTTCGCTGTGGCGACCAAGGGCGCCGACATCGGCGTGCAGGCGCTGCGGAGCTTCTGCAGCTGGATTGCCCGGCGGATGGTCAGCCATCCGGGTCTCTATAGCCTGATCGGCCTCCTCGTCGTCGTCGGCCTGTCGACGATCTACGCCACCCTCGAACCGCGCTACCGGCTCGCCGACCAGGTGCCGGACAAGCGGCAGGCCGTGGAAGCGTCAGGCCGGCTCGATGCCAAGCTCACCGGCGCCAATCCGATCGATGTGCTGATCCAGTTCCCCAAGGGCGCGGGCCTCTATGACGACGCGACGCTCTCGACCATCGCCGCGGTCCACACCATCGTCGAGAAGCAGGCCGGCGTCGGCAATGTCTGGTCGCTCGATTCGCTGCGGCGCTGGCTCGCCGAGAAGACCGGCAAGGCCGATGTCGAGACCATCAAGTCCTACGTCGACGTGCTGCCCGAATACCTGACTCGCCGCTTCATCTCCGCCGACAAGGATGCCGTGGTGGTGTCGGGCCGGATCCCCGACGTCGATTCGAGCCAGCTCCTGCCGGTGGTCGAGAAGCTCGACAAGGCGCTCGACGATGTCCGCAAGGCGCATCCGGGCTACGAGATCGCGGTGACCGGCCTCTCGGCGATTGCGGCACGCAACAGCGCCGACATGATCGGCAAGCTCAATCACGGGCTCACGATCGAGATCGTCTTTGTCGCGGCCTTCATCGGCCTCGCCTTCCGCTCCTTCGCAGTGATGCTGATGTCGATCCTGCCGGGCATTTTCCCGGTGGTGATGGCGGGCTTCATTCTTTGGACCATGGGCGAGGGTCTGCAGTTCGCGAGCGTCGTGGCGCTCACGGTGTCGTTCGGCCTGGGACTCTCTGCCACCATCCACTTCCTCAACCGGTTGCGGCTGGAAGGTGGCCCCGACGTCAACGAGGCGGTGGCCGTCGAGCGCGCCACCATCCTGGTGGGACCGGCTCTGATTCTGACGTCGGTGGTGCTGGCCTGCGGCCTCGCCGTAATGGTGCTCTCGGACCTGCCCTCGCTGCGGCTGTTCGGCTGGCTCTCGGCTTTCGCGATGCTGTCGGCGCTGGTCGCGGACCTTTTCATCCTGCGGCCGACCGCGATGTTTCTCAGCGAGATGTCGCGCCGGCTCACCGGACAGTCGCCGATTTAGCGGCACCGAGGGACGGCCCGAACATCGCCTGCGCTTCAGGCCGGGCGGGCTGGGGCGGGGGCTTATGCCTGGCGGCTCGTCAGGCGCAAATCGTGTGCGAGCCCCCGTGGTGAATCGATCCTGAATCGCGGGACCTTGACGACCGCGATCTCAATCGAAGCGCCTGCTGTTGTCGGGACCGATTGAGAATCTGGCGGATTTTCGCTGCAATATCAGCCAGCGGGCGCGGCGTCGCGGTTAACGCTTAGCCAACGCGCGCGCTCGGGTTTGAATCAGATTTGCTCTCGCAATCGAACGCGATTGCAGAGTTTCGTCTTTAAACAATCCGCCTGCCGGGAAATTCGGGAGGCGGGTTGTGTTGAAAAAAATCACGGGCGCTTGGCTGCTGGCCGTGCTGGCGATGGGCGCGTTTGGTCAGCATGCGGATGCGACGCTGCTCAGCATGCCGAAATCGCTGAAGAGTTCGTCGCCGCTCGAGGGCGTCGAGATGAGCCTGGCGATCTGGGGGCCATCCACGAAGAGCTTCTACTGCGTCATGCATCTCACGGCGTGCCAACGCGTGCCCAGCCAGGCTGTGGCGAGGCAGTTACCGCCCAAGGCGCTGGAGTTCAACCAGGCTCGGCCGCAGCCGGAGCAGGTTGCGCTGTTCGGCATGCCGAAGTCGCTGCGCGGCCAGCTGGATCGCGTGCCGCAGGACACGCCGACGCTTGCGCCGATGGCTCACACGATGTTCTGCCTGCAGTATCCGAAGGACTGCGAGGTTCGCAAGATTGCATTCCGCGGCACCAAGCTCGATCTGACCGCCGCGCGGATGAGCGAACTGGACGCCGTCAACACCAAGGTCAATCGCAACATCCGGCCGGAGCGCAACACGCGTGGCTTCGCCGGCGAGAAGTGGCTGATTTCTCCGGCCTCCGGCGATTGCAACGACTACGCCGTGACCAAGCGCCATGAGCTTCTCAAGCGCGGCTGGCCGTCGCGTTCGCTGCTGCTCGCCGAAGTCGTGGTCCCGGGGGGCGAACATCATCTGATCGTGGTCGTGCGCACCAAGCAGGGGGATTACCTCCTCGACAACCTCTCGTCTTCGGTCCAGGCCTGGAGCCGGCCGGGCTATCAGTGGGTCCGCATGCAGTCGGGCACCAACCCGAAAATCTGGTCGACGGTGAAGCCCACCGCACGATCAGCGTAACGCCCGCGTACCGTTCCTCCCACGCTGGCGCCTGTGATGACCGCGCCGCTGCAAAGCGGCGCGGTCTGCGTTTGGGCTCGGATTTGCGACAGGGGCGGGGAGCAAAGGCCGGGGAGAGACCCGTCATGGTCAGGAGTTGAACGGATAGGCTAAAAGGGACCCTAACCGTCTCGATTCGGGCGCAAGGAAACACGATGCATCTTGAAAAGCGCATTCTGGTAACCGGCGGCTCCGGCTTCCTCGGCTCGCATCTGTGCGAGCGGCTCCTGGCCGAGGGTGCGAACGTCATCTGCGTCGACAACTTCTTCAGCGGCACGCGCAGCAACATCGAGCATCTGGTTGGCCATAAGCGCTTCGAACTGATGCGCCACGACGTGACCTTCCCGCTCTATATCGAGGTCGACGAGATCTACAATCTCGCCTGTCCGGCCTCACCGATCCACTATCAGCGCGATCCGGTGCAGACCACCAAGACCAGCGTGCACGGCGCGATCAACATGCTGGGGCTCGCCAAGCGCGTGCGGGCCTCGATCCTGCAGGCCTCCACCTCGGAAGTGTATGGCGATCCAAGCGTGCATCCGCAGCCCGAGGAATACTGGGGCAACGTCAACCCGATCGGTCCGCGCTCATGCTACGACGAAGGCAAGCGCTGCGCCGAGACGCTGTTCTTCGACTACCGCCGCCAGCACAACATGCGCATCAAGGTGGTCCGCATCTTCAACACCTATGGTCCGCGCATGCATCCGAACGACGGCCGCGTGGTGTCGAACTTCATCATCCAGGCGCTGCTCGGCCGCGACATCACGATCTACGGCGACGGCAAGCAGACCCGTTCGTTCTGCTACGTCGACGACCTGATCGAGGGCTTCGTCAAGTTGATGGCAACGCCCGACAACGTCACCGGTCCGATCAACTTGGGCAATCCCGGCGAGTTCACGATGCTTGAGCTCGCCCAGCTTGTGCTCGATGGCGTCGGCTCCAAATCGAAGATCGTGCACCGTCCGCTGCCGCAGGACGATCCGAAGCAGCGGCGGCCGGACATTTCCAAGGCGCAGGACGTTCTCGGCTGGGCGCCGCGCGTCGCGCTGAAGGACGGCCTCAAGCGCACCATCGAATATTTCGAGGGGATGCTGAAGGACGACGCCATCCGCGCGCAGATCGCGGCGGGTTGATCGGCCTTCGGTAAAGCCGCGCGCGACAACTGCGTTGCCGGCATAGATGCGTTCGCCGCCTTGGATGCGGCGACGAACGCAATCACGTCATCAAAAATGGCTTGTATGTGACACGCTCTGCCTTTAGAGCGGTTCACTTCTTTTCTGAATCGCTGGGGATTCCGCTGGGCTTCGAATTGTGATTCAAGCTGCTGGCTGGGTTGGAGGCCAGCAGCTCATGACCCGACCTCTGTCCAATGATCTGCGTGAGCGTGTCGTTGCGGCGGTGCGGAACGGTGAGAGCTGCCGGACGGTGGCTTCGCGGTTCGGCGTGGCGGTGTCGTCGGTGGTGAAGTGGTCTCAGCGCTATCGGACGACTGGCTCAGTGTCGCCGAGCAAGATGGGTGGATATCGCAAGCCGGTGCTCGATCCGCATCGGGCCTTCATCCTGGAGCGCATCAGACAGACCCCGCATCTGACCCTGCATGGGCTGAAGGACGAACTTGCCGCGCGTGGGGTAAAGGTCTCGCACAATGCCGTGTGGCTGTTCCTGCGGCGCGAAGACCTGCGGTTCAAAAAAAACACTGTTCGCGCTTGAACAGGCCCGGGCCGACATCGCCCGCAGACGAAAGCGCTGGCGATCCTGGCAGGCCGGTCTCGATCCACGGCGTTTGGTCTTCATCGACGAAACCTGGATCAAGACCAGCATGGCCCCGCTGCGCGGATGGGGACGCAAGGGCGATCGCCTGCGAGCTTACGCGCCGCATGGTCATTGGCGGACGCTGACCTTCCTCGGCGCGCTCCGCCACGACGGCCTCACAGCCCCTTGCGTGTTCGATGGCCCGATCAACGGCGAGTGCTTCCGAGCCTATGTCCAGCAGCAACTCGTTCCCGCACTGAAGGCCGGCGATATTGTCGTCATGGACAACCTCGGAAGCCACAAGGCTGCCGTGCTGCGACAGATCATAAGAGCAGCCGGAGCCAGGCTCTGGTACCTGCCGCCCTACTCGCCGGACCTCAATCCGATCGAGCAGGCCTTCGCCAAGATCAAACATTGGATGCGCATGGCTCAAAGGCGCACCATCGACGATGTCTGGCGCCAAATCGGCAGCCTCGTCACAACCATAGGCCCCCGCGAATGCAGCAACTACTTCGCAAACGCCGGATACGCTTCCGTCAAATTGTGAACCGCTCTAGAGCGCACAACCTTTCGCAGCCTGCGTGTTGCGGTTGCGGCTGAACCCTTGCACGGCGGTGTCGTGCAGCATCCGAAATGGAGGTGACTGACGTGGCGAAAGCAGCTTTGGTCGGTCCGCGCGGGCCCGAGGGACCGCGAGGGAAGCCTGGTCCGCAGGGACATCCGGGGCAGCCCGGACCGCTTGGCAAGCCCGGTCCTCACGGGCCTCGGGGCGAGGCGGGGCCACAAGGAAAAGCAGGACTGCAGGGTCCGCGTGGCGAGGTCGGCCCTCAAGGGCCTCGCGGCGAAGCAGGCCCGCAAGGAAAGTTGGGATTGCAAGGACCGCGCGGTGAGCCTGGGCCGCAGGGCGCGCTGCCTTCGATCGAGCAGGTGATGCCGTGGCTGCACCTGATCTTCGAGGCGTGGGAAGACTACAAGGCGCAACGCGATCTTGAGCGCATTCGCCAGGAAGAGGCCGAGCGGCAGCAGGCTCTGGAAGCCGCGCAGGAGGCGGCAGCCGCCGAGGCGGTCGCCGACGATCAAGACGACGGCGAAAAGAAGAAGCACAAAAAGAAGAAGAACAAGAAAAAGCACAAGGATGAGCGGGACTAGGCTGCCGCCTTCAACCGTTCGGACAAATTGAGCGAAGGGCGGATGAACCAAGCGTCATCCGCCCTTCGTTTTTCACGGCGCGAAAGTGGCATCGGTCGGCGGCTCTTTGACGGGATCGGAAAGTCGGGCAAGCTATCCACGCGAGCAGTGACGTGAGGACGAATGGGACAGCTTGTCGAAGGCAAATGGACGACCGAAAACGTCCTGGTGCAGCACGACGCCAAGGGGCTGTACTTCAAGCGCGACTCCGTTTTCCGTGATCGCATCAGCGGCGAGGCGGGGGCGAAATTCCCCGCTGAGCACGGCCGCTATCACCTTTACTGTGCGGTGGCCTGCCCATGGGCGCATCGCACCACGCTGATGCGGACGCTGAAAAAGATCGAGCCGTTCGTGACGCTCACCAACACCTTCCAGGAGCCGGGCGGGCAGGGCTGGTCGTTCGGCGAAGCTGGCCATGTCGTGCCCGGCACCGACCGGCGGGTGCGCTTCCTCCATGAGCTTTATTCGATCGCCGATCCCACCTGCACAACGCGCGTAACCGTGCCGACGCTCTGGGACGCCACCCGCAGCGTTGTCAACAACGAGTCCTCCGAGATCCTCCGCATCTTCAACGAGGCCTTCGTGGACCTCGCCGAGCCGACGCCGGATTACTATCCGGCGCCGCTGCGATCAGAGATCGATGCGACCAACGCGCTGGTGCTGAAGGGCGTCAACAACGCCGTCAACGGCTGCGGTTATTCGATCTCGCAGGAGGCTTACGACGGCTCGATCAAGCTTCTGTTCGACACGCTGGATGGCCTGGAGCATCGGCTTTCGCAGCAGCGCTATCTGTGCGGCGATGCGCAAACCGAGGCGGACTGGCGGCTGTTCCCGAGCCTCGTTCGCTTCGATCCCTGCTACTACGTCGGCTACAAGTGCAACCTGCGCCGGCTCGACGAATACCCGAACCTGTCGAATTATCTGCGCGAGCTTTATCAGACGCCCGGCATTGCCGACGTCTGTGACATCGCCGGCATGAAGCGCGGCGTGTTCAGCAAGGCTGGTCCTGTTGGCTCGAACGGCATCGTCCCGATCGGCCCCGCCATCGACTACTCAAGGCCGCACGATCGCGGCCGGCTGGCGCGGCGCGTGGCTTGACGGGTGAGGCGCCTGAACAATTTGTAACCCGAAGATATTGAACGCGATCTCCGGCCCCCGAAACCAACGATCGGGAGGCAGAGGAGAGACCCATGAAACGCCTGCTGATAACCTGTGCGATTGTTCTTGCCGCCTCGTTGAGCGCGGAAGCCGCCACCAAGCATCACAAACGGCCTCAAAGCGACGTCACGGTCTGGAACAAGGATTCAAAGGACCCGAGCGTCGGTTGGCACACCGAGAACGGGATGCGGGTGTGCAGTCACGACTGCGACAATCCCGAAATCCCCGGCTCCGGCGCTCGCTGCAGAAACGTGACCTTCATGGGCATGGGCATGCGCGAGTGCGTCACCGGCGGCTGGTGAGAACGAACCGTGCGGAGACCCGCATCGTCGTGAGACGATCCGGTTTTCGATTCCAGGATAAGAATCGGAGTTTGGTTTGACTGCCTCGCGCGTAGGTCTTCGCGCGGATCGTCGACCCAGGTCGACGATCCGCGTCAGGACAAGCATGAGGAGTCATCCGTGAGCAAGGAAACAGACAACAAAGCCATCGTCGGCCGTTGGTTCACCGAATTCTGGGGCAAGAAGGTCAATCTCGCGGTGATCGATGAGATCGCCGCGCCGGACATGCTGCTCAAATATTCGCTGCATGAACCGCGCCGCGGTCGCGATGACATCAGAGCGTTCATGACCGATTTCCGCGCCGCATTCCCCGATCTCAATTTCTGGGGCACCGCGGATGTGATCGCCGAGGGCGATTACGTCGTTGGCCAGTGGGAAGGCGGCGGCACCCACACAGGTCCGGCCTTCAAGGATTTCCTGGTGGGCGGCCTGCCAGCCGCGACCGGCCGCAAGATGCACTTCACCGGCACGACGGTGCTGAAGGTGGTCAACGGCAGGATCGTCGAGGAGATCGGTCTCGATGACGGCGTGACGGCGCTGACCCAGCTCGGCCTGATCAAGGCCGCCTGATCGCAGCCGACTTATCAGAGCGACTTGGAATCGTCGGAGGAGGAGGCCCGCACGCCCGCGTGCGGGTCTCTGTTTGCGGAAATCGGGTGGTTTCCTCACGTCACAAAAGCGAATTTGAACGCAGGATCAGAGCGCAGCCGACTAAGATCGACAGCGCGATCGGAGGACATGGAAGATGATCGCAGCATTTGCCGACATCCCGCGGCCCGCGCCCCCCGCGGTGGCGGACGATCCGCGATGGGCGCGCATTGTCGCGCGCGACAAGACGGCTGACGGGCAGCTCTGGTATTCGGTTGCGACAACCGGTGTCTATTGCCGGGCGTCGTGTCCGTCGCGCACCGCCAACCCAAAAAACGTCCAGCTCCACGACACGCTCGAAAG
Organism: Rhodoplanes sp. Z2-YC6860; assembly: GCF_001579845.1. Lineage (GTDB taxonomy): Bacteria > Pseudomonadota > Alphaproteobacteria > Rhizobiales > Xanthobacteraceae > Z2-YC6860. Next base: position 2,715,430 of record NZ_CP007440.1, read on the forward strand.
CGCAAGGGCGACCGGCTTCCGGCCCTGCAAACGCTGCAATCCCGACAGTCCTTCCAGCGACGCTGGGAATGCCGCGCTGGTCCTGAAGGCGTGCCGGATCATTGGCGAGAGCGAGGAGGAGCCGTCGCTTGAAACGCTGGCCAGCGCGATCGGCCGCAGCCCGGGCTATTTTCATCGCGTGTTCAAGTCCGTCATCGGCGTGACGCCGAAGGATTATGCCGCCGCGCATCGCGCCAGGAAGGTCCGGGCCGGATTGGCCTCGGGCATCACCGTCACCGAGGCGATCTACGATGCGGGGTTCAATTCCAGCGGGCGGTTTTATGAGAAATCGACCGGCATGCTCGGCATGACGCCGTCACGATATCGCGCCGGCGGCGCCAACGAGGAGATCAAGTTCGCCGTCGGCGAGACATCGCTGGGCGCCATCCTGGTCGCATCGAGCCGGAAGGGCGTTGCCGCGATCATGCTGGGAGACGATCCGGACGATCTCATCCGCAGCCTCCAGGATCGTTTTTCGAACGCGCATCTCATCGGCGCCGATCGCGACTACGAGGTGCTGGTCGCGCGGGTGGTCGGCCTCGTCGAGACGCCGGGAAGCAGCGTCAGCCTTCCTCTCGATGTCCGCGGCACCGCCTTCCAGCAGCGGGTCTGGCAGGCGCTCCGGGAAATTCCCGCGGGCGAGACGGTTTGCTATGCCGAGATTGCACGGCGTGTCGGATCGCCGAAGGCGGCACGCGCGGTCGCCGCGGCTTGCGCTGCGAACAATCTCGCTGTTGCCATTCCGTGCCACCGCGTGGTCCGCAACGATGGCGCGGACTCGGGCTATGTCTGGGGCGTGGAACGCAAGCGCGTCCTGCTCGACCGGGAAACGCCGTCAACGCCACCTTGAATCAGAACCACGATGGACGATCTGTTCGAACGCATCGCCCCTGTGCAGCCGTCCAGGGAAACCATGGCGGATGGCGCCGTGCTGTTGCGCCGTGCCGCGCTGCCGTTTGAAAAGGATCTGCTGGCTGCGCTGACTGGCATCACTGCGATATCTCCGTTCCGGCGCATGGTCACACCGGGCGGCTACACCATGTCGGTGGCCATGACCAATTGCGGCGCGGCCGGGTGGATCACCGACCGGACGGGATATCGCTACGACCGGATCGACCCGCAGACCGGCAAGCCGTGGCCGCCGATGCCGGACTGCTTTCTTGAGCTGGCGGTCGTTGCGGCGGCGGACGCCGGTTATCCGCAATTCCGTCCCGACGCCTGCCTGGTCAATCGCTACGAGCCGGGTGCGCGTCTGTCGTTGCATCAGGACAAGAACGAGCGCGACCTCGCCCATCCGATCGTCTCCGTGTCGCTGGGGCTGCCCGCGACATTTCAGTTCGGCGGTTTGAAGCGCAACGACCCGGTGCGGAAGTTCGCGCTCAAGCATGGCGATGTTGCCGTCTGGGGCGGGCCGTCGCGTCTGTTCTTTCACGGAGTCGCGGAGTTGAAGGATGGCGATCACGAAACCTTCGGACGCATGCGCATCAACCTGACCTTTCGCGGCGCGCTTTAGCAATCGGCTTTTCGGATCAGAGCTCCGCTGCTTGGCTTTGCGCCGAGCAGCGGAGCTCTCGGCTTGTTTCATGCCTTGGGCCGGAGCGTTGAAAACATCCGATTTGAAAACAAGGAGCGGAGTTCAGCCAAGCGAGCCGCCGGATATCTCGATCATGGGACAGACGAAGGAGTCGAACCATGAACCTCATGATTTCCGAAGCCCACTCGCAGCGTTTGCGAGCTGCCGCGGAAACGCTCTCTTATGCGACCGGAGAAAGCGCCTTGGGCGTTGTGCTCGTCGCTCGCAGCATCTCGGATGTCTGCGCCATTCTGATTGGCGACGACTGCGGCGCGCTCGCGGTGGACCTTGCCGCCCGTTTTCCGAAAGCCGGACTGGTGGCGAACGACGACGCCGTCTGCGACGATCTGGCAAAGGTGATCCGCTTCGTGGAGCAGCCTGCCGAGGGACTTTATCTTTCGCTCGATCTGCGCGGGACGCCGTTCCAGCGCCGCGTCTGGGAGAAGCTTCGCGGAATCCCGGTCGGACGCACGGTGACCTACACGGAGTTGGCTCGCTGGGTCGGACCGCTCACGTCGGCCCGCGCGGTCGCCGGCGCCTGTGCCGCCAATCCGATCGCACTGGCCGTTCCCTGCCACCGCGTCGTGCGTCGCGATGGCGATCTGGCGGATTATCGCTGGGGCATTGAGCGCAAGCGCGAGATGATCGGCAGAGAGGCCAGGGCATCAGCGTCGGCGCGCTAGGGTCTGATTCAACTTCGTTGAATCAGACCCGTCGCTCTTGTTTGAGCATGATCTTTTCCGAAAACCGCTTCACACTTTTCGGGATCATGCGCTAATGCCCCTTGAGCCAGCGCTCCAGCATCTCGCCGTGGGTGTCGATGTAGCGCCGAAACCAGACCGTATAGGCCTCCGGCCGCGCCCGCATGTCGGCGATCATGTCGGCGTAGCGCACCCACTTGAACTCGCTGACCTCGGCCGGATCGGGCCTGATCGCGCCGTCGTGCCGGCCGCCGTACACATGCACGATCTCGTTCTCGATCAGGCCGCCGGGCACCGGATCGTTGTAGTGGTAGACGAACAGCGGCTCGAGCGCGCAGGTAAATCCCATCTCCTGCGAAAGCCTGCGCCGCGCCGCATCGGAGGTCGCCTCGTCAGGCAGCGGATGGCTGCAGCAGGCGTTGGTCCAGAGTCCGCCGGAGTGGTACTTCGCGGGATTTCGCCGCTGCAGCAGAAATTCGCCGCTGGCGTTGCGCACCAGCACCGAGATGGCACGGTGCCTTAGTCCGCGTTGGTGAGCGTCGAGCTTGCCGGCGGTGCCGATCTGGACGTCGTCGGCATCGACCAGGATGATGGGATCGGTGTCGCTCGTCGTCCTTTGGTCGCCGGACATTACTCCGACTTGCCCCCGCCGAACTTGTCCTTGATCGCGGTCCACGCCACCTGGCCCGCGAGCGAAGCTGCGGAAATCGGCTTGGCAGCCGCTGCCGCCGAAGGATCGGCGAGCTGCTTCTTCAGGTTGTTGGCGAATTGATTCATGATCGCCGAAGCCGTGGCCTGGATCATGCCGACGCCGCGGCCGTACTGCGCGACGGCGCCAGACAGCGTCAGGTCGGTGTGCACCAGGACCTTGGAGCCCGCCGCCGACGGCTCCAGCCGGAACGTCGACTTGGCTTGCGCCGCGCCGCGACCCTTGGCGTCGTTGCCCTGCGCGCGCACGCTGGCGCTGTAATTGGTGTTGTCGATCGCCTCGAACACCACGGTGCCGGCGAAGGTCAGCGCCACCGGTCCGAGACGCACGCCGATGTTACCCTTGTAGGTCTTGTCGTCGACGACTTCGGTGAGCTGCGCGCCGGGCATGCAGGGTGCAATCCCCTGGACGTTCATCAGCACTGGCCAAGCCTGCTCGGGAGGCAGCGGCACTTCGAAAGCGTTGTCGAATTCCATTTGCGGAAACCTACTCGTTACTGGGGGCTTGAAGTTTGCGATTACTCGGCGGCGGCCGTCGACACGCCGCCATGGGCTTTCGACCAGCCGGCTGGGTCGTGCAGGAACTTCTCGATTTCCTGCAGCTTGATCGGATCGAACTGGCCGCAGCTCTTGGCGAAGTCGAGCACGTCCCACCAAGTGCACAGATGATGCATCTTGATGCCGAGATCGGCCAGGATCTTCTGGCCTTCCGGGTAGATGCCGTAGAAGAAGAAGACGAAGATATGGTCGACGGTGGCGCCGGCGGCGCGCAGCGCGTTGCAGAAGTTGACCTTGCTGCGGCCGTCGGTGGTGAGGTCCTCGACCAGCAGCACGCGCTGGCCCGGCTCGAGATGTCCCTCGATCTGGGCATTGCGGCCGAAGCCCTTCGGCTTCTTGCGCACATACTGCATCGGAAGCATCAGGCGATCGGCCATCCAGGCCGCGAACGGGATGCCGGCGGTCTCGCCGCCGACCACCGTGTCGAACTGCTCGAAGCCGACGTCGCGCAGCACGGTCGCGGCGCCGAAGTCGATCAGCGTCTGCCGCACCCGCGGAAACGAGATCAGCCTTCGGCAGTCCGTGTAGACCGGGCTGGCCCAACCGGAGGTGAAGATGAACGGCTTGTCCTCCATGAAGCGGACAGCCTCCACCTCAAGGAGCATCTTGGCCGTCAACTCGGCCATCACCTTCCGGTCAGCAAATCCCAGGCCCTGTGTCATGGTGCTTTCGATCGCCCTCTATCTAGTGATTTTCACTAGGCATCTAAGGCGCGCCCGTCAAATGCGCCATTCGTCGCCGCGCTTTCTCCCCTGGAAAGTGCTGACAAACAGGTCGTCCGGGGTCCAGCGCTTCTGGGTCAGGCCCTGCTCGTGGGAGTAGCCGGCGATGGTGTCCATGGTGTGCCGGTTCTTGTCGCTGAGACCGTATTCCCAGGGGTCGTGGCCGAGCACGGCCTGCTGCTCGTTCCAGGCTTCCAGGTACCAGGCGAGCGGCACGATGCGCGGATTGGCCATCCGTTTCATCGCGATCGCCTTGGACTTCTCGAAGGCGTGGAACAGGTTGACCGGCACCCAGGGATGACGGTCGACGATCTCCTGGCGGATGCCCATCACGTGCATGATCGGGAAGATCTGCGTCTTCTTGTAGAAGCGGATCTCCTCGTCCTTGTAGTCCGGCCACAGCCGCGCCACGCGCGGATCGCCGGCCTCCATCGGCTTGATGATGTCGGAGTGGATGAGCGCGTCGACCTCGCCCTCGGCCAGCATGTCCTCGACCGACTTGTCGTGCGGCAGGCGGGTGATCTTCAGGCCCGGCGGCGGCGTGAAGTCGACGTCCTCGTCGAGCTCGGCGACCCACTCGACCGACTTATGCGGCACGCCGTATTCGTGCTCGAGGATGCCGCGCATCCAGTGGATCGCGGTGACCAGGAACGACTTGATGCCGATCTTCTTGCCGACCAGGTCGGAGGGCTTCTTGATGCCTTTGTTCGTGTTGATGAACACGAAGCCGTGGCGGAAGCGGCGATGCAGGAACACCGGGATCGCCGTGATGTTGAGCCCCTTGTCGCGGGCGACGATGTAGGACGAGCACGAGGTCTCGGCGACGTCGAAATGACCCTCGCGCAGGAAGCGCCAGTGGCGGGTCGTCGAGTCCATGTCGGTCAGGATGGTGAGGTCGATGCCGTCGGGAGACACTGTGCCGTCGATCAGCGAACGCACGATCTCGTAGTTGCCGCAGGCCAGAGTGAGGGGGATGTTTTTCTTCACGTTGTCGCTTCCTTGCGCGCTCGTATCATGGTGGGCGCGCAGTGAAGCGGGGTTCGGCCGCAAAAGCCAGCCTTGGGCTAAATGGCTGGTATGCCTTGGGGATTGGCGGTCCGCAGGCTGGAACGCGGACTATTCGAACTTACGCCGCGAACTTATGCCGCGACTTGCCGCAGGAAGGCTTCGACCTCGCTGCGCAGGTTCGCCACCGCGCTTTCCACCGAGCGGGACGCGGACAGCACGGTCTCGGCTGAGCTGCGGGTTGCGGTCGCTGCTCCGGCGACGTCGTCGAGCGCGTGGACTACGGTGTGGGTGCCTTGCGAGGCGCCTTCGACGTTCTGCGAAATCTCGCTGGTCGCGGAGTTCTGCTCCTCGACGGCGGCGGCCACCGCCGAAGTGTAGGCGCTGATCTCCTTCATGCGGCCGGCGATGTCGCGGATCGCCCCGACCGCACCGGTGGTCGAGCCTTGCACCGCGAGGATCTGCGCCGCGATGTCTTCGGTGGCCTTGGCGGTCTGCACCGCGAGCGATTTCACCTCCGAAGCGACCACGGCGAAGCCGCGACCGGCTTCGCCGGCGCGTGCCGCCTCGATGGTGGCGTTGAGTGCCAGAAGATTGGTCTGCGCTGCGATGCTGCTGATCAGCTTGACCACGTCGCCGATCTTCTGCGCCGCCTCGGCAAGTCCCGAGATTTGCGCGTTGGTGGTTTCGGCCTGCTCGACCGCGGTGCTGACCACATTGGTGGTGCGGACGAGCTGCTCGCTGATTTCGCCGATCGAGGCCGAGAGTTCGGCGGCCGCGGTGGCCGCCACCGCGACGTTGGTCGAAGCTTCGTTGGAGGAGCGCACCGCGCTCTGCGCGCGCTGCGACGTCTTCTCGGATTCCTTCAGCAGACCGCCTGCGGTCGTCTGCATGGCGGCGGCGCTATCGGCGACCGTCTTGAGCACGCTCTCCACGCGGGTGCGGAAGCCCGCGATGGCTTCCTCGATCGCGGTGCGGCGGCCTTCCACTGCGCGCATGGCGGTCCGGGCGAGTTCGGCTTGGTGCTGCTCGGTGACATCCTCATGGGTCGCGACCCAGCCGCCGCCCGGCATCGGGCGGTTGGCGAGCTGGATGAACCGCCCCTCGTTCTCCCGGACACTGGTTACGGTCTTGCCGTTGGCGATGGTTGCGAGCAGGTCGGCGATGTACCGGTCGGGGTCGCCGGAGAAGTTCCCCATGCGGATGCGATGCAGCAGCAGGTCGCGCAACGACGCGCCGGGCCGCGTCACCTCGGGCGTCAGGTTGTACATCTGCGCGTAGCGCTCGTTGCACAGGATCAGATCGCCGCTCGGCGACCACATGCACAGGCCGGCCGACATGTTGTTGAGCGCGGTCTGGAGCTGGCCGTTCATGCGGCGCAACAGCGCCCAGCGCCAAAGCGCCGCAGCAGCCAGGATCCCCAGCGCGGCGGCAGCGAGCCAACTGTACGGATTTGCCAGCGCTAAAGTCGCGTCAGCCATGGCTTCCCAGATCGTTCACGGAAGAAAACCAGCATGCCTGCGCAAAGTTGCGCCAGCCTTAACGGCCATGCGGCTACGCAATCCTTAATGGATTGTTTATGATTGGCGCACCCGCACAACAGATGCGGGACAAGTCGGGAGAAATGCATGCCGGGATGGGCCAAGGCCGCGACGAAGGCCGCGACGGCGGTCGCGCTGTTCGTCGCCGCAAGTTTCGCGCAACCGCAGGCGAGGGCGGAGGACTATCCGGCGCGGCCGGTGCGCATGGTGGTGGGCTTTGGCCCTGGTGCGGTGGCCGACGTGATCGCCCGCGCGATGGCCGCGCGCATGAGCCAAAGCCTCGGCCAGCAGATCGTGATCGAGAACCGGCCCGGCGCGGGTTCGAGCCTGGGCGCCGAATACGTCGCCCGCGCGCCGAAGGACGGCTACACGCTCCTGATGTGTACGGTGGCGCAGACCATCAACCCGGCGCTGAACAATCTGAGCTTCGATTTTGGCAAGGATCTTGCGCCGATCATGCTGGTCGCCAATGCGCCGCAGATTCTGGTGGCGCATCCTTCGCTTCAGGCGAATTCGGTGCGGGAGCTGATCGCGCTCGCGAAGTCGAATCCTGACGGCTTGCAGTATGCGTCGTCCGGGGCGGGCACCATGAGCCATCTTTCCGGCGTGCTGCTCGCCAGCACCGCCGGCATCCGGCTCACGCAAATTCCCTATCCGGGCAGCGCTCAGAGCATGACCGATGTGCTGGCCGGCCGGGTGCCGATGATGTTCGGCCCGGCCGCGACGGTGTGGGCCAACGTCCAGGCCGGCAAGCTCAAGGCCCTGGCCGTCACCCAGCCGACGCGCGCTGCGGTCGCGCCCGACGTGCCGACCATGATCGAGTCGGGCGTCGACGGCTATTCGGCCGGCATCTGGATGGGGATGCTGGCGCCGTCAGGCACGCCGCGCGAGATCGTCGACAAGCTGTCGCGCGCCGCGAACCAGGCGGTGAAGTCGCCCGAGGTTCTGACGTTGCTCACGGCGCAGGGCGTGGATCCGCTCGGCGGCACGCCAGACGAATTCGCGCGCTTCATCGATGTCGAATTGAAGAAATGGGCCGGCGTCGTGAAGGACGCCGGCATCAAGCCATAGGCTAAGGGGAGGGCGACCATGGGTGTCATCAGGATTCTGTCCATCGCTGCGATGATCGTCGCGGCCGGAGTTTCGGCTGCGCGCGCGCAGAGCGATTATCCGAACAAGCCCGTGCACTTGATCGTAGGCTTCATCCCGGGCTCATCGGCCGATATCACGGCCCGTGTGCTCGGCAACCGCATGTCGCAGCTTCTCGGCCAGCAGATCGTGGTCGAGAATAAGCCCGGCGCGGGCTCGAGCCTTGCGGCCGAATATGTCGCGCGCTCGCCGAAGGACGGCTACACGCTGTTCGTCGGTTCGTCCGCCAACATCACCAACGCGGCGATCAATCCCAAGCTCAGCTTCGACATGGTGAAGGACTTTGCGCCAATCGCGCTGGTCAATTCGGCGGCTGTGATCCTGGTGGCGAATCCATCGGTCGGCGTATCGAGCCTCAAGGAGCTGATCGAACTGGCGAAGAACAAACCCGGCGAGATCAACTACGCCTCGACCGGTGTCGGCACCGCGCCGCATCTCTCCGGAGAGCTGCTCAACATGCGCGCCGGGTTGAAGCTCGTGCACGTGCCCTATCAGGGCAGTCCGCAGGCCGCGACCGACCTTCTGGCGGGCCGCGTGCAGATCATGTTCTCGCCGGCCTCCGCCGTGGTGGCGCAGGTCGAGAGCGGCAAGCTGAAGGTGCTGGCATCGGCGACCGCGCAGCGCACCGGCATCCTGCCGAATGTGCCGACCATGGCCGAAGCCGGCATGCCGGACTTTGTCACCTCGATCTGGTTCGGGCTGATGGCGCCGGCCGGCACACCGCGGGAGATCGTCGACAAGCTCGCCCGCGCCGCCATCGAAGCCGCGAAATCGCCGGAGGTGATCACGTCGTGGCGGCCGCAAGGCATCGATCCGATGATCGCCGGCCCCGACCAGTTCGCGAAGTTCGTCAGCCAGGAGGTGACGCGCTGGGGCGAGGTGGCGTCAGCCGCCGGCCTGAAGAAATAGCGAAAAAAAGAAAAACGCCCGCCGCGATCGTCGCAGCGGGCGTTTCATTGCGCGGGCGTCACGCCATCTTGTTGGTCAGCGTGCCGATGTTCTCGATCCAGACCTTGGTGGTGTCGCCGGCCTTCAAGAACTCGCGGCGGGCCGCGCCGACGCCGGCCGGCGTGCCGGTCAGGATGATGTCGCCCGGATAGAGCGTGATCCGCGACGACAGGTGCGACAGCTGCTCGGCGAGATTGAAGATCATGTCGCTGGTGTTGGAGTCCTGCTTGATGACGTCATTGACCCAGAGCTTGATGCCGAGCTTCTGCGGGTCCTTGATGTCGCTCGCCGGGATGATCCACGGGCCGATCGGGCAGGCGTCGTCGAAGCACTTCTGACCGACCCAGTCCCACTTGAACGGCGTCGCGTCCGGAAGCTGATCGCGTCGGCCGAGGTCGCGCGCCGAGAGCTCGTTGGCGATGGTGTAGCCCATGACGTAGCTCAGCGCCTTGTCGAGCGGCACGTCCTTCGCCTTCTTGCCGATCACGGCGCCAAGCTCGGCCTCCCAGTCGATCGCCTTCGAGGCCTTGGGCAGCTTCACGGTGGCCTTGTCGCCGGTCACGGTGCGCGACGCCTTGATGAAGTGCCACGGGTTGAGACCCACGTCGTGCGGATCGGGCGCGGGCGGAATGCCCTGCAGCTTCGCCATCTCCATCATGTGGTCGGTGTAGTTCGCGCCGGCGCAGTAGATCGCCGACGGATATAGCACCGGCGCCAGCAGCTTGGCCTTCGCCACCGGCGTGCTCTTGAGCTTGCTCTTGGCGGCCGCGTCGGCGGCCTTCTTCAGCGTGCCCTTGGCCGACGACCAGTCGTTGATGATGTCGAGCATGCTGGCATAGGCCGCCTTGCGCGTGAGCGCGGCGGCATCGAACAGCTTCTCGTCCACCACGATGCCTGCGCGGGGGCCTTTGGGGGATTGATACGTGACCAGCTTGTAGCTCGACATGGATCTTCAGCTCCTTGGCATGGCCCGTTCGAGGGCGGGCTTCAGCGTATTCCTCAACCCGACGAGTTAAGCACAAAGGTCGCGGGTTGAGGCGCCCGCGCCCCCGTCCGGCCTCGATTTTTATTTGGGGTGGATCACGCGAACCGGCTTGCCATCCAGGAAGCCGCGGATGTCCTCGACGATGTCCGGATAGTAGCGCTCGTAGTTCTGCTGGCTGACGTAGCCGAGATGCGGGGTCAGCACGACGTTATCGAGCTTGCGGAAGGGATGGTCGACCGGCAGCGGCTCGATGTCGAACACGTCGAGGCCCGCGCCGCCGATCTGCTTGTTGGTGAGCGCCGCGATCAGCGCCTTCTCATCCACGATCGGCCCGCGCGAGGTGTTGATGAGGTACGCGGTCTTCTTCATCAGGCCGAGCTCGCGCGCCGTGACCAGCCCGCGGTTCCGCTCGCCGAGCTGGACATGGACCGACAGGAAGTCGGCGTTCTTGAACAGGTCGTCCTTCGACACATATTCGGCGCCGACCTCCTTGCACCGCTCCGGCGTCAAATTCTGGCTCCAGGCGATGACCTTCATGCCGAACGCCTTGCCGACGCCGGCGGCGCGCGCGCCAAGCTTGCCGAGGCCGATCAGGCCCAGGGTCTTGCCCTCGATGTCCATGCCGAGCGTGAGCTGCCAGGGCTCGCCGGCCTTCATGCGGGCGTTCTCCCAGCCGATCCGCCGGGTCAGCTCCAGCATCAGGCCGAAGGCGATGCCGGTCGTCGGATTGCCGTAGCTCGTGGTGCTGCAGACCGTGATGCCGCGCTCCTGGCAGGCCTTCATGTCGATCGAGGCGTTGTGGGCGCCGGTGGTGATCAGGAGCTTGAGCTTGGGCAGGCCCTCGATGACCGGACGAAGGAAGCGCGTGCGCTCGCGCATCATCACGACGATGTCGAAGTCCTTCACGTCGCGGATGGTGTCGGCGTCGGTGCGCCGCACCGCCTCGTTGAAGACCTTGATCTCGACGTCCTTGGTGATCTTCGACCAGTCGGCGAGCTTGAGCGCCACGTTCTGATAGTCGTCGAGGATCGCGCAGCGAAGGGCCATTGCAACACTCCTTGGATTGAAACCGGGCGGAGTGTGTCGCGCCTTGCCCTGTGGCACAAGGGTGGCTGCTCTCGATCAGCGCGCCGCCGCGAGATAGCTCGGATCGACGAAGCGGGCCATGTCGAACGCCGCATCCTTGGGCACGAGGCCGGCGCTTTGCAGCGTCGTGAACACCCGCCGCATGCCTTTCTCGGACGCCGCGAGGCCGTCGGGCATCAGCTTGAAGTTGAGCGCGTCGGCGATGCCGCGGCGCGCATAGGCCTCGGTGGTGCCAAGCTCCTTGACCAGCACCTTGGCGGCGGTGCCGGGATCGGCGGCCATTGCGGCCTGGCCGCGGCGCATCGCGCGAAGCGCGCCGGTGACGGCCGCCCGGTTGGCTGCGGCCCAGGCCGGGTCGAGGAACACGGCGGTGAACTCGTAGTCGGGAACATACTTCACGATCGGCCCGAGGTTGCTGAAACCCGCCGCTTCGGACTCGTAGCTCAGCGGGAAGGGCTGCAGCCCCGCGTCGATCTTGCCCTCGCGCAGAAGCTTCCAGCGGGTCGGCGCGCCGCCGACCGCGTCGATGACGATGTCGCCGCGCGTCCAGCCCAGCGCCTTCTCGATGTCCTGGACGAAGTAGGTGGTGCCCTCATGCAGCGACAGCACCCCGAAGCGCGCGCCGCGAAGCTCCGTCACCGACTTGATGTGGGGGCGGGCGATGATGAAGTGCGGCGGCTTCTGCGCGACGCTCGCCACGACCCGGAACTTGCCGCCTTTGAACGCATCGGCGACCAGCGCCTCGATGCTGGCGATGGCGATCTGCGCCTCGCCCGAATGCATGACCCCGTTGATCTTCTCGGCGTTGTCGAAGATCTCGAACTTCGGCTCGATGCCCTCGTCGGCGAAATAGCCGTTCTCCTGGGCGACCCAGACCGGGGCGTAAAACACCGTCCGCGACACCAACGCAATCTTCACCATGGCCGCCATTTCACGCCCCCGGTTTGAGAGGCGCCGAGACTAGAGCAGGTCCGTTTCCGGCGGAAACGGACCTGCTTGGAATTCCTGGGTACCTTTTGGCGGCCCGGGCCTCAGGCCTGCCGGTGCTTCTCGCGCCACTTCGGGCCGGGGCCGCGCATATAGTGCCGTTCCGGGCGATAGTGGTCTGTGAAGGACCGAAACAGGCTCTTTCCCAGTTCGATCAGGCTCAACATGACGCCGTTCCGCTGTTTTTCGTTGTTGGCTTCGACTTGCCCATTGGTCGACGGAAACGGCGGAGAGGTTCATAAGGGAACCGGCCCCGCTTGCCCTGGGCTCAGTCGATCGCTAAATCCAGCGCTGAATCTCCCATAAAATTCTCAATTCTTTGGAAACGCGAAGCCAGAAATGAACGGCCGTCAATTCATCTATCATATGCAGGGTCTGACCAAGACCTACCCCGGCAACCGCAAGGTCCTGGAGAACATCAACCTGTCGTTCTATCCGGACGCCAAGATCGGCGTGCTGGGCGTGAACGGCTCGGGCAAGTCGACCCTGCTGCGGATCATGGCTGGCATCGACAAGGACTTCATCGGCGAGGGCTGGGTCGCCGAGGGCGCCAAGGTCGGCTACCTGGAGCAGGAGCCGCAGCTCGATCCGGCGCTGAGCGTCCGCGACAACGTCATGCAGGGCGTGGCCGCCAAGAAGGCGCTGCTCGACCGCTACAACGAGATCGCCGCGAACTACTCCGACGAGACCGCCGACGAGATGGCGAAGCTCCAGGACGAGATCGACGCCAAGAACCTGTGGGAGCTCGACTCCCAGGTCGACCTCGCGATGGATGCGCTGCGCTGCCCGCCGGACGACTCCGACGTGTCCAAGCTGTCGGGCGGCGAGCGCCGCCGCGTGGCGCTGTGCCGGCTGCTCCTCAGCCAGCCCGAGCTGCTGCTGCTCGACGAGCCGACCAACCATCTCGACGCCGAGTCGGTGCACTGGCTGGAAGGCCATCTGCGCGACTATCCGGGCGCGATCCTGATCGTCACCCACGACCGCTACTTCCTCGATAACGTGACCGGCTGGATTCTCGAGATCGACCGCGGCAAGGGCATCCCCTACGAGGGCAACTATTCGTCCTGGCTGGTGCAGAAGCAGAAGCGCCTGGAGCAGGAGGGACGCGAGGAGGCCGCGCATCAGCGCACGCTCGCCCGCGAACAGGAATGGATCTCGGCTTCGCCCAAGGCGCGGCAGGCGAAATCCAAGGCGCGCTACGAGCGCTATGAGGAATTGCTGCAGAAGGCGTCAGCGAAGAAAAACGACACCGCGCAGATCGTCATTCCGGTCGCCGAGAGGCTTGGCCAGAACGTTGTCGATTTTACCGACCTCAAGAAGGGCTTCGGCGATAACCTGCTGATCGACGACCTCACGTTCAAGCTGCCGGCCGGCGGCATCGTCGGCATCATTGGCGCGAACGGCGCCGGCAAGACCACGCTGTTTCGCATGATCACCGGCCAGGACAAGCCCGACAGCGGCACCATCAAGGTCGGCGAGTCAGTGCATCTCGGCTATGTCGATCAGTCGCGCGACGCGCTCAACCCGAACAACAACGTCTGGCAGGAGATTTCCGACGGGCTCGACCAGCTGATGCTCGGCAAGCAGCAGGTGAACTCGCGCGGCTATGTGTCGGCCTTCAACTTCAAGGGCGCCGACCAGCAGAAGAAGGTCGGAAACCTCTCGGGCGGCGAGCGCAACCGCGTGCATCTCGCCAAGATGCTGAAGTCCGGCGCCAACGTGCTGCTGCTCGACGAGCCAACCAACGATCTCGACGTCGACACGCTCCGCGCGCTCGAAGAGGCGCTGGAGGACTTTGCCGGCTGCGCCGTCATCATCAGCCACGATCGCTGGTTCCTCGACCGCATCGCGACCCACATCCTGGCCTTCGAGGGCGAGAGCCACGTCGAATGGTTCGAGGGCAACTTCCAGGACTACGAGAAGGACAAGATGCGCCGGCTTGGCGAGGACTCGGTGATGCCGAAGCGCATCAAGTACAAGAAGTTCAGCCGCTAGTGTCCCATGCAATACCTCGCAGCGAGCAAAGGCGCGGCGGTTCATCTTCCCGATGGCTGCCGCGTGCTTGCTGCCGGCGAGACGATCTCGTTCGAGCTGCCCTGGGCGTTCGCGCCTTTGCTCGCGCGGCTCGATGATTCCGTCGACCTTCCGGCGCTGAAGGCGGACTTGTCGGAAGCCGGCTACGAGGGCTTCGCGGTCGAGGGCCTCGAGGAGCCCGGTCATGGGCAGGCCTTCGTGCTCGGCGCCCACATCGTGCACGACCCGGTCGGGTTCCGGCCCTATGCGGCGGACATTCCGGACATCGTCAAAAGCTTTGGCGGCAGGTTCATCGCCCGTGCCGGCAAGGTGACGCCGCTGTCCGGTGCTTTCGTTCCCGAGCGCGTGGTGGTGATCGAGTTTCCCACAGCCGATGACGCGTTGCGTTTCTACACCTCGGAGCGCTACGCACCGTTGCTGAAGATCCGGCTGGCCACGACCGAGGCCCGTTTCATGATCATGGCCCGGTCAGGGGAACTTCCGGCGGGGGTCCGCGCCGCTGCGAAAGCTTATTTGCAGCGCAGCGCCTGAATGCCGCAGCGCAGTTCTCTGTCACAGAATCGCATATAAATCCTGCCTCCATGGCTGCCTGCGAGAGATGGCGCTGCCTGCGAGAGGAGACACCCGATGTCGATGTCTGCGGACGATCCGAAAGTGCCGCTCGATGCGCCCGCGCTCCGGCCGTTGCCGCAGCTGATCTTCGCTTCGCGCTGGCTGCAGCTGCCGCTCTATCTCGGGCTGATCGTGGCCCAGTGCGTCTATGTGGTGCTGTTCCTGAAGGAACTCTGGCACCTCATCACGCACACGCTGAGCTTCAGCGAGCAGGAGATCATGCTCGTGGTGCTCGCGCTGATCGATGTGGTGATGATCTCTAACCTCCTGATCATGGTGATCGTCGGCGGCTACGAGACCTTCGTGTCGCGGCTCGAGCTTGAGAGGCACCCCGACCAGCCGGAATGGCTGAGCCATGTCAACGCCAGTGTGCTCAAGATCAAGCTGGCGATGGCGATCATCGGCATCTCATCGATCCATCTGCTTCGTACTTTTCTCTACGCCGGCCAGCTCGGCAAGGAGGGCGCGCTCTACACCGAATCCGGCGTGATGTGGCAGGCAATCATCCACGGCTTGTTCATCGCTTCCGCCGTTGGCGTCGCTTACGTCGAGCGGCTGAGCCAGCCGGTCTATGCCGGCAAGGGTCACTGATGAGGCTATTCGCAGCGGTGCTGGGGCTGCTGCTGTTCGTAGCGCCTCAGGCGCGTGCCGCCGATCCGGCGTTTCAGAATTTTCTGCAATCGACGTGGCCTGAGGCACAGCAGCTCGGCGTATCGCGCGCTACGTTCGACGCTGCGGTCAGCGGGCTTGAGCCGGATTTGTCGCTGCCCGACCTCGCCATTCCGGGCCGTCCGGAGCAGAAGCCGCCGTCGCAGCCCGAATTCGTGCAGACGCCTGCGGGCTATGTGCGCGAAAGCTCGATCGCGCGACTTGCCGCCGAAGGCAAGAAGCTCCTCGATGCGCATCGCACGACGCTCAATGCCATCGAGAAGCAGTTCGGCGTGCCTCCGCAGGTTCTGCTCGCCATCTGGGGCCGCGAGACCGACTTCGGCAGATACAAGCTGCCCTACGATGCGCTGCGTGTGGTCGCGACCCAGGCTTACGTCGGCCGGCGCAAGGACATGTTCCGCGGCGAATTCCTGGCCGCCTTGAGGATGCTCCAGGATGGCGTGCCGCGCGAGCGGATGCGCAGCTCCTGGGGCGGTGCGATGGGGCTCACGCAGTTCCTGCCGTCTGAATACTACAAGCACGCCGTCGATTTCGACGGCGATGGCCGTGTCGACATCTGGACTTCGATCCCCGATGCGTTGGCCTCGGCCGCCAAGCAGCTCGCCAACAAAGGCTGGCAGCGCGGCGAGCGCTGGGCCTATGAGGTGCGCGTGCCGGGCAATGTCGACTGCACCATCGCGCAGCCCGCGCACATCATGCCGATCGGTGAATGGCTGAAGCGCGGCTATGTACCGGCCTACGGCCGGCAGCTCACGGCAAAAGAGTTGAAGAACGACGCGTCATTGCTGCTGCCCGAAGGCACTTACGGCCCGGGCTTCCTGGCGCCGAAAAACTACTTCGTCATCAAGGAATACAATTTCTCGGATCTCTACGTTCTGTTCGTCGGCCATCTCAGCGACCGGATCATCGATCCGCGGCCGTTCGAGAAGGCCTGGAGCAAGAACGCGCAGCTTCGCACCGAGCAGGTCGAGGCGATGCAGAAGACTCTCACCCAGCGCGGGCTCTATCGCGACAAGCTCGACGGCAAGGCCGGCATGCTGACGCGCGCGGCGCTCGGCGAGTACCAGAAGGCCAACGGCTTGAAGCTCGACTGCTGGCCGACCGCCGCAGTGCTGAGCGACATGCAGAGCAGGCGTTAGAGCGTTTTGACCGAAAGTTACTTCAGTGTCCGCTGTCATCGCCGGGCTTGTCCCGGCGATCTCGTTTAGGTGAGTACAGTGCGTCCCCAAGCGAGATGGCCGGGACATAGGCGAGCGAAGCGACGCCGTTCTTCGAACGGCTATGCCCGGCCATGACGGTTGCGGGACAGCCGAAACTCAAAGCAAAACCGGCGGCGCTTGCGCACCGCCGGTTTGCATCGAAATCAGATCGATCGGTTTAGTAAGCCGGGCAGAAGAAGCGCGGACGGCTCCAACCCACGACATTGCCGTAGCCGTCGCGGATCGGGCGGCGCGCCCAATAGCCATCCGGGCAGCCATAGGCCGGCGCCGCACCGTATGCCGGGTAGGGCTCGTAGCCCGCCACCGGATAGTAGGCGCGTGGATAGCCGTAAGCCGGGCCCGCGCCCGCAATGGCGCTGCCGATGGCCGCGCCGGCAATCAGACCGCCGGCGACACCGAAACCAATGCCGCAGCCGCGGCAACCCGCATCGGCCGTGGTCGGCGCGAGCGTCGAAGCGGCCAGCGTCGCGCTGGTCGCGAGTGCAAGCAAAGTCTTCCTCATGATTTTTAATCTCCCATGGCGACCGGCCCCAGCGCCGAGCGCAAAACGCGCGGTCTTCCTGACCCGACCTGCCGAGGCAGAAATACGCATCGCCAATTTGTCGGAAATTTGTTTTAGGCGCCATCAGTGACTTTCCGCTGTGCGAAAAGTCACTGAACGGCGCTTAAAACTGAACGACGGTTCAGACGACCGTTTATAGGTCAGCGTAAACCTTACAGGGACATTACGGGCAGACCTGCACCCGCCGCACCCGCCAGCCATAGCCGTCCCAGAACCGCTCGCGGTGCCAGTAACAACTCGGACCTTGATCGTAGGCTTCGTATCCCGGCTCATAGGCGTAGTAAGGGCCCCCGCCGTAATACGGTCCGCCGTAGCCGTAATAGGGCGCACCCAAAGCGCCACCGACGATGGCTCCTGCGGCGAGACCGCCAATGACGCCGGCCGCGATGCGGCCGCCGCGCGCTTCGGCGGTGGTTGGAGCGGCGATCGCAGCGGCTGCAATCGCGCCCGCAGCCGCAAGCACAGTGAATGTCCTTGTCATGGCGTCACCTCAGATTTGATGAGCGTGACAACACAACGCGCGAATATGCATTTCGGTTCCGCCAAACCAACAGTTCGAGCGTGCCAGCTTGGCGGAATCGGTTTGATTGGTGACGATCTGACGAACTCAGGGAATGGGCAGCAGCGGCTTCTTGCCGGCATGCAGCTGCATGTCGACGGCGGTGAGCAACGCGGCGGTGCCGGCGTAATTGCCCATCAGCATGACGAGCTCGACGAGCTTGTTCGGACCGAAGATCGTCTTCAGCTTGGCAAAGGTTTCCGGCTTCACCTTGTGGTCGCGCCACAGCTGCCGGCCGAGCTCGATGATCTGTGCGTCGGTCTCGTCGAGGCCTTCGGTGCTGCGGCGATACTTGATCACGTCGATGACGTTCTGCGATACGCCTTCCTTCAGCGCCTCCGGCTCGTGTGCCACCCATTCGAACTGGCTGTCCATCTCGCGCGCGGTGGTCAGGATCGCGACCTCGCGCACATGCGCCGTGAAGCCGGCCTCGTAGCGCAGATAACGGTTGAGCGCCGACACCATCGCGGCGGTCTTCGGGCTGAACAGTTGAATTCCCGATGGTCCCTGCAGTCCGGCAATCGAGGCGCCCGGTGTCTTGCCGCGGTCGTAAGCCTTCTTGCCGTCCTCATCGAGGTCTTCACGTTTGGGGAGAGACAGACGCATTCCAGAACTCGGGTCGATATCGGAGGGCATTTGAGATCCTGTGCTCTGCGGACTTCCCGCAGATTGGGCGTGAACCGAAGAGGTGATCGAGCAGCCCGCTGCGGAGAGCAGGCATGCCGCAAAGAATCGAACAAAGAATCGAGCGATGGGCAGACGGCGCATGACAATCCTCCCCAAAATCGTTTCTCGTTGTCGCGAGCTTACAGGTGGTGACGACACTTCATCAACATCCGGTGAGGGCAGGGGTGCTTTACTCCCGCAGATGTTTCAACGTCGTGCCGTCTGCGTTACGTTCGTGCGGGCGGCTGCTGACAACATATTGCGGGGAAATTCGAATGGATACGCCGATCGACCGGCAGCGCCTGATCGTCAAGGGCATGTCCGGCATTTATGAGAGGTTCGCGCCTTACTCGTACGCCTTCATGCGCTTTGTCACCGGCGCGATCCTGGTGCCGCACGGCGTCGGCAAGCTGATGTCCGGCGACATCGCGCGCTACACAACGAACATCGGCGGCAAGGGACTGCCGGCCGCGGAGTTGCTTTCCTACCTGGTGTTCTTCACCGAGTCGTTCGGCGCGCTGTTTCTCGCCATCGGCCTGTTCACGCGGGTCGCCGCCGCGATGGTCGGTATCCAGATGCTCGTGATCGCGTTTGTCTGGCAATGGCAGTACGGCTACTTCTGGACCAATCGCGGCTACGAATTCGCGCTGATGTGGGGGCTGCTCTGCGTCGCGATTTTCTTCCGCGGCGGCGGGCGCTACTCGGTCGACCACTACATCGGCAAGGAATTCTGAGGGCCGGGCGTGGCAGACGCTAGCCCGCCGGCGCCTCGCGCCGGAAACTGATCGCGATGCGGTTCAGCGCGTTCATGTTCGCGGCGATCGCCGTCAGGTCGACGATCTGGCGATCGTCGAAATGGCGGCGGAGCTCCGCGAATGCCGCATCGGACGGCACACCGTCGGAAATCTTCGTGACGAGTTCGGCCCAGGCGAGTGCGGCTCGTTCGGCGTCGCTGAAACATGACGCAGACCGCCAGCGCTCGAGGGCCGCAAGACGCTCTTCCGTTTCGCCGAGCTCCCTGAGTTGCCGCGAATGGGCCCAGATGCAATAGCCGCAGCCATTGATCTGGGACACGCGCAATTCGATGTGCCGGCGAAGCAGCGGGGAAACGCCGCAGGCGTCGAAATAGGAGTTCGCGGCGTACATGCCCTGGACGGCGCCGGGCGCCACCTTTCCGTATTCGATCCGA
Organism: Rhodoplanes sp. Z2-YC6860; assembly: GCF_001579845.1. Lineage (GTDB taxonomy): Bacteria > Pseudomonadota > Alphaproteobacteria > Rhizobiales > Xanthobacteraceae > Z2-YC6860. The sequence goes on from NZ_CP007440.1 coordinate 2,734,943, forward strand.
AGGCCGCTCATTGTGCGTGTGCCTCCGTCGCGAGCGGCGCCATCCCGTATTTGCGGGCATAGACCTCGCGGAGCCCCGCCTCCGTCGTGCCTGCAACGTAGGTGTAGGCCGGCGAAAGGATCGGCCTGGCCGACAGCACGGTGACCAGCACCGCGTCGTGGATCGGGATGGTATCGCCAACCTGGCGCCGGAGATCGGCGACGAACCGCTCGTAGACCGGATCGCCCGCCGAGCGCACGCTGGCCTCGCCCTTGAACCGGTAGCCGCGCCGCGAAAAGATATCGATGCAATTGATTTCGATGCGCGGATCGCGCCGGACATTGGCAATCGTGCGCGGCGACGCGATGTTGGCGAACAGCAGATGCTCGTCGTCGTGCACCGTCAACGTGCTCTTCGGCGAAAGATTGGGGCTGCCATCCGCGTTGATGGTTGCGGCGAAACACAGGTTCGTCCGGCGAACCACGTCCTTCATGTCGCTATCGAGCTTTGCCATCGCGGGCGTTCCTCTTCGGTTGCGGAGTTGGAATTTAGGTCTTAAATTTTCGCAACGGAACTGTTCGAAATGGCAACGCTGCGCGCAAAAATGCAACAGCTCGACTGGGACGATCTGCACAGCCTGATCGCGGTGGCGCGTGCCGGTTCACTTGCCGGTGCAGCGGCGGCGCTCGGGACGCACCGCTCGACGGTCCTGCGCCGCATCGACCGCCTCGAAGCCCGGCTTGGCATCCGGGTTTTCGATCGCACCCCGCAGGGGCTGGCTTTGACGGCCGCCGGAGAACGGGTCGCCGCTCAAGTCGAGCGCATGGCCGACGCGGCCGACGAAGTGCTTCAATCCGCCGACGCCGATCACGGCCGGCCGGTCGGCAACATCCGCCTGGCCGCCACCTTCAATCTTGGATTTGGCCTCCTGCCGAAGGTCATCGGTCGCTTTCGGGCGGCCTATCCGGAAATCACTGTCGAGGTGATCGGCACGCTGGACGGCTACAGCACGATCCACCCCGATCAATTCGACATCGCGTTGCGGACGCTGGAAGGCGATGTCGCGAAACACGAGCAGATGGTCGGGCGCTGCCTCGGCAAGCTTCCGCTCGCGGTCTATGGCGGCAAATCGTATTTCACGAACATGCCGATCCCGAGATCGAAAGGGCTGCGCCAGCACAACCTGCTGTTGGGGTGCGGCGCGCTGTCGAACCTGTCGGGATCGCGGTGGTTCGAAGGCAGCCGGAAGTCCAACACCATCGTCTATCGCGCCAGCAGCATGCTGCTCCTGCTGGCGGCGGCACGCGAAGGCCTGGGGCTCGCGTGCCTTCCGTCCTACCTGGGCGAGAGCGACAGCAGGCTGGTGCGGGCATTCGAGGTCCCCAAGGAACACTGCGCGGACCTTTGGGTTCTGCGGCACGCCCACAGCCGCAACAACGCACGGCTGCGCGTGTTCGCCGAGTTTCTGGCCACGGAGCTTCGGCCCTATGTGCTGGCGACGCGCTAGGCCCAGCCGCTCGGCAGCATCCGGGCCAACACGCCGTCTCTCCGGATGAACCGGTGATAGAGTGCCGCCACGACATGCAGATCCGCCAACGGAAGCAGGGCGTAGTAGGACATCAGCATGTGCACGTCGCCGGTCCAGCCAAAGCCTGGCGCCCGCATGCCGATCAGCTTCGGCATCGTGAACAGCCCGAAGAAACTGACGTCATAGCCGCGAAATGAAGCGTTCATCCAACCCAGCACCGGGATGACGACGAGCAAGGCATACAACGCCCAGTGCAAGGTGCGCGCGGTGTGAACCTGCCAGGGCGGCAATCCGGCAAAGGGAGTGGGTTCCGGATGCGTGAAGCGCCATCCGAGCCGGATAGCGATCACGGCTATGATGAGCACGCCCAGGGAAAAATGCAGATTGATGATCGTGTCAGGCACCGTGTTGCGTCCGATGTGCGGCATCCTCCACGCAACGACGTACTGGAAAACCAGGAGAGCCACGACCAGCCAATGCAGTGCCTTGGCCGTGGGCGTATAGCCCACATCCGTTCTTTGAAATGAATTCATCTCGATATCCCAAACGCTGGACTGTCAGCTTAGCCCAACTGCTCGGCGAAAATCTCCAGAGCCCGCACCGCAAACGCCTGCATGTTGTTGCGGCGGTCGCTCGATCCGGTACGGAGCGTCGCCGCCCGCTCGGATGGGCCGGCCACTGCGATGCAGGTGTGGCCGGCCGGGTCGCCATAACGATTTCCGGTCGGTCCCGCGGCGCCGGCCTCGGCGAGGCCCCAGGTGGTTTCGAGCCGCTCGCGCATGCGGCGCGCCAGGAGCGTGGCGTAGGGCTCGCTGGCCGGCCTGATGCCGAGACTTTTCATCTCGTCGAGCGTGATGCCGGCCAGCACGCCGCGCGCAGCGCCAGTGTAGACCACCGCGCCGCTGACGAAATAGGCCGAAGCGCCCGGCACTGCGAGCAGCGCCGCCGAGATCAATCCGCCCGCCGAGCCTTCGGCAACCGCGACGGTCTCTTTGCGCGCGATCAGGCGCGCCGCGATCTTCTCGGCAAGCGCTTCGGTACGATCATTCATATGCTTGAGCCCATCAGTTGAACTTCAGCCCGGCGGCCTTCACCAGCGCGATGTTGCTTTGGATTTCCTTGCGGATCAATGCATTGAAATCGGCGGTCGACATCGGCATCGGCTCGATGCCCTGCTGCCCAAATTTCTCGATCACGTTCGGGTTCTTCAGCGCCTTTTCGGTCTCGCTGCGCAGCCGCGTGACGATGGCCTCCGGCGTCTTCGCCGGAACGAACAGACCCATCCAGTAGGTGTAGTCGGAATCGGGAAGCCCCGCCTCGATCGTGGTCGGCACGTCGGGAAGGGCGCTCGAGCGCTTGGTCGTCGACACCGCGAGCGGCACGAGCTTGCCGTCCTTGATCAGCGGCAACGCGGACGACATGCCCATCGAGGTGAAATCGACGCGACCGGTCATGACCTCGGTCAGCGCGTCGGGGCCGCCGCGGAACGGCACGTGCGTGCCCTGGAAGCCGCCCGCGACGCGGATGCGCTCCGCGGCCCAGTGCGTGGCGCTGCCGGTGCCGGCCGATGCGTAGGTGATCGTGCTCGACTTGGCCTTCTCGACGAGCTGCTTCAGCGTCTTGATGCCGCTCGCCGGTGACACCACGGTGACGTTCGGCAGCGTGCCGAACGGGATCACCGCGATGAAGTCGTTGGCAACATCGTAGCCGATGTTCGAATAGGCCGCAGGTGCGGCCGAATGCGCCGAGGCCTGGATCAGGATCGAATAGCCGTCCGGGTCGGACTTGGCGACCAGCGCCGTGCCGATGGTGCCGCCGGCGCCGCCGCGATTCTCGATCACGATCGGCTGGCCGAGCTGCGCCGACAGCGGGTCCATGACGATCCGCCCGACGATGTCGAGCGAGCTTCCGGCAGCAAACGGAATCATGGCGCGGATCGGCCGCGTCGGCCAAGCCTGTGCCTGAGCGAAGGCCGCGCCGGGCAGCGTGGCGCCGCCCACAGCGGCTGCGGCGAGTTGAACGAATTGACGGCGGGTGGTCATAGGCACTTTCTCCCGAATGACTTGCTTGTTTTGGTTATGGTCGTTTGGCCGGCCAGCCGGAAGCGGCGCGGCAAGCGGGCAGGGCAGTCCAGCGCCTGACTAGGTCTGCGGGACCGGCACCTCGTGCACCTTCATGCCGAGCGCGACCGAGGTGTAATAGCCGATCAGCACCAGCACCTCGGCGATGCCGTCGCGGCCGATCGCCTTCTCGACCTCGGCGAATTCGGCGTCCGAGAGCTTCGCGCCCTTGAGCAACGAGGTGGCGAAGCGATGCACGCCGCGCTCATGCGGATCGGTGAGCTTGGGGTCTTGCCCCGCCAGCACCGCGTCGATGATCTCCTGGCTTAGACCAACCTGCTTGCCCATCTTGATATGCGCCTGCCGGACGTAGTTGGCGTCCCAGTGCTGCGCGGTCAGAAGGATTCCAATCTCGACCTCGCGCTCCGACAGCGAACCCTTCTTGTTGAGATAGGTGCCGATATGCTCCATGCCGCCCGCCACGGTCGGCGAATGGATCCAGATCTTGTACGGCCCGAGAATGCGGCCGCGGCCCGCGACGAGCTGCTCGAAGACTTTCTTCTGTTCTGCGGTCTGTTGCTCCGGCGGCAGATCGATCAGGCGGTTCATGGCAGGGGTCCTTGCTGAATTTGGCCGCCGGGACACTAACGGCTCATTTCGAGGCGCGATAGCGGTTCGAGGCGCCGCCGATCAGGGTTTCGGCCTCCCGCGTGATGCGCTCGACGATCTCGGCGGCCGGCGGAATGTCGCCGATCAGGTCGACGACCTCGCCCGCGATCACCGCCGCGGTGTCGTAGTCGCCGGTCTCGCGCGCCTTGGCGTAACGCTCGGCCTCTTCCGGATGCTGCATCAGCTCGGCCTCGCGGCCGCGCCAGCGTTCGGAGAATGCGTTGCGCAGCACGCGGCCGCCGAACGGCGCCGGCCAGACGTTGCGCCGCGCGATGTCGAAGAGAATGCCGCGGACGGTGCTGTCGCCATCCGCTTTGACGATGCGCTCCTTGGCGCTCTGAAAGCCCGCGGCTTCGATCGAGGCATAGAACCGCGTGCCGACCAGCACGCCGTCGGCGCCGAGCATCAGCGCCGCCGCGAGCCCCCGGCCATCGGCGACACCGCCCGACGCCGCAACCGGAATGCCGGGCGCCGTGTCGACCACGGCCGGCACCAGCGCGAAGGTGCCGCGCGCGATGCCATGGCCGCCGCCTTCCGCGCCATGCGCCACGATCACGTCGGCGTCGTTCGCCACGGCTTCCCTGGCATGCGCGAGGGTCTGCACCTGACAGATCAGCAGCGCGCCGGACTTCTTGATCCTGGCCGCGTGCGGGGCGAGCGCGCCGAACGACAGCATCACGGCCGCGGGTTTCCGCTCCAGCACGAGATCGAGCACACGCGGCTGCCGCGCCATGCTCCAGGTGATGAAGCCCACCCCGATCCGGGCGTCGCCGGCCGCGTCCAGCTCGCGCTTGAGCCAGGCTTCGTCGCCGTAGCCGCCGCCGATGATGCCGAAGCCGCCGGCGCGGCTCACGGTCGCGGCGAGCCGGCCGTCGGCGACCAGGTCCATCGGCGCCAGCATGATCGGATGCTTGATGCGAAGCCGCTCGGTCAGTCGTGTCGCAATGGCCATGGCGCTCCCCCCTGCAACAGATTTGTGGAAGCCTATCCCGGCTGCGCTGAATGCGCATCAGCAAGAACGTGTCGGCACTGTACGGTCCGTTTGAATTGGCGTAGCAGACAGCGGGGGAATTCGGACGTTTGTTTATGCACGGTCCATCCGCGTCCCATCACCGGATTCAGTCCTTCTTTTCCAGTCTCGAAGTGCCGCAGGCCCTGCGCACCCTGGTGCGTGCGCGGGAGTCCGGGCTGATCGTGGTTGCGGCGCTGGTCGGGCTGTTAGCGGGCCTGATCGTGGCGGCGATGGGTTTCGGCGTCAGCCTGCTGCACATGCTGTTTGGCGTGCCGCTCGGCGAACGGCTGTCCGCCGCAACCAGGCTCAATCCGGTCGTCGCGCTCGCGGTGCCGACCCTGGGCGGCATGGCCTTCGGCCTGGGTCTGTGGGCGCTGATGCGCTGGCGGCCGGGCCGCGAGATCGACCCGATCGAGGCCAATGCGCTCCATGGCGGCCGCATGTCGCCACGCGGCAGCCTGATTGTCGCCTTGCAGACGGTCTGGTCGAGCGGGGTTGGCGCATCGGTCGGTCTTGAGGCGGGCTACACCCAATTGGCGAGCGGCGTCGCGTCCTGGCTCGGTCAGGCCTTCCGGCTGCGCCGGCGCGATTTGCGCGTGCTGGTCGGCTGCGGCGCGGCGGGCGCCATTGCAGGCGCCTTTGGGGCGCCGCTCGCCGGCTCGTTCTATGCCTTCGAACTGGTCATCGCGAGCTATTCGGTCGTCAACCTCGCGCCGGTCGGCGCGGCGGCGCTGGTCGGCTATCTGGTCGCCTCGGCGTTGGGCGAGACGAGCCTGGGCCTGGGCTCGCTTTACGTCTCGCATGTCCGCAGCCTCGATCTCATCGTATCGGGGCTTGTGGGTCTTGCGGCCGCAGTGGTCGGCATTCTGCTCATGCGCGGCGTTGCAGCCTGCGAAACCGTGCTGAACGAGTTGCGCATCCGTCCCATGCTGCGCCCCACGCTCGGCGGCCTGGTGGTGGGGACGATGGCGATCTTCGCGCCCGAGGTGCTCTCGTCGGGGCACGGCGCGATCCGTATCTCGTCGGCGATGTCGGAGACGCTATCGTCGATCGCGCTGCTGTTCGTGTTGAAATCGGTCGCATCCATCGTTTCGCTCGGCACCGGGTTTCGCGGCGGCCTGTTCTTCGCGTCGCTGCTGATCGGGGCGCTCGGCGGGCGGCTGTTCGCCGACACGGCCAACATGTTCTGGCCGGCAGCCGCTCTCGATCCGCATGTCTATGCCATCATCGGCATGGGAGCGCTTTCGGTCTCGGTGATCGGCGGGCCACTCACCATGACCTTCATCGCGCTCGAAACCACCGGCGACTTCTGGCTCACCGCGACGGTGCTGATCGCGATCATCGTCTCCGCGCAGGTGACGCGCGAGCAGTTCGGCTATTCGTTCGCGACCTGGCGCTTCCATCTGCGTGGCGAGGGCATCCGCAGCGCGGCCGATGTCGGCTGGATGCGCGAATTGACGGTGCGGCGCATGATGCGGCCGGACGTTCGCACTGTGCCGGCTCACACCACGCTCGGGCGTTTCCGGCGCGTGCATCCGCTTGGCTCGACCGGGCAGGTGGTGGCGATCAACGAAGACAAGACCTACGCCGGCATCGTGCAGGTCGCCGAGGCGCATTCGGGGGAATACGACGAAGCCATGCAGGTGCGCGAGATCCTACATTTCAAGGATACCGCGCTGCTGCCCATCATGACGGTGAAGCAGGCCGTCATGGTGTTTGACCGGGCCGAGGCGGAGGCGCTCGCGGTGGTCGAGGCGGCGGACAACCGCGAGGTGATCGGTCTCCTGACCGAAGCCTATGCGCTGCGCCGCTATTCCGGCGAGCTCGAGCAGCGGCGCCAGGATATTCTCGGCGAATAGGATATTCCCGGCGAGTAGGCAATTCCGCAGGCGGCCGCTACGATGCTGCATCCCGAGGCCGTGGGGGGCCGAGAGGACGCTGCGGGAAATTCCAGGTTGACAGGTGGCAAGGCGGCGGTGGTGCGCGGGCACGGCCGGTCGCCTGAACACAGGGGGATCGACATGGGGACGAGTGAAATCGTTGGCTCGGTCGCGGAGCTTTGGCGCTTCCCGGTCAAATCCATGGGCGGTGAGCTGCTCCAGGACGCCGACATCACCGAACGAGGCGTGCTGGGTGACCGCGCCTACGCACTCGTCGAGCCCGATACCGGGAAGGTGGTCAGCGCGAAAAGCGTGAGGCTCTATCCCGAGTTGCTGAAGTGCAAGGCGAGCTTCGTCGAGCCGCCGCGTGACGGCGGCAGCATGCCGCCGGTCCGGATGACCTTGCCGGACGGTACAACGCTGAGGAGCGATTCATCGGGACTCGATCGGGCGCTGTCGGCCTGCTTCAAGCGCAACGTCGCGCTTCGGCAGTCGGCGCCGGAAGACTTCACCATCGATCAGTATCATCCGGATGTCGCGGGGGCGGACCCTGGCGGCAACAAGGACACCGTGGTCCAGCAGAAGCTAGGCTCGGCGCTCTTTGCGGCGATCGGGATGGATTCTCCGGTCCCGGTCGGTTCTTTCCTCGATGTGTTTCCGATGTCGGTCATGACCTCGTCGACGCTCGCACGGTTGACCGAGCTTCGGCCTCGGACACGTTTCGATTCGCGCCGGTTTCGCATGAACGTCGTCCTGAAAACCCAGCCGGTCGGATTCATCGAGAACGACTGGGTCGGTCGTGCCATCGGGCTGGGCGATGCGGCACGGTTGAATCTGTCTCTGCTCGATCCGCGATGCGTGATGACGACGCTTGCGCAGGACGATGTGCCCCAGGACATCGAAGTCCTGAAAACGCTGGTTCAGCACAATCGAATGCAGCTCGGCGACCTGGGCAAGTTTCCATGCGCCGGGATTTATGCCGTCGTCGCCGCGCCCGGACGGGTGCGGAGCGGCGACCGGGTCGTGCTCAACTGACGCTCCAACCCGCGAACTATTGCAGCGGCTCGCCGGATTCCCTGGCGAGCACCGCCGCCTCGGCACGGGTTTCGCTGATGAACTTCGCGAACTCAGCCGGCGTGTTCACGCCATATTCGATGGCCCGCTCGACATAGTTCTTCTGCTTGAACTCCGGCGTGCCGGTGATCGCGACCACGTCGGCGTGAACCCGGTCGATGATCTCCCGCGGTGTGTTGGCCGGCGCAAATAGGCCGAACCATGTCACGGGATAATGCTCTCCCGTCGCTTCCTGCAGCGTCGGGATGTCGGGGAACAGCGGCGAGCGCATGTTGGCGCTGAGTGCGATCCCGGTGATGCGGCCGCTTTTCACCTGGGCCAGCATGTTGCTTAGTCCGAGAAGCGCGATGGGCGTGGTGCCCGACAGCACCGCGGTGACCACTTCATTGCCGCTGCGGAATGGCACCCGCACGATGTCGATGCCGTTGCTCTTGTTCAGCTTGTTCATGAACTGCACGAGCGTGAACGAGAAGGTGCCATAGCTCAAGGTTCCCGGCTTCTGCCGGGCGAGCGCGACCAGATCGGGAACGGTCTTCGCTTTGAGATCGGAGTTCGCGACGAGAGCTTCGAGGTTGAAGAACAGATTGCAGATCGGCGCGAAGTCCTTCTCCGGATTGAACGGTAGGCTGCGGTACAGGAACTGGTTGTAGACCACAGGCTCGCTCGACATCACGCACAGCGTGTAGCCGTCGGGCGGGGCCTCCGCGCAGGCGCGGGCGCCGATGTTCAGTCCTCCGCCGGGGCGGTTTTCGACCACGAAAGGCTGGCCGTATTTCTTCTGCAGTTGGTCGGCGAGAAGCCGGGTAAAGACATCGCCGCCTCCGCCAGCCGCGAGCGGAATGATGATGCGCACGGTGCGGGACGGCCACGTGTCGGCCCTGGCGGCTGCGGACGCAAAGAGGGTGAAGAAAAGACAGCCGAAAGCGAGCGCTCGCCGCATGGGTCCTCCCGAATTTCTGCACGAAGCAGTATTTTTTGAAACCGTGCCGAGCCCGCATTCCAGCATAAGGTCTTCCGGTATCCAATTGGGTGCGATCACTCTCCGGATGCACCGGCGGGTCCTCCGATAGTCCCATTGCCGGGGCGCGAGAAACCGTCGAGAATCAAGTCGTGAGCGTCATTGCTTGAATTCGGCCGGCGCGCTCAGCCGGCTTTGGTTCTCACAGATTTTTTTGAAACCGTTGGAGGACGACATGTCGACCTTCCCACAATCGCGGACGCTTCTCGTTGGTGCCACAGCAGCTTTGCTCGGTGGCGTCGCTGGGCTGGTTTTGCTCGCCGGCAACGTCGTGACCATCGCCGATGCGGACGCGGCGCCCGCGGATCAGCCGGTTTCGCTGTCCGAGCAGGATGTCCCGATCTGCCACACGCCCGGTGCGATGAAACGGACGACCATGCTGCTGCGCCTGGCGCAGACCGAAGTGCCACGCGCCGAGATGAGCGCCGCAAGCCCGGCGCCGACTTTTGCCGACATCGAGCCGCCGCTGTGGCCCGGTCTTGGCCCCATCGCCTACAAGATCACGACTGCGAACGAGCGCGCCCAGGCGTATTTCGATCAAGGGCTACGGCTGGCCTACGCGTTCAATCATGCCGAGGCGCAGCGCGCCTTCCGCATCGCGCAGAAGCTCGATCCCAATTGCGCCATGTGCTTCTGGGGCGAGGCGCTGGTGCTAGGCCCGAACATCAATCTTCCCATGCCGGAAGATGACGTCGCGCCGGCCTACGCGGCGGCACAGAAGGCGAAGGCCCTTTCGTCCTCGGCGAGTCCGCGGGAGCGGGCGCTGATCGATGCGCTGCTCGCGCGCTACGGCAGCGATCCGAAGGCCGCGCGAGCGCCCTTCGATGCGGCGTATGCAGCCGAGATGAAAAAGGTCTCTGAGCAGTTTCCCGACGATGACGACATCGACACGCTCTATGCCGAGGCCGTCATGGACGTGAGCCCCTGGGATTACTGGAAGCCGGGCGGCAAGGAGCCAAATCCGCAAAGCGTCGCCATCGTGCCGACGCTCGAACGGGTGCTGGCCCGCAACCCCAGTCACACCGGCGCGATTCATTTCTACATCCACGCCGTAGAGGCTTCGGACCGCCCCAAGCGCGCCGAGGCCTATGCCGACCGGCTGCGCGGCGCCATTCCCGGCGCCGGCCATCTCGTCCACATGCCGAGCCACATCTACTACCGGGTTGGCCGCTATCTCGATGCGCTGGCGGACAACAAGACCGCGGTGCAGGTCGATGAGAAATATCTGACCGACACCAACGCGCCGATGGGTGTTTATCGGCTCGGCTACTATACGCACAACGTGCACTTCGTCATGGCGTCGGCGCAGATGGCAGGCGACGGCGCAACCGTGATCGCGGCGGCCGAAAAGCTGCGGCAGCTCATTCCCGACGAGGCCGCACGCGGCATCGCGATGGTGCAGCCCGTGAAAGCTGCGCCATATTTCGCGCACGCGCAGTTCAGCACGCCCGACACCATCCTGGCGCTGCCCGATCCCGGCGACGCCATTCCGTATGTCAAAGGCATATGGCTCTACGCACGCGGCGTCGCGTTCGCGGAGCGTCGAGACTTCGCGTCCGCGGAAGCTGCGGCGCAGGCGATCGAGACCCTCGAACGCACCGCGGATTTCAAGCTGCTGAAAGACTCCGGCGTTCCGGCGCAAGAGGTGCTCCATGTCGCGCGCACGGTTGTCCTCGCGCGCGTCGCGCAGGCGAAAGGCGACAAGCGTGGCGCGGTCTCGCAATTCGAACAGGCGGCCGCTCTGCAGGAGGCGTTGCCCTACACGGAGCCGCCCTATTGGTACTATCCGGTCCGCCAGTCGCTTGCGGCAGCGCTGCTGCAGGCCGGCCGCTATGCCGAGGCGGAGCGGCAATTCCAGCGTGCGCTCACCCGCGCGCCGTCGAACGGCTGGTCGTATTACGGGCTCGCGGAGCTGCATAAGAAACAGGGCAACCGGACCGCGGCACGCAAGGCCGAAGCTGACTTGGCGCGAACCTGGATCGGCGATCGCAAGCTGCTGCAGATTTCGCGGCTTTGAGGAGCACTTGGTTTGACGTCGCAGCCGTCATGGCCGGGCTTGTCCCGGCCATCTCGCTTAGGGACGCATTGTGCCCTCCTAAGCGAGATGCCCGGCACAAGGCCGGGCATGACAGCGGTGCTGGCGCAGCGCAGACCGAAAAATACTCTACCGAAACTGGTCGAGCTTCAGCGTCTCGGACGGGCCGAGCCAGATCACGTGCTGGGTGTGATCCTTCAGCGCGTTGCCGGTCTGCGCGTGGGTGAAGATCGTGAACTTGCCGCGGTTGAGCACCAGCCAGGGCAGCACCTCGGCGAGCTTGTCCTGTTCGATCGTGAGCTGGCAGCTCCCGCGCGGATGCGGGCCGACCGGATTGTCATGCATCCGTCCGACCTTGACGCCGAATGTCTTTCCGGCGGTCTCGCAGAATTTGAGCGCCTCCGCGTGCTCGGGCGGATCGTAATAGACGTGGGCGTGGAAGTTCTCGATCTCGCTCATTCGGCGGCGACGGCCTTGTTGTCGAAGAAACGATTGCTCGGGCGCGGCAGCCCGAGATTTTCGCGCAGCGTCTTGCCCTCGTATTCCTTGCGGAACAGTCCGCGGCGCTGCAATTCCGGGATCACGCCGCGCGCGAAGTCGTCGAGTCCGCCCGGCAGATACGGGAACATGATGGTGAAACCATCGCTGGCGTTGGTTTCGATCCAGGCTTCCATTTCGTCGGCGATGGTCTTGGGCGTGCCGACCATCGCAAGCCCCGAATAGCCGCCCATACGCTGGGCGAGTTGGCGCACTGTAAGGTTGTCGACTTTCGCAGCCTTAATTGCGCGTTCGCGTCCGCTCTTCGAGGCATTGCTTTCCGGAATCTCGGGCAGCGGCCCGTCCGGATCGAACTTGGAGGCATCGGTGCCGAGCGCGATCGACAGCGAGGCGATGGCGTTTGCATAGTTCACGAGACTGTCGAGCTTGGCGCGCTTGGCCTTGGCCTCCTCGACGCTGTCGCCAACGATCACCAGACATGCCGGCTGGATCTTCATGTGCTCCGGATCACGGCCGAGCTTTTTCATGCGGCCTTTGACGTCGGCATAGAAGGCGCGGCCGGCTTCGATGTTGCTCTGCGCGGTGAACACGGCCTCGGCGGTTTCGGCGGCAAGCTGCTTGCCCGACTCCGACGCGCCAGCCTGCACGATCAGCGGCCAGCCCTGGATGGGGCGCGCGATGTTGAGCGGGCCTTTTACCGAAAAGGATTCGCCCTTGTGGTTGAGCACATGCAGCTTGTCGGGATCGAAGAACACACCGCTCTCGACATCGCGGATGAAGGCGTCGTCGGCCCAGGAATCCCACAGGCCGGTGACCACATCGTAGAATTCGCGCGCGCGATGATAGCGCTCGCCGTGCTCCATGTGCTCGTCCATGCCGAAGTTCAGCGCGGCGTCCGGATTGGAGGTGGTGACGATGTTCCAGCCGGCGCGGCCGCCCGAGATGTGGTCGAGTGAGGCAAAGCGGCGGGCGATGTGATAGGGCGCGTCGAAGGTGGTCGAGCCGGTGGCGACGAGGCCGATATGATTGGTCGCCTGCGACAGGGCCGAGAGCAGCGTGAACGGCTCGAACGAGGTCGCGGTGTGGCTCCGCTTCAGCGCGTCCATCGGCATGTTCAGCACGGCCATGTGGTCGGCCATAAAGAAGGCGTCGAACTTCGCGGCTTCGAGCTTCTGGATACATTCCTTGAGATGAGCGTAGTTGAAATTCATGTCCGGCCAGGCGCCCGGATAGCGCCACGCGCCGGTGTGGATGCTCGCCGGCCGCATGAAGGCGTTGAGCTTGATCTGTCGCGTGGCCATCGAGTGTCACTCCATGCAGGGAAGCATCCGGCACCCGCAATATAGGCCCGCGCCGGCGTTAGAAAAGTCATGTCCCCGTGAGCCGATGGGGAAGAAACCGCCTGCGAAAATGCGGTCCCGCAACGGTTTCTTGTCTGCGGCCTCTTGACCGAAAGAATAGTTTGCGCCGGAGGTATCCTCAGGCTATCGGAGCGCCAGCAAAGACACCCTCAAAGACACCTTGCAAAAACTCCTCCGGAGGAACGCCATGTCGATCTCCCGCCGCTCGCTGCTCACCGCCCTGTCGGCTGCTCCGCTCGTTTCGCTCCTGCCGCGCGCGGCTTTCGCGGCCTATCCGGACCGGCCGGTCCGGCTGATCTGCCCGTTCGCGGCCGGCGGCAATGCGGACCTGGTGGCGCGGATCGTGGGCGAGGGGATGGCGGCTTCGCTCGGCCAGGCGGTCGTGATCGAGAACCGCACCGGCGCGGGCGGTGGCATCGGCGCTGGTGTCGTCGCGACGGCGGCGCCGGACGGCTACACGCTGCTGACCGGCTCGAACGGACCGCTCACCGTCAATCCCTTCGTGCAGGCCAAGCTGCCTTACGATCCGCTGAAGGATTTCGTGCCGATCGGGCTCGCCAACCTCGCGCCGCACTCGATCGTGCTGAACAACTCGGTGCCGGCGAAGACGGTGGCCGAGCTCGTCGAGCTGTCGAAGAAGCAGCAGATCACGCTCGCCACCTCGGGCGTCGGCAGCGCCTCGCATATGACGCTGGCGCGCTTCAATGCCGCCACCGGCGCCAAGATCGTGCACGTGCCCTATCGCGGCGGCGGCGCGCTGGTCGGCGACGTGCTGGCCGGCACGGTGTCAGGCGCGATGACCGAGGTGTCGACGCTGCTCGAGCATCACGGCCAAGGCAAGGTGCGCATCCTCGCGGTCGCTTCCAGCAAGCGCATTCCCAAGATCGGCGACGTGCCGACCATGATCGAATCCGGCGTCAAGGATTTCACCGCGGCGAGCTATGTGGGCGTCCTCGCGCCGTCGAAGACGCCGGCCGAGATCGTGGCCCAGCTCGAGAAGGCGCTGATCAAGGCGTTGGCCGACAAGTCGGCGCAGGACAAATTCCTGGCGAGCGGCGCCGAGCTCGTGTCCGAGGACCTGCAGACCTCGAAGGGCTTCGCCGCCTACATCCAGAAGGAATACGACAACTCGCGCGAGGCCGCGAAGCTCGCAGGTCTGAAGCCGGAGTAGCATTCACGGTTGAGCTCTGTCGGCTTCACCGCGTGATCCAACATCGCGTCCGCCCCGTACAAGCAGCATCAATGTCTCTCAGGAGGCAGCATGCGGCTTGTCGTTTCGTATCTCGTGACGTTCCTGGTTTTTACGGTCGTGGATTTGTCATGGCTCAGCATTATGGGCCCGGCGCTCTACCGACCGACGCTTGGCGATATTCTGCTGCCTGATTTGCGCCTGGCGCCGGCTGCCGCGTTCTATCTGATCTTTCCGATCGGCATCGTGGCGTTCGCGGTCAATCCGGCCGTCAATGCGAACTCTATCGCGACGGCGATCGGCTACGGATTCCTATTTGGCGTGCTCGCTTATGCCACATACGACCTGACGAATTTCGCGACCCTGCGAAACTGGACCTTTCAGATCACGATCCTCGACATGGTGTATGGCGGTTTCGCAAGCGCGTTCGCGGCTGCGTTGACGACACTGGCATTGCGGCGCCTGCTTTGACCGGGATTCGAAAACTCGCCTTTCAGCGTGCCGGCCCCGGAAAGAAAACATTGGTTCGCGCCTGATAATCCCGGAAGGCTTGTCCGCGCGTTTCCATCATGTGTTCTTCAAGCGGTGGAATTCCGGAAACATAGACCAGCAGCCAATACATGCATGCGGGTGCAGCCAAAGCGAGCCAGCCCGCCGGATAGCTTCCGCTCAACTCCACGGCGATGACCGGATAAGCCAGCCAGGCCAGCCATTCGAAGAAATAGTTGGGATGCCTGGACCACCGCCACAGCCCGACATCGCAAACCGCACCACGGTTTTCCTGGTTTCGCGTGAAGGCCCGCAGTTGCGAATCCGCCAAGGTTTCACCGGCGATCGCGATTACAACAATCAGCAGTCCGGCAAGGTCCTGCGCCCGCAGACCCGGCACAGGGTTGTGCGCGGCGAGCCAAACGGACAAGGCCATGGGAACGGTCACCACCGCTTGCTTCTGAAGCAGGATCCACATCTGCCATGACGCGCGATCGCCCCATTGGTTGCGGAGCTTTGCGTAGCGCGGATCGTCTGCCCGGCTGGCCGATCTCCGCGCGATATGCGCTCCGAGACGGAGGGCCCAGGCAAAGGTCATGGCGGCGACCAGCCATTGCCGCGGCGCAATGAATGTCTCGCCCGGCAGGGACAGCAACGCGCTCGCAACGCCCGTCCCACCCAGCCCAAATGTCCAGACGGTGTCGATCCATCCGGAATTGCCGGTGCGCTGTTCGACCGCCCAGGCAAGCGACATGATCAGCGACAGCGATGCCGCTATGGCGATCAGGCCGATGATAAGGGCGAGCGCGGTCATTGCCGCACGACCGCTGCCGTCGGACGGGCGGCGCTCGCGGGCGAAGATTTCGCACCGCCGACAAAAGCGTCGATCTCGTCCAACGCCGGAAAAAATCGTGACACGAATGGTGCAAAGGCCAGCAGGATCGAGATGTGGCCAAGCTTGGGATAGACAACTTCGGTCGCCACATTGCCGTTCGCGCGAAGAGCTGCGGCGAGCTTCTCCGAATTGCGAGGGCTGACCGTCGTGTCCGCGGACCCGGTGAGCAGCAGCGCGGCTGGCTTGTCGCCTTTGGCAGTGGAACTTGCGTCCTTGGCAAAGGTGATGGGTTGCGTCTGCGCGCGATTGTCGCCGCCGAAGATCACCTTCAGGTTGTCGTCCTTGAGCGGCAGGAAGTCATAGGGGCCGGACACCCCGATCAGGCCGGATATATCGCGCGACGGGCTGAGACCAACGCCCCGCAGCCATTCGTCGTCGAGCGCGAGCATCGCCGCGATATGCGCCCCGGCCGAATGACCCATGATGAAGATTCGCGAGGGATCACCGCCAAACGCGGTCGCGTTGTCACGCGTCCATCGAACGGCCTCCGCTCCGTCCTCAAGGAACACCGGAAACTTGACCTCGGGGTAAAC
Source organism: Rhodoplanes sp. Z2-YC6860 (assembly GCF_001579845.1). Lineage (GTDB taxonomy): Bacteria > Pseudomonadota > Alphaproteobacteria > Rhizobiales > Xanthobacteraceae > Z2-YC6860. The sequence goes on from NZ_CP007440.1 coordinate 2,751,163, forward strand.
CCGGTAATCCGGGACAATCACGACATAGCCCCGTGCGGCCAGCGTGGAGGCGAGAAACGCGTACATGTCCTTGGACCCGGCCTGCCAGCTTCCGCCATAGAAGAAAACCAGCACCGGCCGTGCCGTCATTCCGTGCGCCCGATAGACATCGAGGCGATGCCGCTCGCCCTGCGCGTAAGCGATGTTCGTGACGCGATCGTAGCTCTGCAATTTTGCCAAAAGATTAGGAACGAGCGCCGGGCTGAAAACCGACGCGGCGAGCAGGCCGACCACGCCGGCCGGCAAAAGCCAGGGCCACCGCAATCGCCGGCGCGTTTCGCTTTCCGCCATTGCTGTTAGATTCTCACGAAGGGCTGCAGCATTCGGCCGATCCAGCCCTGGAACCGAAGCTCTCCTTGCAAGGCGACAAGGCAGATGCACTCGGCTCCATCTTCGATCACCGGCGTGTGCTCGATGTCCTCATCGGCTTCATCAAAATCACCCTCGGCATAACGGCCACCTTCGTGCCGGAAGGCGCCTTGAATGATGCAGGTCCACTCCGTGCCTGTGTGCTTGTGATGCGGCAGCGTGGTGCCGGGCGCAGCCTTCAGCATGAAAACTCGGGTGCCGCCGGCGCCCTTGGTGTGAACGTCACGCCGATGGATGCCGGGCCCGATCCAGCGCCAGGGTCCAAGTCCATAAGACGCAAGCGTGCCCGGAACGCCGGGAGCCGCAGCACCGCGGTCCGGTTTTTGCTGCGGTTGCTCCGAAGCGACGGCCGCCAGCGCGCGTTGCAGTGCGCCTGGCGTCATCGCGGCCGGCTGGATGTCGTCCAGCATTGTGCCGCCGACGCTTTCAAACGTGCCCACAGCCTTCCGGCAAGCGGGACAAGTCAGGAGATGGGTCGCAACGGCCATGAGCTTGCCTTCGTCGAGGCCTCCCGCGGCACACGCTGCCAGCGTCTCGTCAGACGGATGATGCACGATAGTCATGACCGTTCCTCGAGCCGCTCCCGCAGCCGCTTCATTGCCAATCGCAGCCGCGACTTGACTGTGCCGAGCGGCAAGCCCAGCGCAGTGGCAATCTCCGCGTGCGGCTTGTTCTCGAAAAATGACATGCGAACCACGCTGACCTGGTCGCTTGGCAGGTCCTGAAGTGCGCTTCGGACCCGCTCATCGCGCTCGTCAGCGAGCAGCGTTTCGTCCGGCGGCACAGGCGCCTCCGACGTCAACACGTCGTAGATCGCTTCCACGCTGACGCCGCTGCCCCGGCGAGCCCGGTCAATGCGAAGATTGCGGGCGATCGTGAATATCCAGGTTCCGACACCGGCTTTGGTTGGATCGAACATGGCCGCCTTGCGCCAAACCAACAACAGCGTCTCCTGGGCCATCTCTTCGGCGAGACCGGCATCCGATCCCAACCTGATCAGGAAGGCCTTGACCCGGGGGGCGTAGAATTCAAAGAGCCTCGTGAAGGCTTCCTTGTCAGCATCGCGAGCGATGGCCCGCACCCAATCGGCTGGCTCGCGTACGTCCGGTTGCAATATCGGGCTCTTACCGTTGATGCCGCCATGCCAGGTGCGGCCACCACCCATCCTTCTATCTGACTGTGCCGAGGCATGCATGCCCCTGATACGAGCAAATTGTCGATCTGGATCACGCCCGATTGATCCAACCCGGGCGGTCGCTCGTATCTCCAGTCAGCAAAACCGTCCGTGTCCAAGGAACTCGCGTGACAGAGCGTCATCCGCGCCGTCTCAAGATCGCCGTCGTCGGTACCGGAATTTCCGGGCTTTCGGCAGCGTGGCTGCTACATCGTGCTCACGACATCACGGTTTTTGAACGGGATGGCCGTATCGGCGGACATTCCAACACCGTCGACGTCACGACACCGACAGAGACCATCGCCGTCGACACCGGGTTCATCGTCTATAATGAGCCTGCCTATCCCAATCTGACGGCGATGTTTCGGCATCTTGGCGTGGCTACAGAACGCTCCAACATGTCTTTTGCCGTGTCGCTGGACTGGGGGCGGCTGGAATACGCGGGCACTGATCTCGCCGGGCTGTTCGCGCAAAAGCGCAATCTTGTCAGTCCGCGGTTCTGGTCGATGCTTTCAGACCTCAGGAAATTCTATCGCCAGGCGCCGCGCGATCTCGTGTTGCTGAACGATTCACAAGCGACGCTGGGCGAATATCTCAACAGCCGCGGCTATGGCGAAGCCTTCCGCGACGATCATCTTCTGCCGATGGCGGCTGCCATCTGGTCGGCTTCGCCGGAAACCATGATGCAGTACCCCGCGGCGTCCTTCATCAGGTTTTACGACAATCACGGCTTGCTTCAGATCAGCGACTGCCCGGAGTGGCGAACGGTATCGGGTGGGAGCCGCAACTACGTGCGGCGGCTTTCCGCTCCGTTCGCCGAGCGCATCAAACACGGCGTCGGCGTCGCAGCCATCTGGCGCAGTGAGCATGCGGTGGAAATTCGCGACAGCGCGGGCCGCGCCGAACGATTCGATCACGCCGTCGTGGCGCTTCATGCCGATGACGCGCTGGCGCTGCTGCACGAGCCATCCCCTGAGGAGCGGGAATTGCTGGGTGCGTTTGCCTATAGCGACAACACCGCCGTCTTGCATTCAGACCCGTCGCTCATGCCTGGGCGGAAGGCAGCGTGGTCGAGCTGGAACTACATCGGTCCTGCCAGAAGCGATGACGAGAAAAGCTCATGCACCGTCACGTACTGGATGAACCGGCTGCAGAACCTCGGCACTGACCAATCGCTGTTCGTCACACTCAATCCGTATCGGCCGCCGGCGCCGCAGCACGTCCTCCGGCTCGAACGCTACCAGCATCCGATTTTCGGCGTGGCTGCTTTGGCTGCGCAGAAAAGGCTGTGGTCGATCCAGGGACAACGCAACACGTGGTTCTGCGGCTCCTATTTCGGCTCCGGGTTCCACGAGGACGGACTCCAATCCGGTCTTGCTGTCGCCGAAGCGCTGGGCGGCGTCCGCAGGCCCTGGGAGGTTGAAGATGAGTCCGGGCGGATTTTTCTTTGTAAGCGCGCTGCGGTGCCGGGCGCAACGCCGACGGATCGCGCGGCATGAGCTCGGCGCTTTATGTCGGGTCGGTGATGCACCGCAGGCTCAAGCCGAAGCGGCACCGGCTGCGTCACACAGTGTTCTGGATGTTGATGGATCTTGACGAGATCGACGTGGCCGACCGGAAACTCCGGCTTTTCTCCCGCAACCGCTTCAACGCCGTCAGCTTCTTCGACGGCGACCACGGCGAGCAGAGCGCGGAGCCCTTGCGTGCACAAGTGGAGCGCTATCTCGCGGCGGCCGGCATCGCGCTGGACAACGGATCGATCCATCTGTTCTGCATGCCGAGAATCTTCGGCTATGGCTTCAATCCTTTGAGCATCTATTTCTGCCGGCGCGCCAACGGCGATCTTGCCGCCGTCCTCTACGAAGTCCGCAACACCTTTGGCGAGCGCCACAGCTATCTGCTGCCGGTGCAGGACGCCGATCCGGTGATCCGTCAAAGCTGCGACAAGGCCTTCTATGTCTCGCCATTCATGGACATGGCGCTGCATTATGATTTTCGCGTTGCGCTTGCCGATGCCGCGATTTCAGTTGCGATCACAGCCTGCGACCAGCACGGCCCTGTCATCGTGGCTGCCCTGACAGGACGTCGGGCGGCTTTGACCGACTGGACGCTCGCCCGCCTGCTGGTTGGTGTCCCTCTGATGACGATCAAGGTGACTGCGGCCATCCTCTGGCATGCCTTGAAAATGTGGCTCAAGGGCTTCGCTTTGAAAACACGACCGCCGCGGCCGGACCTTCCCGTCACAATAGTCAACTCCGGCAGGCGACAATGACCTCTCTCGAAGCCTCGGCGAGTGCACTAGCTCCGTCATCGCGCCTGCCGCTGTGGTCCATTGCCCGCCAGTTAATGGCAGCCCGGCTGAAAGCCGCTGGCGCGGGCTCGCTGTCCATCGCCTTTCCCGACGGCGGCATCATCCGCCATCAAGGCCGCGAGGCCGGCCCGGCCGCAGAGTTGTCCTTGCATCGGTGGCGCGCACTGTGGCGGCTTTTCAGCGACGGCGATGTCGGGCTGGCCCGCGCGTATTTGGACGGCGATTGCAGCACCTCCGATCTCAAGGCTCTGCTCATGTTCGGGGCCGCGAATGCGTCAACACTGTCGCGCGCACTTTCAAGCTCGAAGCTGAGCGTTCTTTGCAGTCGGGTCCGGCACCGCTTGAAACGCAACACCCGTCGCGGAAGCCGGCGAAACATTGCCGCGCATTACGACCTGGGAAACGAATTCTATAAGCCTTGGCTTGATCGGACGATGAGCTATTCGTCGGCGCTTTACACTGCGGGCGGCCAGTCGCTGGAGAGCGCGCAGGAGGCCAAGCTTGAGCGGATTGCCGCTCTGCTCGAACTCCAGAACGGCCACAACGTGCTGGAAATCGGCTGCGGTTGGGGCGGGTTGGCGAAGCATCTCGCGGCGAAGCGAGACTGTTCGGTGACCGGCATCACGCTGTCCGTCGAGCAACTCCAGCATGCGCGTTCGTCCCTTGCCGGCTCCGGGACTCGCGTGGATTTCCAGCTTGCGGACTATCGCGACGTCCCAGGACGGTACGACCGCATCGTCTCGGTCGAAATGCTGGAGGCCGTGGGAGAGCGATATTGGCCTGTCTATTTCCAAAAGTTGCGCGACTCGCTCACCTCGGACGGTGTGGCCGTGCTGCAGGTCATCACCATTGCCGACGGTGTTTTCGAAGAGTATCGCCGGCGTCCCGACTTCATCCAGCAGTTCATTTTCCCCGGCGGAATGCTGCCGACGGCGCAGGTCATCCGCGAACAGGCCGAGCGCGTAGGCCTGCGTCTCGAATTGCACCAGGATTTCGGCCCGAGCTATGCGACGACGCTGCTCGAATGGCGCCAGCGCTTTCTCTCTGCCTGGCACGGCATCGAGGCTCTTGGATTCGACGAGCGCTTCAGAAGGATGTGGGAGTACTACCTCGCTTATTGCGAGGCCGGATTCGACACCGGCGCGATCAGCGTCGGTCTTTTCAAATTCCGTCCCTCATAAGGCCGACATGCCTCGCAGGGTGGCAGGATTCTACGGCTGTCAGCGCTGCTCCAGCCCGGCCTTCTCGCGCACCGCGCTCCACTTCTTGTATTCGGCGGCCACGAACTCGGCCCACGCTTCCGGCGTCGAGCCCTTCACGATCACGCCGGTCTTGGTCAGGCGGGACTTCGTCTCGGGCTCTGCGAGAATTTCGTTCAACACCTTGTTGAGCTTTGCGACCACCGGCTTCGGCATGCCCTTCGGTCCGTAGAGGCCGTACCAGGTGGTGACGTCGTAGTTCGGCACCACGCCCGACTCCACCACGGTCGGAACGTCGGGCGCCGCCGGATCGCGATCCTTGCTGGTCACCGCCAGCGCACGCAACTGGCCGGATTGCACCTGGCCGAGCAGCGCCGTCACGGTGTCGAACAGCACGTCGGTGTTCTTCGAGAGCAGCGCCGTGGTCGCCTCCGGCGTGGTGCGGTAGGGCACGTGCAGCATGTTGACGCCCGCAACCTGCTTGAACAGTTCGGCCGCCAGATGCTGGGTCGCGCCAAAGCCGGGACTGCCGAACACGATCTTGCCCGGCTCAGCCTTTGCGGCCGCAACCAGCGACTTGATGTCCTTGTAGGGATAGTCCGGCCGCACCACGACCAGCAGGCCCGCCACCGCGATCTCGCCGATCCACTCGAACGAATCGACCGGCTGGAAGCGGACCACCTTGGTCATCACCGGGGTGATGATCTGGCCCGCGGTCTGCACACCGAGCGTGTAGCCGTCCTTCGGCGCGCTCGCCACGGCCTCGTTGCCGAGGAGGCCGCCGGCGCCGGGCCGGTTCTCGACCACCACCGGCTGGCCGAGTTTCTCCTGCATGCGCTGCGCGATGATGCGGCCGACGATGTCGGAGCCGCCGCCGGCGCCGAACGAGATGATCATCTTGATGGACTGGTTCGGATAGTCCTGCGCCGCGGCGGGCTTTGCGAGCCCGGCCGCCAACACGCACGCAGCCGCCATCGTGATCGTTCGAAGCCTCATGGTTCCTCCCGGCCGGCGATATGGTTTTTGAGAGCGCCGTTGTCCTCATCCTAAAGGGCGGAACCGGGAGGGGGAATATGTGGCGGCGCGTCGCGGCCCTGCGACGAAAGTGGCACCGGGTCTGACGCGACGCAGCACGGGCCGCGGCTTTCCCTCCTTCGAACGCGTGATACAGTCCCGCACAACCAGAAAACGAATCCGGGAGTGGAATGCCGATGATTGGGCGCAGAACGTTCATCAAGCGTGCCGCCGCAGCGGGTGCGCTGGGCAGCGGGCTCATCAGCGCGCCGGCGGTGCGGGCGCAGGCGGCCTATCCGAACAGGCCGGTCCGCTTCATCGTGCCGCTCGCGGCCGGCGGCGCCATCGACTTCATCGCGCGCGCGGTCGGCGAGCGCATGTCGGCAACCATCGGCCAGCAGGTCGTGGTGGAGAACCGCACCGGCGCCGGCGGCGTGATCGGCATGGACGCCGCGATGAAGAGCGATCCGGACGGCTACACCGTGCTGATCACCAACGACAACGCCGCGAGCGCGCCGCACATCGCGAACCTGTCCTACGACTACACGAAGGAGCTTTTGCCGGTCTGCTATCTCGGCCGCCAGTCGCAGTTCCTGGCCGCGCACGAGACGCTTGGCATCAGCACCGTGAAGGAGCTGGTCGAATACGCCAAGGCCAATCCGGGGCTGGGCTTCGCGTCGTCGGGCGTCGGTTCCAACCAGCATGTGGCCGGCGCATGGTTTGCCAAGGAGGCAGGCATCAAGCTCGAGCATGTGCCCTATCGCGGCGCCGGGCAGGCGATCAACGATCTGATCGCGACGCATGTGAAGATCGCGTTCCTCGGCCCGACGGCGCTCGTCCAGCACTACAAGGCCGGCGTGCTCAAGCTTCTCGCCCACACCGGCTCGAAGCGTTCGCCGATCCTGCCGGAGATCCCCACGCTCGATGAATCCGGATATCCGGTGGTGCTCGACGCCTGGTACGGCGCTTTCGTGCCGCACGGCACGCCTCGGGAACTCGTTCTCCAGCTCAACAGCCACATGAACCACGCGCTGAAGGACGACAAGCTGCGCGAGACCTTCCTCAAGGGCGTGGTCGAGGTGATCGGCGGAACGCCGGAGGAGTTCGGCAAGCTCGCCCAGGCGGACTCGGCGAAGTACGCCCGCCTGGTGAAGGAGCTCAAAATCCAGATCAACTGAGTCGCGGTTTTCGGAACATCGAAGCGCCGCAGCCCCTCGGCTGCGGCCGTTTCGTTTGCAAAATCGGCCATTTATCCCCATATGACGGGCAACGCATAGGAGACGATATGGCGACTGCCCCCAAAAACCCGACCGAAGCCCAGGCCCTGAAGGCAAAACGGGAAGCGGACGGCAAAAAGGCCATGGCCGAGTACGAGGCCAATGCGGAGGCGGTGCGCGCCAAGACCGAAAAGCTGCGGGCGCTGCGCTTGGCGCGTGACGCGGCGATGCCGCAGGCTGCGCCGAAGGCCGTCAAGGCCAAATCCTCCACATCCAAATCTGGGGGAAAATCCGCGAAGTCCAAAAAGGCAGATCCCGGCAAGCTTTCGGACTGGATCAAGAACCAGCAGAACAGCGGCCATAACTATTAAAGGGATTTCCGGTCGCGCGGCGCTGCACGCCCGCGCGGCCAGTCGATCACCCCCGCGCAGAACAGCGCCCACCAGATCAGCACCGGCTGAAACGCGAGCCGCGGTCCGTGATACCACCAGCTGTCCGGGATCGGCGGCAGGTGAACGCCCTCGATCGCATGCTTGATGTTGGCGGGCCAGACGCACAGCGCGTAGAGCGCCAGCATGACGCCCGCGAGCGTGCGCAGCCGGACCGTGAGAAGTGCTACCGCTCCGGCGAGTTCGCACACGCCGGTTGCGAGGATCATCTCGCGCGGGAAGGGCACCCAGTCCGGCACGATCGGCAGGAACGCATCGGGCCGCAGCAGATGGCCCGCGCCGGCCACGATATAGAACGCGGCCATCGTCCAGCGCATGACGGTGCGGATGCGTTCCGTCATTCGCCGAGATACGCCGTCGCGTCGATCTCGACGAGGCATTCGGGGCTGCCGAGCCCCGCCACGATGCACGAGACCCGGTGCGGCGGGTCTTCGATGAAATTCGAGAAGTACACCTCGTTCATCGGCTGCCAGTTGGCGCGCTCGGTGACGTAGACCGTGCATTTGACGATGTCGCGCATGGTGCCGCCGGCCTCCTCGATCAGTGCGCGGATGTTGTCGAGGCACTGCTGGGTCTGCTGGCGGACGTCGCCCACCGCGTATTTGCCGGAGCGGTCGAGGCCGACGCAGCACACGAACATGAAGCCGCCCGCGACCGTCGCCGGCGCAAACGGCAGCGCGCCGCGGAACACCTTGTCGGAATAGATCGCGCGTTTGGGCATGGTGAAAGCCTCACTGAACCGGGATGACGTTTTTCGCGCCGTCGGCGCCGATATAGACCGCGAGAATCCGCGCCGGCTCGCTGCCGGTGTTGGTGCCATAGTGCTCCACGTCCATCGCCTCCATGAAGGCCTCGCCGGCGCGATAGACGCGCTGGCCCTTGTCGCCATAGTCCACCGTCAGCTCGCCCTGCAGCATGTAGGCGAACAGCGGCACGCCGTGCCGGTGCGCGACGGTGCGCTGGCCCGGCGGAATGTTGATGATCGATGCCGTGACGTGCGCCGGCGCGCCCGACGGATACGCGATCGGCTCGCCGACGATGCTGGTGCCGGTCGAAAGCAGGGTCGCGGCCGGATAGCCGTGGTCGTCCGCCACGGTGGGCGCGGCGTTCCCGGTTAAGCCGAAAGCAACCAAGGCGGCGATGGCGGCACGGCGTTGCGTTTTCATGGGAGCCTTTCAGTTTCCGAAATCGGCTATGGTGTTGTCGGCGGTAGTCAGGGCGGCACCATCTCATGCATCGATTAATTCTCTCTGCAGCTTTTATGGCAGCCATTGGGACGGCCATGCCGGCCGGCGCGCAACTCGCGAGCGACATGCGGCTCGAGGATGCGGGCTTCGTCATGCGCCGCGCCGATACGCCGGAAAAGCTCGCGCGGCTCCGTCTCATTCCGCCGCGCCAGTTCGTCAGCCGCACCGGCAAGCGCGGCCGCTACTATCTCTGGGCCGATCCCGACACCTGCCAGTGCGTGTTCGTCGGCGGGCCGGGCGCGCTGCAGTCGTTCAAGGACATGCGTAGAGGCCTGCCGCAGCCGGACAATGTCAGCCCGAACAGCATCGCGCCTGAGAACATGATCGTCCACGACATGGACCAGGACGCCGGCATCAACGTGCCGGACGGCGACGTGCTCGACTACCAGGTGGACTGACGCGCCGTCATGAGCCTCGAATTCCTCATCACGTCGCTGATCGTCATCGTGTCGCCCGGCACCGGCGTGCTCTACACGCTCGCCGCCGGCCTCTCGCGCGGCGCACGCGCCAGCGTGGTCGCGGCGTTCGGCTGCACGCTCGGCATCGTGCCGCACATGGCGGCTGCGGTGCTGGGCCTGGCTGCGCTGCTGCACACGAGCGCGCTCGCGTTCCAAACGCTGAAATGGCTCGGCGTGGCCTATCTGCTCTACATGGCCTGGAGCGCGCTGCGCGAGAAGGGCGCTTTGCGGGTCGAGGCGGGCGAGGGGATCGGCAAGCGTTCGGCGCTCGCGGTCACCATCGAAGGCATCCTGATCAACATCCTCAATCCGAAGCTCTCGATCTTCTTCTTCGCGTTCCTGCCGCAGTTCGTGAAGGGCGACGAGGCGCATCCGCTCGCGCATATGCTGATGCTCAGCATCGTGTTCATGCTGCTGACGTTCGTCGTTTTCGTCGGCTACGGACTGTTCGCCGCGAAGGTCCGCGAGCATGTGATCTCGCGGCCGCGCGTGCTCACCTGGATGCGGCGCACGTTTGCGGCGGCGTTCGTGGCGCTCGGTCTGAAGCTCGCCTTCGCCGAGCAATAAGACAACGGGAGGATAAGCATGGCCGGGCAACTGCAGGGAAAAATCGCGATCGTCACCGGCGCCAGCAACGGCATCGGCCGCGGCATCGCCGAGCTGTTTGGTGCCGAAGGCGCCAGGACCGTGCTGGTGGCGCGCAGCGCCGATTTGCTCAACGAGGTCGCGGCCGGGATCAAGGCCAAGGGCGGCGAGGCGCTGGCGCTGCCGGCCGACCTCACCAAAGAGGACGCGATCACCGCGCTGTTCAGGAAGACGGTCGACACCTTCGGCCGTCTCGACGTGCTGGTGAACAACGCCGGCATCGCGACCCACAAGAACACCGAGGACATCACGCTCGACTACTGGAACGAGGCGCTCGCCATCAACATCACGGCGCCGTTCCTCTGCGCCCGCGAGGCGATCCGCATCATGAAGGCGCAGCAGCCGCAGGGTGGGCGGATCATCAACATCGGCAGCGTTTCGGCGAAGACGCCGCGGGCGGATTCGCTGCCCTACACGGTGACCAAGTTCGGCCTGCAGGGCATGACGCATCAGCTCACGATGGACGGGCGCAAGCACAACATCGTGTCGTCGATCATCCATCCGGGCGCGACGCTGTCGTCATTCTCGACCCGGCGCGGCCGCACCAAGTCGGGCTACGGCGACAAGCCCGGCGACGATTACATCATGGCCGCCGAGGACGTGGCGAGGGTCGCAGTGCTGATGGCGGCGCTGCCGGGCGAGGTGAACCTCTACGAGGCGACGATCCTGCCGAACACGATGAAGAGCTTTATTGGCAGGGGGTAGTTCGAGTCGGTGGCGCAACACGGCACTGTCACCCTCCCCTGGAGGGGGAGGGTCGCTCGCGAAGCGAGCGGGGTGGGGTGAACTTCTTTCTGAGAAAGAGTCACCCCACCCCGTCCGCCTACGCTTCGCTACGGCGGTCGACCCTCCCCCTCCAGGGGAGGGTGAAGAGTACTGCCGGTGTTGCAGTAGATATTGATCTACCGCGCTTGCCCGTCTTCGAACTTGCGGTTGAAAATCTCGCCCAGCGTGACGTACTGGAATCCATTCAGCCGTCCGATCGGATCGAGCTTCTTCATGTCGATGTAGCCGCCGGTCATGCAGGCCGGATCGACGTGCATATACACCACCTCGCCGATCACCAGCGGGTGCCGGTTGGGGCCGAGCTCGATCACCTGATGCAGCGTGCATTCGAAATGGATCGGCACCTCCTTGACGCGCGGCGGCTTGATCTTGACGCAGGGGATCGGCGTCAGGCCGGTCTTCTCGAATTCGGAATCCTGTTCCGGAATGGCGTTGGCTGAATCAACCATCTCCTTCCACACCGGCTGCGTCACCACGTTGAAGCAGAATTCGCCGTTCCGCCGCACGTTCTTCAGCGTGTGCTTCTCGCTGCCGTCGGGATTGCGCGCAACGGTCAGCGAGATCATCGGCGGGATGACGCAGACCACCGTGAAAAAAGAGAACGGCGCGAGGTTTGCGACGCCGTCGTCGTTCACCGTCGAGGCCCAGCCGATCGGCCGCGGCACCACCGCGCCGGTGAGGAGGCGATAGATCTGGCGCTTGTCGGTCGTGACGGGATCGTATTCCAGATAATCCGGCATGGATCGCACCTCCCACTGTCGCGAGCCTAGCTGTTCCCGCGGGAATGCGGAATGCGGTGCAGCGAAGTCGCTGCTCCGACGCGGCGGTTCCGGGCTGGCATTGGACGCGCCGTCGTGGGACGCTCCCTGCCTCGATTCGTTTCAGGGGCGCGAACCGCCCGGACCGGCGTTTTTCCCGACAAACAGAAAGCTCAAGGAGACAGAAACCCATGCGAAGTCCAACGTTCTTCCGCAGCGTTCTCGCCGCACTGATCGTGCTGTTCGCCGGCCTCACCCAGGCGCGCGCCGAAAGCGGCACCGTCACGCTCACGGTCTACAAGGGCGGCTGGATCATCGGCGGCTCGGCCGGCGGCGGCACGCTGAATTTCCGCGGCCGCTCCTATGGACTCTCGGTCGGCGGCATCGACTACGGCCTGGTGTTCGGCGGCTCGAAGACCACGTTCCGCGGCCGCGTCAGCAACATCAGCCGGCCGTCGGATGTGGCCGGCGTTTATGGCGCGGCCGGCGCGGGGCTTGCGATCGGCGGCGGCGCCCGCGGCATCGTGCTCACCAATCAGAAGGGCGCGGTGCTCGAGCTCTCCGGCCATCAGGTCGGTCTGATGGCGAACGCCGACCTGAGCGGCCTTGCGATCACGATGAAATAATCCGGCGCAAGCCGAACGATGTTGCAACGGGCGGGCCGAAAGGCTCGCCCGTTTTGCTGTTCCGGTCGAGGAACGTCTTCGCTCAGTTGGGCCGGCCCGCCGCCATCAGCGCATCGGGCTTGTTCTCGATGGGCTCGGTGATGGGGAGCAGCCGCACTCCAAAGAACAGCGCGTCGCCCTTGAGCGTCGCCGAGCTGTCAGCGTCGACACTGAAGCTCGCCTTCGCGAGCTCCTTTTGCAGCTTGAGTTTGGCAGAAGCGTCGATGTCGGCACTGAACTCGACCCGGACCTCGATGCTGGCTTCGAGAACCTGGGCGACCTGGTAGGCGTTGTGCGGCACGTTCCTGTTCACGATTTTGGTGCATCTCGGGCCGAGAAAACCGCGAATGGCTTCGAGATCGTCCTGGGCAAACTCATAGATGCGCGCATCGGACACGTTGCCCGTCACGGTCATTTTGCCCTTGGTATTCAGCGAGAGGTCCACAATCCGCTTGAGCACCGGCATGCTCCCCGAAATCGCGCCGCCGAATTTGGTGATGCTCAATCCATTCAACGTGCCGCTCATGATCGGCTGTTTGCCGTAACCGGCGATCGAAAATTCGGGATTGCAAAGAAACCCAAGCTGGACCGCTTTCGGGTCGCGGTCTCTGGGATTGTAGTTTTGCAGATACACCACGGAGCCCGGCGCATAGAGTCTGCTCGGCGGCACGACGAGTTTGAATCCCCTGTTGTTCACGATGGCCTGCAATTCATCTTCTGTCACCTGACAGCCGGCCAGGGCTATGAATGCAAACAAAGGCAATGCGAGCTTGCTGAATGACTTCATCATCGTCCCCATGAATCGCCCCCCATGAATCGTCCCATGAAAAATGTCGCTATCGCATAAAGAGCGTACACGCGATATTAAATCGAAGGTAGTGCCCGGTTGAGGTTTGTCACTGCAGACGTGACGGCTTTTGGCTGCCGGGGAGCCGCGTTACGATCAATCGATGTAACTTTGGAGGCGCCATGTCGAGCGAAGCACCCGCCGGGTATCTGCCGGGCGATCCGCGTTACGGGCTGAGCGGAGAGTCGCTGAAGCAGTACTACCGCACGAAGGCCGCGCAGTGGGCGATCTACTGCTGGGACGTAGGCGAGCGAAGCGACGCCGTCCTTCGGACGGCTATGCCGAATGCGTCCGGCACCCGCAACGGCCTGCTGGCGGAGCAGAAGGCCTACGTCAAAAGCTTCGGCGAACGCGTCATCGGCTACGGCCACTTCCTGTCCGACGACGGCCGCGAGACTTTGGGGACTTCGTTCTTCATGCAGCTCGACGACCGCGTCGCGGCCGACGCGTTCGTCGCCAACGAGCCGATGAGCAAGGCCGGCGTCTACCAGAGCGTCGAGATCCACCGCTGGTCGAACAGCTTCCAGAAGCGGGCGGCTGAGTATCCCCGCAAGGGCCTGCAGCAGTTCCTGTGCTTCGGCCCCAAGACCGGCACGCCGGAGTTCTTCCGCGAGCATCTGCACGCCCACGAGTCTTACTTCGCGTCCTATGGCGACAGCTTCATCTTCCGCGGCCCGATCCGCTCGGCCGACGGCACCGAAAACATCGGCACGGCGCTGCTGCTGGAGCTTCCCGACCGCGCCGCGGCGGACAAGTTCTGGAACAACGAGCCGTTCGCGAAGAACGGCGGCTATGGGCGCGACCCCCGCATCGTGCGCTGGATGTTCGGGGATTGATTCTCGTGTCACCGCTTGATTTCTAGTGTAGCCGCGCGAGAACTCCCGATCCGTCATCCTGAGGCGCGAGCCACCAGCGCGTTTACGCGCGTCTGCGACGCGCTATGGCGAGCCTCGAAGGATGCGGCCCCGAAATCCCGGGCCGTATCCTTCGAGGCTCGTTCGCTTTCGCTCACTCGCGCCTCAGGATGACGGGGATGGTGCGCCCGAGTGATTCATTCCGAACAGCGACAGCTAAATATTCGCGCCGCGGTTATACGCATCGACCAACTGATTGTAGTCCCGCAACAGCCGCTGCGGTGAGCCCTCGACCATCCAGCCGCTGCTGGGGTTGAGCATCATCCGTTCGCCCTGGCTGTACGGCACCTTGTCGCGGATCCGCCGCATCAGCTGCTTCCCCGTCGTCAGAAACGACTTCGCATTGCTGACGAACATCGAGCCGATCTTGCCGCGGCCATCGTCGTCGGAAAGCTGCTCCATCGCTTTCACGACCGCCTCGTACTCGTTCACCGCCTGCGCGATCGCCGTGACATCCGGCTTCTCGGTGTCCTCCGCGCGCAGCACGCGCTTGGCGTTGATCATCAGCGCCTCGACATGGTAGCGCGCCTTGCGGCCTTCCTTCTGCTCGATCTCGGCGAGCTTCTCCAATGCGCGCCGGTCGTTGATGGTCTCGACGCCGCCACGCAGCGCCTTGTCGGCGGCGGCGAAGGCGTTCCAGGCGGCGACGAGCTGGGGATGCAGCGCCTTGCCCTTCGCCATCTTGTCGTCCTTGTAGTTCTCCTGGGTGTAGTAGTCGTCGGCCTCCTTCAGCAACGCTTCGAGCTTCGTCACCGCCGCCGCATAGGCGGAAGCCGCGCCTTCCAGCGTGGCGTCATGCGGCTCGAGCGTGTTGGCCTTGTCGACGCTCTTCCGGCAATCGGCGGTGTCGTAGATCGTGTAGGTGCCGTAGATGATCCGCTCCCGGCCGGTCGGGCCGTCCTTGCCGACCCAGCTGAAATAGCGGTTGCGGGAATCGTAGGAGCGCGCCGACAGCCGGTTGATGCAGCCGACATAGGCATTGAGCTTTTCGGTGAGCGAGGAGGGTTGGGCGCTGGCGATATCGGCGAAGGCCGAGGTCAGGAGGGCGGCTGCGCCACAGGCGAGCACCAATGAACGGAGCGGATTCATGTCTGTATCCCCAAATTCCAACGGCGGCGCGTCTCAAACGGGAACGCCATCCGAAGATTGGTCGGACGAGGCCCGCTGCGGGTTCAAGGCGGAACGACAGGTTTCTTGGGAGGCGGCGCAACGTGCGTCTGGCGAGACTGTTGGTTCACTCTCGGCTTTCGCGACCGTGCCAAATCCTGAGAACAATGAGCTCGTCACGCTCCGCATTGTGAGTATAGCGGACGACGTAGTTTGATGAACCAAACGGAACGATCAGTTCGCGGATGAACGGAATTGGCGATGGCCTACCGCGGTCTGGGAAGAGATCGAGTGAGTCAATAGCGTTGGTTATTGCGGCAACAGCGCGATGCGCTGATTCAAGATTCACATCGGAAAGGAAAGTGTGAAGTCTTTGCAGGTCCGCTTGCGCGGCTTCCGCAACAAGGAGCTTCACAGCTTACGGGGCTTCGGTACGGGCAATTCGTTCGCTGTGCCCCAGCTTTGCATCCAAGCCTTGACCTCATCCCACGGCAAACCCACGCGTGTGCGATTGAATTCGGCAAGGCGACGGGTGTCCTCGGCCAGTACCTCCGGCGACCACGGGCCTTCGCCCTTTTCGCGCATGGCCTCGAGCCAAGGAGCCAGTGGAATGTCAGCAGCCGCGAGATCAGCCAACAGATCGGCAACACTCATGCCTCGCGCCGCAGCGCGGGCCTCGAGAAGCTCCGCCGTCTGAGTGTCCACCTCGATTTTGACCTTCGCGTTCATGGGGACAGGATAGCACTATGCCAGCGCAGAGCGAAGCGGGACGGAAGCGAAAAACGGCCGGCAATAAACGCCAAACGTGGAAGATGTCTCAGCGTCAGTTCGCCCGCCATATACGGCCAACTGCCGCTTGCCAATTTTTCGCTAGCCGTGAGAGGGCATGCCACCGTTGTTGTGGCTTTGTGGCCGGCAGATGGGGCGGTGGGGCGGGTCGCGGCGGATCCACGAGTTCAGCCACCACCGGCACCGCCTTACCCTGCGCCTCGGGCGTCATCTTCGCACTCGCGCGCGCGTCCTCCACCGCCTTCCGTCCGACATGGCGCAGAAACGACTGCTCGTGCGGCAGGCTCAGCCGCTCGACCGCGGCCTTCAGCGGCAACCAGTCCACCGCCTTGATGTCGTGCATCAGCTTGCCGGCGGAGCCGTCGACCGCCTGCATGCGCCAGAAGTGCGCGACCTTGGGGCCGCGATTGCCCACGTAAGAGATCACGCCGAGGAATTCGTGCACGATCACGTCGTGACCGGTCTCTTCGCTGGCCTCGCGCTTCGCGGCGGCAAGCGGCGTTTCGTGCGGCTTGAGCTTGCCCTTGGGCAGCACCCAGGCGCCGTCCTTCCTCCGCTGCACGACCGCGACGAGCGGGCGCAGGCCGTCGCGCAGCACGATGCCGCCAGCCGCCTGAACGGGACGTCGCGCCGATTTTCCCATCTCGCCCGAACCGGTCCGTTGTCTATGGTTGTGTCGCCAACCGCGCGCGCAAAATGCAGCCGGAGGCCGCGCGTTATAGCGTCTGGTGCGCGAGGCACAAGTGAAACGCGAATGGATGTCATGGGAGCGACAATGCACCGCGTCTGTTCGGCAACCGCGCGACGCGTCTCACTCCGCCCTCATCCTGAGGAGCGCGAGCGAAGCGAGTGCGTCTCGAAGGACGAGGGCGGCCCCGGCCGCTTGCATTGTCCGGGCGGCCTCGTGCTTCGAGACGCACGCCTTCGGCGCGCTCCTCAGCATGAGGCCGGGAGAGAGCGAGCCACGAGCTCACAACAAATGCAGAAGCGTTCTTGGCGTGAGAAGCGACTGACAGCGAGACGCATTTTTTCGCTTTGCATTCCCGCAAATCACGAGTAGACGCGATTCTGCCTTGCTCGTTGAGGGCGTCTTCTAGGGACGTCTGGTTGGCGGAGCAGGGTGTGGCGCCTGCAGGCGTGGTTCGTACCCATGTCCCAGGGTGTTCCGCCATCGACCGCCCCCGCTAAAGAGGGGGCCGCCCGCAAGGGCAGGGTGTCCGGATGAAGGGTCATGGCAACATGGCCTGGATAAGGGTCCGTCCCTCCGGGGTGCACTCTTTCGATGGCCGCGCAAAAAATCGCCGCGGTGGAGCGCCGGAAGGCGTGCGTGCCGCAAGGCACGCGGGCACCCCTCGCAAGGGTGCTCAACGTAGGCGTGGCGCTGACCGGCGCTCCGCTCCCTCACCCATGTGAGGGACAAGGAAGAATAGAGGCGCTAGCCCCGCGCCTGATCTGAAGGGGCCGATGAATCACGCCTGTATGAATGTTGAGGCAACGCGATAAGGAGCGCGGGCTGTTTGAAATGTGAATCTGAAAACCAGCGGCGGCGGGTGCACCCCCGGCCGTCCTCATCCCGCTTTGGTGCCGAAGGCGATGTGGCCGGCTTCCATGAGGCAGATCGTGCCCGGGATGTCGCTTGGCTGGTGCGGGCCTTGCGGCGCAAGCTCGACCCAGGCCATCGGCATGCTGACCCCGGCGCGCATCTGCGAAAACAGCCGATGGAAGAACCGGCCGAAATGATCGCCGTTCCGGTTGAGCGTGATGACGATGTTGGCGGGCCATTCGCGCGACGCGGCGAGCGCCTTGCCGAACTCCTGGTTGGACATCAGGTCGCCCGGAAGCTCGGACGCCATCACCGCGATACGCGCGTGGGCCCCCTGGATCATGTCGCGAAACGAAAACTTCTGGCCCGCGACACGCGCGGACGCGTCGAGCGCGCCGTAGAAGAACAGCACGTTGCAGACCGGCACTTCGTTGTCGGCGATCCTGATGTTGTTCTGGAAGATGTCAGTGAGTGTGGTGCGGTCGCGTTCGAGCAGGGCAGCGCCGGCCGTGCCTGCGAGGTTCACGAAGCCGAGCGTCGGGTTCGCGATGACGTAGGGGTTGTCGGCCGATATCGGCCGCCGCTCGGTCTGGGCCATCTGGAAGCCTTCGGCATGAGCTTCGAGACCGGCTCCAAGGTTCGGCAACACGACGTCGCCGAACGCGGTTGCAAGGCCGGTGGCCGCACATGATGCAAGCGCATTTCTACGGTTGATCATGGGCGGCCTTGATTGCGGGTGCCCTTGGGTCAGAAGCGAAGGATCACAGCGCCTTGTTGCTGTCCTTCACTGCCGTCTGGGCGTCGACATAGACCTCGCCGCCCATCTGTTTGAACTTCTCGCTCATCTCCTTCATGCCGGCTTCGGCGGCATCCGGATAAAGCGCGGCCTTCTCGTTGTTGCCGAGGCTCGCCGCGTAGTCGCGCACGTCCTGCGTGATCTTCATCGAGCAGAACTTCGGACCGCACATCGAGCAGAAGTGCGCGACCTTGTGCGCCTCCTTCGGCAGCGTCTCGTCGTGGTACTCGCGCGCGGTGTCCGGGTCGAGGCCGAGGTTGAACTGGTCCTCCCAGCGGAAGTCGAAGCGCGCGCGGCTGAGCGCATCATCTCTAAGCTGCGCCGCCGGATGGCCCTTGGCGAGGTCGGCCGCGTGCGCCGCGATCTTGTAGGTGATGACGCCTTCCTTGACGTCGTCGCGGTTGGGCAGGCCGAGATGCTCCTTCGGCGTGACGTAGCAGAGCATCGCGCAGCCGAACCAGCCGATCATCGCGGCGCCGATGCCGCTGGTGATGTGGTCATAGCCCGGCGCGATGTCGGTGGTGAGCGGGCCCAAGGTGTAGAACGGCGCCTCGCCGCACTCCTTGAGCTGCTTGTCCATGTTAATCTTGATCTTGTGCATCGGCACGTGGCCGGGGCCTTCGATCATCACCTGGCAGCCCTTCTTCCAGGCGACCTGCGTGAGTTCGCCCAGCGTCTCGAGCTCGGCAAACTGCGCGCGGTCATTGGCGTCGGCAATGGACCCTGGGCGCAGACCGTCGCCCAGCGAGAACGACACATCGTACTTCCGCATCAGATCGCAGATCTCGTCGAAGTGCGTGTAGAGGAAGCTCTCCTTGTGATGCGCCAGGCACCACTTCGCCATGATCGAGCCGCCGCGCGACACGATGCCGGTGACGCGGTTCGCGGTCAGCGGCACGTAGGCGAGGCGGACGCCGGCGTGGATGGTGAAATAGTCGACGCCCTGTTCGCACTGCTCGATCAGCGTGTCCTTGTAGAGCTCCCAGGTCAGCTTGACCGGGTCGCCGTCGCACTTCTCCAGCGCCTGGTAGATCGGCACGGTGCCGATCGGCACCGGCGAGTTGCGCAGGATCCATTCGCGGGTGTTGTGGATGTTGCGGCCGGTCGAGAGGTCCATCACGGTGTCGGCGCCCCAGCGGATCGCCCACACCATCTTGTCGACCTCTTCCTCGACCGACGACGTCACCGCCGAGTTGCCGATGTTGGCGTTGATCTTGACCAGGAAGTTGCGGCCGATCGCCATCGGCTCGAGTTCGGCGTGGTTGATGTTGGCCGGGATGATGGCGCGGCCGCGGGCGACCTCGTCGCGCACGAATTCCGGCGTGATGAAGGCCGGCACCGCGGCGCCGAAGTTCTCGCCGTCCTTCAGCGCGGCCTCGGCGCGCTCCAGCATCTTCTTGCGGCCGAGGTTCTCGCGCTCGGCGACGTAGATCATTTCCTTGGTGACGACGCCGAGGCGGGCCCATTCGAACTGCGTGACGGGCTTGCCGTCGAGCGCGCGCCACGGCTTCGGCGTGTTCGGGAAGTTGCGGGCGAGGTGCTTGCCGGTGACGTTGCCGTTGTCGACTGCCTTGATCTCGCGGCCTTCATACTCCTCGACGCCGCCGCGCTCCTTCACCCATTCGATGCGGGTGCGCTTGAGGCCCTTCTCCAGGTCGATCGCGACGTCGTTGTCGGTGTAGGGGCCCGAGGTGTCGTACACGGGAAGCGGCGGCTCGCCCGACTCCTTCGTCAGCACGATCTCGCGGAGCGGCACCTTGAGGTCCGGTGCGCGCTCGGGCGTGACATGGGTCTTGCGCGAACCGATCAGCGGACCGGTGGTGACCTTCGGCGTGACGAGATCGGATGCGGAGACGGGCTTGTTCATCGAATTCCTCCTTCGGCCAAAAGCGGCCATCAGCGAAATCCGGATTCAGGCTTCAGGTGGGGGAATAACTGGTCCCTGTCCCTTCGCCGGCATGACCCGGATCAGGTTCAAAGGGTCGCCGCTTCGCGGCATCTCAGCTCCTTGCGGAACACCCCTCGGAACGGTCCTAATCTAGGCCCCTACGCCGGGGTGTCAACGTGGTAGTCTCGCGTCAGGGAGGCGGCGGCCATGCAGAACCCACAACACGCATGCAGGCTCGCCCGGCGGGCGTTCCTTCTCGGCAGCGCAGCAACGCTCGCCGGGCTGCCGGAGTTGGCGCAGGCTCAGGGACAGGCGCAAAGTCAGGCACCCGACGCGCGACCGGTTTCGCCGATTCGGACCGCGCCGCTGTCGCCGCGCATCGCAGGCTTTGTCACGAGTTTCGACCTCAAGCAGGCGCCGGCGGAAGCGATCCAGCGGGCGCGCACCGCGTTCGTCGACACGGTCGGCGTGACGCTCGCGGGCTCCACCGAGACGTCGGCCGAGATCGTCCGCGACATGGTGAAGGAGGAGGGCGCCGCTCCCGCTGTATCGGTGATCGGCTCGACGCTGAAAACGTCGCCGCAGCTTGCGGCGCTGGCGAATGGCGTCGCCTCGCACGCGCTGGATTTCGATTTCACGTTCCAGCAGGGCCAGATGATGGCGCCGGTCATTCCCGCGCTGTTGCCGCTCGCCGAGAAGTTCGATGCGTCGCCAAGCGAGGTGCTGGCGGCCTTCATGGTCGGTTTCGAGGTCTGCTCGCGGCTCGGGCGCGCCAATCCGACGCAAGCCGGCGAGGGCGCCTGGCACGCCACCTCGACCATCGGCGCGATCAGCGCCGCGGTCGCCTGCGCGCGGCTGATGAAGCTTCCGGCGTCGAAGATCCTGGACGTGATCGGCATCGCGGTGTCGCTCGCCTCGGGCGTCAACGCCAACTACGGCACCATGACCAAGCCGTTGCATGCCGGCCACGCGGCGAAGAACGGCATGATGGCGGCGGTGCTGGGCGGCAAGGGCTTCACGTCGAACCACGCGGCGCTCGAAGGCCGCGGCGGGTTCTTCGCGACCTTTGGGCGCGGCATGGCCATCAGCACCGAGCCGTTCAACGATCTCGGCAAGCAGTTCGATCTCGTCGAGATCGGCTACCGGCCGAAGCGCTATCCGTGCGGCGGCGTGATCCACACCGGCATCGACGCGGCGCTGATGATCCGCGACGAGCTCGGCCCGCGCGTGTCGGATATTGCGAGCATCAAGGCCGGCATCTCGAAATACGCCGCGAGCCGCGCCAAGCCGGAGTATCCGACCGACATGGAGGCCGCGAAGTTCAATCTGCAATATGTCGTCGGCTATTCGCTGGTGCATGGCGCGCCGCATCTGGCGTCCTTCGAGCCCGACGCGATAAAAGACGAACGGACCAGGGCCATGGCGCAGAAGGTCGCCGTCGCACTCGATCCCGAATTCGACAATGCGCACGAGGACTATCCGACGCGGGTCGCGGTCACCCTCAAGGACGGCCGCACCATCGAAAAGCTCGTGGTCTACGCCAGCGGCACGCCGAAGAACCCGATGTCGGCGGCGCAACTCCGCGACAAGTTCTTCGATTGCGCCGATCATGCGAAAGTCGCGCGAGGCAACGCCGAGAAGATCGCCGCGATCCTCGACAAGCTCGGCGATCAATCTTCGTTCGGCGAACTCTGGCCGCTGCTTCGCAAAACGTAGGAGGTTTATCGCTTGAGGATCGTCACCGGTGCGCGGCTTTCCCAACCGTCGGTCTCGAGCGTCGGCGTGTCGCTGTCGTTTTGCGGATAACCAACACAGAAATATCCGATGAAAGACCACTCCGACGGCACGTCGAGCACGCTCTTCACTTCGTTCGGATCGAGGATCGACACCCAGCCCATGCCGATGCCTTCGGCGCGCGCCGCGAGCCAGATCAGATTCACCGCCGCCACCGCCGAATACTCGATCGTCATCGGCATGGTCATGCGGCCGAGCCCGTGTCCTTGCGGTGTCTTGGGATCGGCGAACACCGCGAGCTGGCAGGGCGCTTCGCTCAGACCTTCGAGCTTCAGCCGTGCATAGAGCGCGGCGCGCTCGCCCGCGTAGCCGCGCAAGGCCTCTTGGTTGCTGCTGTCGAAGCAGGCGCGGATGGATTGGCGGTTGCCTTCGGTCGCGACAATCACGAAGCGCCACGGCTCGCTCAAGCCGACCGACGGCGCGAGCGACGCGACCGACAGAAGCCGCTCCAAGGTGCCGGGCGGCAGCGGATCGCGCTTGAATTTGCGGACATCGCGCCGCCACCGGAACAGCTCCAGGAGCTTTCCGCGAAAGTCCGCGCCAAAGTCCGGTGCGCGGTCCTGTTTCCGGGTGACGTCGTCCATGCCCATCGCATAGTCGGTGGCACGCCAAAAGTCACCCGAAAGGCAGCAAAAAGCCGGGCGGATGCAGCGCACCCGCCCGGCTTGCCTGGTTCAGAATCAGCGTGCGGCCTGCTGGCCGTCGATCAGCGGCGTGATGCGGCGCACCGCGACGCGGCGGTTGGCTTCCTCAGGTCCCGGGCTGTTGATCTTGAGGAACTGCGCACCGTAGCCCTGCGTCACGAGGTTCTCCGGCGGCACGTTGAACTGCTCGGTGAGCGCCACCGCAACAGACTCGGCTCGGCGGTCGGACAGCGAGAGATTGTCCTCCGGCGCGCCGGTCGCGTCGGTGTAGCCCTCGACCATGAACACCTCGCGCGGATTGCGCTGCAGCGCCCGGTTGATGCCGTCGGCGATCACCGAGAGCTTGTCGATCTGGTCGGGGCCAAGCTGCCAGGAGCTGGTCTCGAACGTGACGTCGAGGTCAACCCGGGGCATGCGGTCGCGCAGCGGCGCGCTGAAGCGGACCTGGTCGAGCGTGTAGCGCTCGGCGAGCGGCTCGATCGGCGGTGCCATGAACACGCCGTAGATGTCGTCCGGCCGCGCGCGGCCCATCTCGACGATGTAGCGCTCGCGCGGGATGCGGATCACCGGCTCCGGCAGCTGCACGAACATATTGACCGGACGCGTGCCGACGAAGCTGTTGTCGATGATCACGATCTCGCGCCCGCTCGGATCGCGGCGGACGCGGCGGAGCAACTGTCCGTTCGGATCGGTGATGTTGACGATGTTATAGCCACCGTTCCGCTGGACGATCGTCTCGGTGTTGCCGCCACGCTGCTCGGTGCGGACGTTCGCTGCGTTGATCACGAAGCGGTTGGTCTCGCTGTGGCGGATGATGGTGGTGTTGTTCTCGCGGATGATCGTGCGATCACCCTCACGGATGAAGGTGCGGTCGCCCTCGCGGACCTCCTGACGGTTTTTGCGGATGTCGTCGATCCTCGGCGCCGGTCCTCCCTGGGCATCGCGGCGGATGAACTCACGCGCATCACGCGGTTGCGTGGGCGTCGCGATCGCGGCTGGATTGCGCTGGAGCACTGCCGCAGGAACCTGCTGCTGCGCGGGCTGTTGCGCGGTCGGCCTGGCATTGCCCGGCGGCTGCTGCGCGGCGGCGGGCACCTGCGGTTGCGGTTGTTGCGCAGTCGGAGCCTGCGGCGGCTGGCCAGGGCGACGCTGATCTCGGCGTTCGTCTCGGCGTTCCTGCACCGTCGGCGCGGGCGTGCCTTGCGGCTGCTGAGCGGTGGCCGGTGCTTGAGGTTGCGGCCGCTGCGCGGCGGGAGGCACCTGCGGATGCTGCTGTTGTTGGGCAGCTGGAGCTTGGGGGGCGGGCTGCTGCGCGGCGGGAGCTTGCTGCGGCGGCTGGCCTGGGCGGCGCTGATCGCGGCGTTCCTGCGCCGTCGGCGCGGGAGTGCCTTGCGGCTGTTGGGCGGCGGCGGGCGCTTGCGGCTGCGGTCGCTGCGCGGCGGGAGGCGTCGCTGGCCGCGGTTGCTGTGCAGCCGGTGCCTGCGGAGGCGGGCCCGGCCGGCGCTGTTCACGCTGCTCCTGCGCGGCCGGTGCGGGAGGCCGTTGCGGCTGCTGAGCTGTTGGAGGCGCAGCGGGGTGCGGCTGTTGCGCCGCCGGCGGTTGCGGATGGGGCGGGGCCGCAGGTGCCGCCGGCCGCTGTTGCGGTGGGCGCTGCGGTGGCTTGCCGCGCTCTTCGGGCTTCTGCGGACTTTCAGCGGCCTGCGCAACGACGATCGCGTCGCTTCGGTTCTGCCCGGTCCCTGCGAAAGACGCATGCGGCAACGCCGTCATCGTGGCCAGCGCGGTCCCGGCGAGGACGCGCGACAGACCGTGCGGGCGGATGCGAGAGATCATTCGTGGATGCTCCTGATGAATCTTCAGCGGAATTTACGTGACCGATTGCAACGATTCTGTGTTCGGTCAAAGACGCAAGTGCGACAGCGTGTGTGCGGCGCAAAGCGCCGAACTTCGAAAACAGCAGAGCGTCGAAATTGGTTCCGGGATTTGCTGAAAATATCCATCGGGCGGCCGATTTCTGAACGCGCCTTTATCACGGCTTCTTCGCACTCAGGTTGTCGGATTTTTCCTGACGTCGCTTATTGAAGCACGATCTTGCGCACCAGCGCGCGGGCGGTGCCTTGCGCTTCGGCGATCACGCGAAGCGTGTTCGAATCGAACTCGATGCCGATCAGCCGCAGGTCCTTGACCGAGGCTTCGACCTCGACACCATCGATCGGTTCCTGGAAATCTTTGATCGCACTCTCGATGCTCTTCTTGGCGTTCTCGGACAGCGGCTTGAGGTCGACCACGGCATTGTCGGCAAGCGACTTCTGCAGATAAGGGATCGCGGCGCGCGCCGCGGCGCCGAGGATGCCGAATGCAGCGTCCGACTTCACGTCGAGCGAAATGTCAGTGAGCCGCATCATCTGCTTTTCGGTGTCGAGCACCGGCTTGCCCCAGACATGGACGGTTGCTTCGGCGCCGAGGCCGAACCAGCTCTTGGTCTCTTTCGCTTTCACGCGCAGCGAGATGAGGAGACGATCGCCGGAGGCCGCCATGCTCGAACCCAGAACCGTGACCTGGCCCGGCGAATTGCCGCTCTCCGGAAAGGTCCTGCCCTTGAGCTGTGCTTCCATGATGCGATTGAGCTCGGTGAACGGCACGTCGATCGGCACAGCGATCTTGACGTCGCCCTGATCGAGCTGCTGCACGAAGTCGAGTTGCGCCGGGAATGGGCATTCGGGCTTGGTCGCTGCAGGCACGATACGCGTCTCGGCCTGCACGCCGAGCGTGAGGATCACCCAGTCCTGCATGATGCGCGGCTGGGCCGCAAACGCCTTGGTCGGCCGCACCTCCAGCCACAGCGCCGGCGCGTTGGCCGAGGCCTGGCCGAGCGGGATCGAGCGGCACATCTGCGTCCATTCCTTGCGCGCCGCGGTCTCGAGGGTGCGGTCACTGCGCAGCCGGCCCGAAAGGTTGCCGATCTGCTCGCGGACGGTCTGGTCGAGCAGCGGCTTCACCTGATCGGAAACGTTGAGCTTGATGCCGGCGATCTGCATGCCGCCGTCGCCGATCGAGACGCTGCCGGAGAGATTGGGCTCGATCCGCCAGTTCGACTGCAACTGCGGCCGCGATGTCACGAACACGTTGCCGCGGATGTCGGCGCGCTGGTCGAGCATGCGGCCAGTGAGCTGGCCCATATTGCGGCCGAGGCTGTCACCGAGAAGGCCGCCGATCGCGCCCGCGATGTTGCCGCCCTGGTTCGAGAGCTGACCGGTGACGCGAAGCGAACCGTTGAGCGTGGTCGAGATGTTGAGCGAGCCGTTGGTGCCTGTCACCGCGATCGGTCCGCGCGCGATGTTCCAGCCGATGTCGGCTTTGCCCAGGAGATCGGCAAGCGGATTGTCGTTCTTGCCGTTGAGGCCACGCGGCGCATTGGCCTCCATGATGTCGCGCAAGGCAAGATTGGCGACGGCGACAGGCGCGGTGATCACGGAGGTTCGCGTGACCGGCGCCAACGGATGCAGTTGCACGAGTGCGGGCCGGCTCTCCTGCATCGGGTCGGCAGGGAAGAAGGTGTTGAGCGCCCACAGCGTGCCGGTGAAAAACACGGCAATGATCACCGCGCCGAGCAGGATCGCGCGCAACGACAGTCCGAAGGGAAGCTTTCTGGTCATCGGTTACGAATGTTACTGGGCCTCTGGCTCGGACGCCAGCGATACAACCGCGAGGCGTTCCCCGACAACCGCATGCGGGCCCTGCCACAATTGACCGGGCCGGATATGGGCGGTTTCATAGCCGCGCGTGCGGCCTGCGGATGTTTACTGCTTGCCCATCCGATGCAGCTTCACCGCCGCATAGACCGCATCGCTCGCGGGTGTCGGCACGCCGAGCTCGCGTCCGAGCGCCACCACTTTGCCGGTCAGCCAGTCGAGCTCCAGGCGGTTGCCGGCTTCGAGATCGTGGAACATCGAGGCCTTCATGCCGGGCGGTGCGTTTTCCGAAAAAGTCATGCGGTCGTCGACCCAGCTCGATGGCACCTTGGCACCGGCCTTCTGGCCGACTGCGAGGCACTCTTCCATCAGCTTGCGATAGAAAGCGCGCGTGTCAGGGTCGCCGAGGATCTTGCCGATCGGCTCGCGTGTCATGCAGTTCGCGCCGGCCATCGAGGAGAGGAAGATGAACTTCTGCCAGCGCTCGCGGTTCATGTCGTCCTGCGGCTGGATGTCGATGTTGGCGGCCTTCGCGGCCTCGACGAAGGCCGCGAGCTTCGGATCGGGCGTGCCCTCCATGCGGCCGCAGCGAATGGTGGCGAACTTCGAGGTGTGCTTCATCACGCCGGGGCCGCCGAGCACGGCCGCGATATAGGCGGTGCCGGGAACGGTCTGCTCCTTGCCGAGCACCCCCGAGACGCGCTCGTAGCTGTCGACGCCGTTCTGCAAGGTGATGACGCGCGTGTTGGGACCGACCAATGGCTTGGCCAGTTCGGCCGCGATCTCGGTGTCCCAGAGTTTGACCGCAAACAGCACGATGTCGACGACGCCCACGTCCTTCGGATTGTCGGTGGCGTTGACCTTCGGCACATGCAGATCGCCGTGAACGCTTTCCAGTTTCAAGCCGTCCTTGCGCAATGCTTCGAGATGGGCCCGGCGCGCGATGAAGAACACGTCGTGGCCCGCGGCTGCGAGCCGTCCGCCGAAGTAAGAGCCGACCGCGCCGGCGGCCATCGCTGCGATACGCATATTGCTTCCTCCCGATTGCGCGGCACCATACGGCTTGCGTCGACCGCAAAGCAAATGGGCGAGGCCATTGGCCTCGCCCATCCGTCAGACATAAAGAGTGGATCAGTATATTCGCGAAGCCGACGCGCCGCCGAATCGGGACTGAGTGACTGGCGTGCGCACGTTCATCGGGACAGGACGCGGCTCGGCGCTCGCGACCGGCTCCGCGCGATGGCCGCGATCCGGCAGCACAACCACCTTGCTGCCGACCGTCACGCGGTTGAATAGGTCGGTCACGTCCTCGTTGGTCAGACGGATGCAGCCCGACGAAACGCGCTGGCCGATGGTGTCCGGCGCATTGGTGCCGTGAATGCGGTAGAGGGAATTGCCGAGATACATCGCGCGTGCGCCGAGCGGATTACCCGGACCGCCGGCCATCATGCGCGGCAGGTAAGGCTGGCGCGCGATCATCTCCGCCGGCGGATGCCAGTCCGGCCATTCCTGCTTGCGGGCGATGGTTTGCGTGCCCGACCAGGTGAAGCCCTCTCGGCCGACGCCGATGCCGTAGCGGATCGCGCGGCCGCCGCCGAGCACGTAGTAGAGATAGGTGTGCGGCGTATCGATGATGATCGTGCCGGGCTGCTCATTGGTGTTGTAGGCGACCATCTGACGGCGGAAGCGCTCCGGGACGGCGCGCGGCTGTGCGACGTCGTCATCCGGTACGCCCTCCGGCACGGCCTGCTCGGACTCAGGCATCACGTCCTGAAAGAACGAGTTGGGCGGATAGCTCTGAGGATCGTTCCAGGCCAGCGGCTGAGCCGTGGCGCTAGCACTGCAAAGGATGACTGCGGCCAACGCCGGAATGGCGCGGCGCAATTGTGCGGCAGGACTCATTGTACCCTCCCTCCGCTCACACGATGATTGCTGGCCCAATAACTGCGGAGCCCCGATGTGGTTCCCGGCAAAAGTGGGTGTTCGCAGCCGGTCGGCAATCGCCTTCAAGGACAAGTGATGAAAATCCAGAGGTATTGGCGCCGGTTGCCCGAGGACAGCCGCTGCCAAAAATCATCGTAGGCCGCGGGCACATTGAAATTGGTTCGTGCTGCAACCGGTACGCTTCTCTGGCCGCTTGGACTGCTTCAGGACGCGACCGGTGCGGCCGCTGCCTGATCCTTGGGGAAAGGCCGGAACGTCATGGCGATCAGCACGGCGCCGATGCCCATGCCCCATGACATGACATAGAGCCACGTGTAGCTCGCGAAGGTGTCGTAGATCAGGCCTCCGGCGAGCGGACCGGTCGCCATGCCGAGGCTGCCCGCCATCGCGGTGCCGCCGATGACCGTTCCCATCATTCGCAGCGGGAAGTTCTCGCGCGCGATCGCGGCGTAGAGCGGCATGGTGCCGGCATAGATGAATCCGAACACTGCGGCCGCCGCGTAGAACACGCTGAGATCGCGCGCCATGACGAAGCCGAGCGCGCCGAAGGCCTGGCACAGGAGGCCAAACACGAGCATCCGCTTCGCGCCAAAGCGATCACCGAGAATGCCGAAGGCGATGCGGCCGCCCATGCCGGCAAACCCTTCGACGCTGTAGATCGTGACCGCGGCAATCAGCGGAATGCCACAGCTCACGGCGTAGCTCACGGTGTGGAAGATCGGGCCGGAATGCGTGGCGCAGCAGAAGAAGTTGGTCGCCAGCAGGGTGATGAACTGGGGCGATTTCACCGCCTGCGCCAAGGTCATTGCCGACTGCGGCTCGCCTTCGATCGTGGCCGCGGCCTTGCGGTCGGCCAAGGCGGGTGGGCGGCGAACGAGCAATGCCGTCGGGATCATCACGACGGCGGCGATGCCGGCGATGATGAGCATGGAGGTTCTCCAGGGGTGGGTGGAGATGATCCATGCGGCGAGAGGCGACATCGTCATCGGCGCCAGCCCCATGCCGGCCGACACGAGCGAAACCGCGAGGCTGCGGTGCGTATCGAACCAGCCGGTGACGCAGGCCATCATCGGCGCGAAGATCGCCGCTATCGAGCCTCCAACGATCAGGCCGAAGACGAGTTGGAACCAGATCAGCGATGTCGCCTGGCTCGCCAGGGCGATGCCCGCTGCAATCAGCACCGCTCCGATCAGCACCACAGGACGCGTGCCGATGCGGTCGGCCAGCGTGCCCCAGGCGATGCTGCCAACGGCCATCGCGATGAATGCCATTGTCATCGCGCTCGAGATGCCGGCGACCGACCATCCGGTGTCGTGCGAAATCGGCAGCAGGAAAACCGGAAGCGAGAACATCGAGCCGATCGCCACGCAGCTGATCAAGCCGCCGGCGGCGACGATGACCCAACGGTATCGTTCATTGCTCATGGCACGTCTCATGCTGCAATTGCGGTTTCAACCAGCCAGCAACTTCGAACATAAAAGTGCGAGCACGAAAGTCAACCGATTGGTTAAGTAATCAGTCCGCATAAAACGGCCAGCGGAGCTGCACCGAAAGCGCGCATCCTAAGCGCCGGTCATGGCGTCTGGGATTGAATCGGTCGAAGCGTAGTAAGGCTTGATATCGAGGAGCGGGGTACCGTCGATGCAATCGAGCGCGATGACCTCGAGCTTGGTGCCGTCGACCTTCACGAGTTTCACCACGCTCATTGCGATCGGATTGGGCCGCACCGGCGAGCGCAGCGCAAAGGTGCCGCGGCCCTTGCCGAGATGGCCCGGCACCTGGACCACAAGGTCGCGCCGCGCCTTGTCCATCCAGTACAGCACCACGAGATGACTGCAGCGCTCGATGTCGAGAAGGCCGGCCGCAAAGCGCGGATCGAGTTCGAGGGTGCAGACCGCGCCGGTCTCGCGGGCCGCACGGGCGTTCTTCGGGCAGTCCTTGCGGGTCTTCCAGGGGGTCCGGATCCGGCCGATGAAATAGACCGAGGCGTCGGAGTGATCGGGCAGGGCAATGACGACCTCACCCTCGCGCAGGTCGTTCGGCTTGGAATCGAGGATGGAACTCATCGGTATTCCGACAGATGTTGCGGATCGCCTCTTTATAGGCACGGCGGGGGAGCAGTTCACCTGGGCTGCTCACCCGGGGCTGCGCGGCGGAGACTGGAACTTGATTTTGCCGGTTTCAACGTATAAAGATATCTTTATATGGTGGGATACTTCCCATGACCCAGGCTGGCCATCTGCGATTCGACGCCCTCAACGCCGCTCTGAAAGCGGCGGGTGAGGACACGCGCCTGCGCGTCCTGGTGCTCTTGTCCGAGGCCGAACTGACGGTTTCCGACCTCACTCAGATATTGCGGCAGTCCCAGCCCCGCATCTCGCGACACCTCAAGCTGCTGGTCGAGGCCGGCCTGATCGAGCGCTTCCGCGAGGGCGCCTGGGCGTTCTTCCGGCTGGCCGAGCAGGGCGGCGGCGCCGAACTGGCGCGGATGCTGATCGCGCGGCTCGATCCGAAAGACCCGATCATCGACCGCGACCGCGACCGGCTGTCGGCGGTCCGTGCCGCACGCGCCGCCGCCGCGCAGGATTACTTCCGGGCCCACGCCGCCGAATGGGATCGCATCCGCAAGCTCCACGTGCCGGATGAAGCAGTGGAGCAGGCGATCTGCGATGCACTTGCCGACCGGCCGTTCCGCTCGCTGCTTGATCTCGGCACGGGCACCGGCCGCATCCTCGAAATGTTCGGGGGGCAGCTCGAACGCGGCCTCGGCATCGATCTGTCGCTCGACATGCTGCTCCTTGCACGCGCGCGCATCGAGCGGGCGGGCTTGCGCCATTGCAGCGTGCGGCAGGGCGACATCTACGATCTAGCGGTGCCGGCAGGCTCTTTCGAGGTCGTCATCATCCACCAGGTGCTGCACTTCCTCGACGACGGCGCCCGCGCGATCCGCGAGGCCGCACGCGTGCTCGCGCCGTCAGGCCGGCTCCTGGTGATCGACTTCGCGCCGCACGATCTGGAATTCCTGCGCGAGGAGCACGCGCATCGCCGTCTGGGCTTTGCGCCTGAGACCGTGGCGCAATGGATGAGCGCGGCCGGTCTCGACATGACCATGCATCGCAGCCTTGCGCCGGAGCCCGGCTCCGACGGCAAGGTCGCGGTCTCGCTCTGGCTCGCGCGCGATCCGCGCGTTCAGTTGGCCAACAGCAATGTACGAGAGGTGGCGTGATGGCTGCGCCGATCCGGGTTTCGTTCGAGTTCTTTCCGCCCAAGTCCGAGGAGATGGAGAAGAGCCTCTGGGAGGCGATCGGTCGTCTCGCGCCGCTCAGCCCGAACTTCGTCTCGGTGACGTATGGGGCAGGCGGCTCGACGCGCGAGCGCACCCATTCGACCGTGAAGCGCATCGTCAACGAGACGGCGCTGACGCCGGCCGCGCATCTGACCTGTGTCGCCGCGACCAAGGATGAAATCGACAACGTGATCCAGGCCTATCGCGATGCAGGCGTGCGCCACATCGTGGCGTTGCGCGGCGATCCGACCAGCGGCATCGGCGCCAAATACGCGCCGCATCCGGGTGGCTATCAGCACGCGGCCGATCTCGTATCCGGCATCAAGCGGATCGCCGACCTCGAAGTGTCGGTTTCGGCCTACCCAGAAAAGCATCCGGACAGCCCGAGCGTGCAGGCCGACATCGACATGCTGCAGGCCAAGGTCGATGCCGGCGCGACACGAGCGATGACTCAATTTTTCTTCGAGAACGACCGCTATTTCGATTATCTCGACAAGGTGCGGGCGCGCGGCATCGACATCCCGATCGTGCCGGGCATCCTGCCGGTGCAGAACTTCAAGCAGATGAAAAGCTTTGCCGAGCGCTGCGGCACGAGCGTGCCGCGCTGGCTCGCCGAGCGCTTCGACGGCCTCGACGATGATGTCGCGACCCGCAAGCTGATCGCCGCGGCCGTCGCCGCCGAACAGGTGCTCGATCTCGTCGACCGCGGCGTCACCGATTTTCATTTTTACACCATGAACCGCGCCGATCTTGTGTACGCGATCTGTCATCTGCTGGGGCTGCGGCCTGCTCGGGCGGAAGTGCCGCTTTCTTCCCTCTCCCAGGGGGCGAGGGTGCCCGCGCGAAGCGCGGGCGGGTGAGGGTGTACGGTGCCAATTGTATCCACAGTTCGACGACTGAGGCGCGATCAAACCGACGCCGAGCGTAAGCTTTGGTTCCGGTTGCGCGACCGCCGTTTGAATGGTTTGAAATTTCGCAGGCAGGTCACAATCGGTCACTACATCGCGGACTTCTGCTGCGAGTCTGCGCGTTTAATCCTTGAACTCGATGGCGGCCAGCATGCCACGCAACAAGATCGGGATGCTGAGAGGACTGCTGCTCTCGAAGCGCAAGGCTATCTTGTCCTTCGCTTTTGGAACAACGACGTACTCCAGAACATGGACGGCGTTCTGGAAAGCATTCTGAACACATTGAGACCTGTTCCCCCTCCCCCTCACCCTAGCCCTCTCCCCGAAGGGGAGAGGGAACAGACCTGAGCAAGTGGCTCGTGCAATGACCAAGTTATCCGCTGGTAAGACTCGCAAGCTGATCCAGTCGCTCGCATCCGAGCGCATCCTGGTGCTCGATGGCGCCATGGGCACCATGATCCAGTCGCTGGGGCTGGATGAGGAAGGCTATCGCGGTGCGCGTTTTGACGCGTGGAATCGCGAGGTGCGCGGCAACAACGATCTGCTCAATCTGACGCGGCCGAGTTCGATTCGCGACATTCACTACGCTTATTACAAGGCCGGCGCCGATATCGTCTCGACCAACACGTTTTCGTCGACCACGATCGCGCAGGCCGACTACGGCATGTCGGATATCAGCTACGAGCTGAACGTCGAGGGCGCGCGGCTCGCACGTGAGGCCGCGACGAAGGCGGCCGAAGAAGACGGCAGGCCGCGCTTCGTCGCTGGCGCGCTTGGTCCGACCAACCGCACCGCTTCGATCTCGCCGGACGTCGCCAATCCGGGCTATCGAGCGGTGACGTTCGATGATCTGCGCAAGGCCTATGGCGAGCAGGTGCGGGGCTTGCTCTCGGGCGGCGCCGATGTCCTGCTGATCGAGACCATCTTCGATACGCTCAACGCCAAGGCCGCGATCTTCGCCATCATGGACGAATGCGCGACGCGCGGCATCGACGTGCCGGTGATGATTTCAGGCACCATCACCGACCGCTCCGGGCGCCTGCTGTCCGGCCAGACGCCGGAAGCGTTCTGGAACGCGGTGCGGCACGCGGCTCCGCTTTCGGTCGGATTGAACTGCGCGCTCGGCGCCGAGGAGATGCGCGCGCATATCGCCGACATGTCGCGGGTCTGCGACACGCTGATCTGCGCCTATCCGAATGCCGGCCTGCCGAACGAGTTCGGGCACTATCACGAAACGCCGGACGACATGGCGCGCAATCTCGGCGAGTTTGCCGCAACCGGCTTGATCAACATCGTCGGCGGCTGCTGCGGCACCACGCCGGAGCACATCAGCGCCATTGCCGAAGCGGTGCGCAAGAGCCCGCCGCGCAAGGTGCCGGAGGCGAAGCCGTTCCTGCGGTTGTCGGGCCTCGAGCCCTTTACGCTCACGCCGGAAATTCCGTTCGTGAACGTCGGCGAGCGCACCAACGTCACCGGCTCGGCGAAATTCCGGAAGCTCATCACGGCCGGCGACTACACCGCGGCGCTGGCGGTGGCGCGCGACCAGGTCGAGAACGGAGCCCAGATCATCGACGTCAACATGGACGAGGGCCTGCTCGACTCCGCGGAGGCGATGAAGACCTTCCTCAATCTGATCGCCGCGGAGCCCGACATCGCCCGCGTGCCCGTGATGGTCGACTCGTCGAAGTTCTCGGTGATCGAGACCGGCCTGAAATGCATCCAGGGCAAGCCGGTGGTGAACTCGATCTCGCTGAAAGAGGGCGAGGCGGAGTTCATCAAGCATGCCGAGCGCGTGCGCCGCTACGGCGCGGCCGTGGTGGTGATGGCCTTCGATGAGCAGGGCCAGGCCGACACCATGGAGCGCAAGGTCGCGATCTGCGGCCGCGCCTACAACATCCTGGTCAACGAGGTCGGCTTCCCGCCGCAGGACATCATCTTCGATCCGAACATCTTCGCGATCGCGACCGGCATGGAGGAGCACAACGGCTACGGCGTGGCCTTCATCGAGGGCACGCGGCGCATCCGCCAGACCTGCGCCTGCAGCCACGTGTCGGGCGGCGTGTCGAATCTGTCGTTTGCGTTCCGCGGCAACGAGCCGGTGCGCGAGGCCATGCACTCGGTGTTCCTCTATCACGCCATCAAGGCCGGCATGGACATGGGCATCGTCAACGCCGGCCAGATGGCGGTCTATGACGATCTCGATCCGGAGCTTCGCGAGACCTGCGAGGACGTTGTGCTCAACCGGCGGCCCGACGCGGCCGAGCGGCTGCTGGCGATCGCCGGCCGTTTCCGCGGCGCCGCCGGCAAGGAGAAGGAGCAGGCCGATCTCGCCTGGCGCGAATGGCCGGTCGAGAAGCGGCTGTCGCACGCGCTGGTGCACGGCATCACCGACTTCATCGATCAGGACACCGAGGAGGCGCGGCTTGTCGCCGACCGGCCGCTGTCGGTGATCGAGGGCCCGCTGATGGCCGGCATGAACGTGGTCGGCGACCTGTTCGGCTCGGGCAAGATGTTCCTGCCGCAGGTGGTGAAGTCGGCGCGCGTCATGAAGCAGGCGGTCGCGCATCTGATGCCGTTCATGGAAAAGGAAAAGGCCGAACGCGGCGGCACCGGCCGGAGTTCCGCGGGCAAGATTCTGATGGCGACCGTGAAGGGCGACGTCCACGACATCGGCAAGAACATCGTCGGTGTCGTGCTCCAGTGTAACAACTACGAGGTGATCGACCTCGGCGTCATGGTGCCGGCCGCGAAGATCCTCGAGACCGCCAAGAAAGAGAATTGCGACATCATCGGCCTGTCCGGGCTGATCACGCCGTCGCTCGACGAGATGTGTCATGTCGCGGCCGAGATGGAGCGGCAAAACTTTGACCTGCCGCTCCTGATCGGCGGCGCCACCACGAGCCGCGTGCACACCGCGGTGAAGGTGCATCCGAACTACCGCCGCGGCCAGGCCGTCTATGTCACGGACGCGAGCCGTGCGGTGGGCGTCGCCGGCGCGCTGATGGGCCGCGACAGCCGTCCGAAATATGTCGGCGAGGTGCGCGAGGAATACGCCCGCATCGCGACGACCCATGCGCGGGCTCAGGAGGACAAGCAGCGGCTCACGCTCGCGGCCGCGCGCGGCAACGCCTTCAAGCCGGACTGGGGCGCGTTCAAGGCGGTGAAGCCGCAGTTCCTCGGCACGCGCGTGATCGAGGACTATTCGATCGAGGAGCTGATCGCCACGATCGACTGGTCGCCGTTCTTCTCGACCTGGGAGCTCGCCGGCAAGTTCCCGGCGATCCTCGACGACAAGATCGTCGGCGCGGCGGCGCGTCCGCTTTTCGACGACGCGCAGAAGATGCTGAAGGAGATCGTCGACAAGCGCTGGTTCAAGGCCGCCGCCGTGCTGGGCTTCTGGCCGGCCAATGGCGCCGGCGACGACATCACGGTGTTCGCCGACGAGACGCGCGGCGCGCCGCTCGCGACGCTGCACACGCTGCGCCAGCAGCTCACGCGCCGTGAAGGCCGGGCCAATGTGGCGCTGGCCGATTTCGTCGCGCCGAAGGGCCACGAGGACTATGTCGGCGGCTTCATCGTCACAGCCGGCATCGGCGAGGATGCGGTCGCCGACCGTTTCAAGAACGCCAACGACGACTACTCGTCGATCATGGTCAAGGCGCTGGCCGATCGGCTCGCCGAATCCTTCGCCGAGCGGCTGCACCAGCGGGTGCGCACCGAATTCTGGGGGTACGCTGCGGACGAGGCGCTGAGCAATGCCGATCTGATCGCCGAGAAGTACCGCGGCATCCGGCCTGCGCCGGGCTATCCGGCGCAGCCCGATCACACCGAGAAGGGCACGCTGTTCGAGCTGCTCGACGGCGAGCGGATCGGGGTGAAGCTCACCGAGAGCTTTGCGATGTGGCCGGGCGCGTCGGTCTCAGGGCTCTACTTCGGCCACCCCGACAGTCACTACTTCGGTGTCGGCAAGATCGAGCGCGATCAGGTCGAGGACTACGCCAAGCGGAAGGGCTGGAGCCTTACCGAGGCCGAGCGCTGGCTTGCGCCGGTCCTCAACTACAATCCGAACGCCGTGGCTCGCGACGCCGCGGCCTGACCCAAAATAAGACAGCCGCTTAAGAGGTCTCGCAAAACGAAACACCGGAGGGTGAAGCCCTCCGGTGTGCACCTTATGCCGCTTTATTACGGATTGGTCTTGAGCGAACCGTCCGACCTCAACTCAGAACATGATCAGGATGGCGCCGACGAAAGCGATCGCTGCGCAAACGGCGAGCACGTTCAGTCGCAAAGCCAAGTCCACCATCGACCTCCTCGGTTGAACTGGGAGTGAGTCTACCCAGGCGCCCAGCGGGCTCCAAATGACAAACATACTGCATTGCAGTACCGTTCCGAGCGGTCCGAAATAGGATCAAGTATCTGAAGTTGAATATGTATTCATCCGTGGCATAGCGAATAATCTGCGGCTATGCCGCTCGCGTCAGAATAGGGTCAGGAATAATACAACCTGCCTGGAGTATCGGGCTACGCGGGCTGGCTGCGTCGGGCGATCGCCGACTCGACAAACGAAGCCGCCTCGAGCGTCGCCCGGTCAGCACCGAACCGGCCGATCACCTGGATGCCGAGCGGCAGTCCATTGTTATCGGTGAGGCCCGGCACGTTCACGCAGGGCGTGCCCATCAGGGTCCAGAGCCGGTTGAAGGTCGAGTTGCCCGTCGAGGTCAGTCCCTTGGGCGGCGCGCCGGGCGCTGACGGCGACAGGATCACGTCGAAGTCGGTCATCAGGTCGTTGATGGCCTTGCGGGCCTGATGCGAGGTGCGCCGGGCATCGTCATAGGCCTCGGCCGTGACCTTCATGCCCTGTTCGATCAGTTCGCGGGTGCCCTTGCCGATCGGATCGATCGCATTCTTGCCCGTGCCTTTGAGCTCATTGGCGCGGTCGTATTCGGCGGCGAGCGAGCGTGCGGCCTCGTAACTGTGAATGGTGCCATGCGCCCGGAATGCGGCCGCGAGCACCGGCGGCAGCAGCACATCCTTGACGCGGGCCATGGCCGAGGAGGCGGCCCGCGCCGCCGCATCGAGCGCGGCTGCCATTTCGTCCGACGCTGCCGGCCACGGTTGATGTCGCAGCACGCCGATCCGTGGCGTCACCGGTGTGCGCTGATCGATGCGCAGATCGCGCTCGCCCATCACCGCCGCCGCAAAGGCCACGTCGGCGACCGAGGCTCCGAACAAGCCCGCAGTGTCGAGATGCCAGGACACGCATTTCATGCCGATCGTCGGCAGCATCCGGTAGGACGGCTTGTAACCCGCAACGCCGCAGTAGCTCGCGGGCCGGATCACCGAGCCGCCGGTCTGGCTGCCGGTCGCAATCGGGATGAAGCCCGCCGCGACCGCCGCGGCGGAGCCCGACGACGAGCCGCCCGGCGTGTAAGCGAGATTGTGCGGGTTGCGAGTCTTGCCCGGATCGGAATGGGCGAATTCGGTGGTGACGGTCTTGCCAAGAATGATGCCGCCGAAGCGCCGCGTCAGCGCCACCAGCGATGCATCGGCTTTCGGCTTGTAGTTGGCATAGAGCTTCGAGCCGTACTCGGTCGGCATGTCGGAGGTGTCGAAGATGTCTTTCAGCGCCACCGGAATGCCGCGCAGCGGTTTGCTCGTCAGCGTCTCGGACTGCGCGACCTTGCGGGCGCCGTCGAGATCGAGCGTGACGAAAGCGCCGACTTCGGCCTCACGCTTGGCGATGGCCTCGGCGCAGATCTCCAGCATCCGCGCGGGTGTCAGTTCGCCGCTTTCGACGCGGCGGGCGAAGTCGAGTGCGGAGAGCATCAGGCGGTGCCGTCGATCAGGCTCACGACCCGCGTCGTGACGCGTCGTGCGGCTGGCATGAAGAAATAACCGGTGACGGCCGCGATCGGCCAGCCGATCAGGTAGGCCTTGATCCACTGGAATAGAAAATCGTGCCGCAGGCCGATGTTGAGGAGAGTGGCAACCAGCGTGACCATCAGAACCATGACCGACGTCATGGTGGTCACCAGGATAAACCGCGCCTTGCCGTCCATCAGAGTTCCCCCGAGGCGCAATCTGCCCCGCCGATGGAGGTTTTCACCCGAAAAGCTTCCGCGGATCAAGGCCGCGTCAACCGATCGTTCACCATGATCTTTCCGGCATCGCTAATGGGTCCTTAAGGGAATTGCTCACATTGTCGGCCCATGTCGCGTGGCGTGAGTTGGATTCTTGCTGGCAGCATCATTCTGGTCGCGCTTGCGGGCTGCGGCCGGAGTTTTTTCAGCTACGAGCAGCGCGCCCCCTGGCGCAAGGAAGCCGAGCTCGCCTGCCTGAACTCCGGAACCGTGCGCGAAGGCCCGGGCGTCGTCCGCATCTCGCCGATCGACGGACCCGGCATGTGCGGCGCGGATTTCCCGCTCAAGATCTCGGCGCTCGGAGAAAGCTCTGCGATGGGCTATCTCGACGAGGCGGTACGGCCGCCCGGTGCGATCCCCGGTGCACCGCAAGCCGCGCAACCGCGCTGGCCGATCTCGCGGCAGTCTTACGACGCCCAGCCATCGCCGCCGGGCGCGCCGATGTCGATCGAAGCGCCGGGCAGCGCGCAGCAGGGCGGCTATCAGCAGCTCGGCGCGCCGCCTTCGAACTTGCGCGCGCCATCGGACTGGCAGCGCGTGCAGCCCGGCTATCAGCAGCAGCCCTCATACAATCCGCCGCCGCAGCAGACCTACAGCCAGCCGCAATACCGTCAGGCGCCGCCGCCTCCGCCGGAGGCCGAAGAGGAACTGCCCGACTACGCGCAGCCCGGCGCGCCGCCGACCGTGCGGTCGCAGCCGTCGCGTCCACTCCCGCCGCTTGGTCCGCCACGGCCGCAGCAGGTCGCGGCTTCGCAACCGGTTGAGGTGAAGCCTGCCGCAACGCTCGCATGTCCGATCGTGTCAGCGCTTGATCACTGGATCGCGAATTCGGTGCAGCCCGCGGCCAACAAATGGTTTCGCCAGCCGGTCGCCGAGATCAAGCAGATCTCCGCCTATTCGTGCCGCGGCATGAATGGCCAGCCGGGCGCGAAGATCTCGGAGCACGCCTTCGGCAACGCGCTCGACGTTGCGGCCTTCGTGCTCGCCGACGGCCGGCGCATCACCGTCAAGGACGGCTGGAAAGGCTCGCCGGAAGAGCAGGGCTTTCTGCGCGATGTGCAGGGCGCGGCGTGCGATCAGTTCACCACCGTGCTGGCGCCGGGCTCCAACGCCTTCCACTATGACCACATCCATGTCGATCTGATGCGGCGCGCGAGCGGCCGGCGCATCTGCCAGCCGGGCGCGGTCGACGGCGATGTCGTGGCAGCGCGGGCGCGGCAGAATCCCGTGTACGCATCGCGGCGTGTGTACGAGGCGCCTCCGACACGGCGCTACGATCCGCCGACCGATCAGGCCAGCGATCCGTTCGCCTGGCGTGGCGATCGCCGCGATCCAGGTGTCACCGGCTCGGTTGCGCGGCATCCGGCGCCGAACAACCCGGCTGCGGATGATAACGACTGGGTCGAGGAGCCGGGCCCGCGGCCCGCGATCGACTGGACCGCCAAGCGGCACCAGGTCAACTAGCGGCGTCAACGAGCGGGGCTGGCCGGCTTCATCGGTCATCCGTCCGCCGTTTCATGAAAAATGTATCGCCTGTATCGGTCGCCTGAACCCGGCGGGCCGTCCGGACGTCTGATGCGTATCAGGGGAGTTAACCATGATCCGCACCGTTCTCCTTGCCGTGGCCGCCATCGCCGCAACCGCCGCGGTGACCGACGTCGCCGCTCAATCCGGCGCGCCGGTTCGCAAGCTCGACACTGCGTCCGGCACCTGGATCGCAGTCCGTGGCGGCGAGCAGCACGTGAGCCATTGCATCATGGGGCCGCGCTCGGAGGCATCGAACCCGCAGCCCGGCAAGCCGCAGTTCATGATCGCGGCCGACCGGGAGATCGTGCTGCTTCGCGTGCGCGCCGCAGACTGGTCGTTCTCGGGTGCGCGCGACATCGCCGTGACGCTCGTGACCGGCGATGGCGCCGAGTTCAAGCCGGCCGCGGCCGTGCATGGCAGGGATTTGATCGACATCGACCTGGGCACTGACGCCCGAAAGGTGATGGGGTTCGCAGCACAAACGTATGTTGAGATCCGAACCGAAGGCACGATTGTG
Source organism: Rhodoplanes sp. Z2-YC6860 (assembly GCF_001579845.1). Lineage (GTDB taxonomy): Bacteria > Pseudomonadota > Alphaproteobacteria > Rhizobiales > Xanthobacteraceae > Z2-YC6860. The sequence goes on from NZ_CP007440.1 coordinate 2,791,830, forward strand.
CGTTTGCCATTGAACGGGGTGGCCGAGGTGCTGCCGGCCTATCGGGCCTGCCTCACCAGCATCGGAAACTCCATCAATCCAGAGTTTCGTGATATTGCAGTGCAATAAAGCGAGGGAAACCAAGGCATTAATGACGCTGCGGCACTATGCTGCGCCTCTACCCCAATGCCATTTCCCTCACGATATAATGCGTCGATAGAAGCCGATTATCGGCTCATCAAGAGGGACGACCCATGTTTCGCAACTCCCGCCGGTTGTTAGCTCTCGCGGCGATGTTCGCCGCACTGTCTTTCACCGTCGTCACCGCGGATGCGCGGCCGTCGTCGAGTTTCGGCAGCCGTGGCAGCCGCACCTACTCGGCGCCAGCGCCGACTGCGACGGCACCAAACGCGGCGCGTCCGATGGATCGCACCATGACGCAGCCGTCGGCCGCTCGCCCCGGTACCCCGGCCACCGCGCCGCGTCCCGGCCTGTTCGGCGGCATGTTTGGCGGTGGAATGCTCGGCGGCTTGGCCGCGGGCTTCCTCGGTGCCGGCCTGTTCGGCATGCTGTTCGGCCACGGCTTCCTCGGCGGCATGGGCGGCTTCGCCTCGTTCATCGGCCTTCTCTTCCAGATCATCCTTGTGGTGATTGTCGCCCGCTTGGCCTGGGCCTGGTGGCAGCGCCGCAACGAGCCCGCGACCGCAGGCGGCCCGTCGTATCGTCAGGGCCTGAACGGCGGCGATGGCCGTCCGCAGCAGCAGTCGATGCTGGGCGGTCTGTTCGGCGGCGGCTCGCAGGCGAACGAAGCGCCACAGGGCCAGCCGATCGAATTGCAGCCCGACGACTTCAACACGTTCGAGAAGATGCTCGGCGACATCCAGACGGCCTACGGCCGCGAGGATCTCTCCGCGCTGCGCTCGCGTGTGACGCCGGAGATGCTGTCCTATTACTCCGACGAGATGGCGCACAACGCCAGCAATGGCGACGTGAACCAGATCAGCGACGTGAAGCTGCTGCAGGGCGACCTGTCGGAAGCCTGGCGCGAGGGCAGCGATGAATACGCCACCGTGTCGATGCGCTACTCGCTCAAGGACCGCATCGTTGCGCGCGACGACGGCAAGCTGATCGAACAGCTTCCGTCGGAAGCCAAAGAGCTGTGGACGTTCCGGCGCACCCGCGGCGGCCACTGGCTGCTCTCGGGCATTCAGCAGACCAGCTAACTGATCAAGGTGCGTTCAGGCGACGCGCCGGCCGGGCCGCAAGGCCCGGCCATTTTCTTTTGAAGAGCGTGGCCGCGGTTACTTCGCGCCGTAAGCCGCCATGAACATGCGCACCGCGATGTCGACGACGTGTTTCACCCGCTCGGGACTCGGGGGAGGGGCGAAGTTGAACAGCACCGGCTTGAACAGCGTGCCGTGACCGCTCTCCATGAACTGCGAGGCCGCAACCTCATAATCGTCAACAGTGAGCACGCCGGCCTCGGTCTGGGCTTTGAGATAGGCAGCAAGCTTGGCGATGCCTTTTGACGGACCGGTCTCATAGAACACCTGGCCGATCGATGGCATCCGGTCGGCGATCGCGATCACCGTCCGCAACGCGGAGGCTTTTTCCGGCCTGCAGAGGAAGCTGACATAGGCGTTTCCGAGGCGGGTGAGGACGCCGGCGACGTCATGGTCGTTATGGTCGAGGTCGAAGATGCCCTCCGCCTGGGAGGCACACTCCAATAGGACAATGGCGCGGAACAACTCCTCCTTGTCCTTGAAGTAGACATAGAGAGTGCCCTTGGAGACGCCGGCCGCTTTGGCGATGTCTGCCATGCTGGCGGCATCGAAGCCGTGGGACAGAAACATCTGGCGCGCGCCTTCGACGATCTGACGACGCTTGGCGCTGTCTTCGCCGGTTTCCGGCGGCCGATCCAGGACGGCAATCGCTGCAGCATTCATGGCATCTCTCCCGAGCTTGGCTCGTGATTGGGGCCTTTTGGGCCGGGACCGCCCGATTCGGGGTGGTTTCGAGCCTTGCCCTTCATATGGCGCAGGCTGTGCGAAAAGGCAATGACCGAACGGTTCGGTCATATTGACTTCTCCTGAGGGCGGGCGTATTTCCACATTGACCGAACGGTTCGGTCACATGTGGAGGCGGTCATGTTGCAGCGCAAAAGCCGAGAGGCCTCAAGTCTGAGCGTTGTTCCTGCCGATGGACAGCTCGCCGAGCTGAAGGGGCCATCCCCTGAAGCGGCGCCGCAGGCCGACACCACACCGACGGAGGCCAAGGCGGCTAGTGGCATCAAGGCCAAGCGGAAGCTTCTGCTTGGCGGCGCGGCCGCCTTGGCGCTCGCCGCGGCCGCGTGGTTCGGCACCAACTACGTGACCGTCGGACGCTTCCAGGTGTCGACCGATGACGCTTATGTGCGGGCCAACAACACCACGCTCGGCGCCAAGGTGTCGGGCTATGTTTCCGAACTCGCCTTCGACGACAACACGCCGGTGCGCGCCGGCGAGGTGATCGCCCGGATCGACGACGGCGACTACAAGCTCGCGGTCGACTCCGCGCGCGACAAGGTCACGACGCAGCAGGCCACCGTCGAGCGCTTCGACCGCCAGATCACGGCGCAGCAGGCGGTGGTCGAGCAGGCCAGGGCGCAGCTCGTCTCCGCCAAGGCCGCGCAGGTCCGGATGCAATCCGAATACGAGCGCCAGCAGGCGCTGAACGGCAAGGACTTCGCCAGCAAGCAGACCCTGGAGCAGGCGATCGCCAACCGCGATCAGGCGGTGGCATCAGTGAAAAGCGCCGATGCTGCCATCGAGGGCGCAGTCGCCAACGTCGCCGTGCTCGAGGCGCAGAAGCGCGAGGCCTCAGGCACGCTCGCCGAGCTCAAGACGGCGCTCGCCAAAGCGGAGCGCGATCTGAGCTTCACCGAAATCAAAGCGCCGGTCGACGGCGTGATCGGCAACCGCGCGGTGCAGCCCGGCGATTTCGTGCAGACCGGACAGCGGATCGCCGCGCTGGTGCCGCTCTCCGACGTCTATATCGACGCGAACTTCAAGGAGACGCAGCTCGGACGGCTGCGCCCCGGCCAGCCGGTGTCGATCAAGGTCGACGCGCTGCCCGGCCAGAAGATCGAAGGCGTGGTGCAGAGCGTGGCGCCGGCCTCGGGCGCAGTGTTCTCGCTACTGCCGCCCGACAACGCCACCGGCAACTTCACCAAGATCGTGCAGCGCGTTCCGGTGCGCGTCCGCGTGCCGGCCGCCGTCGCGGGCCGCAACGAGTTGCGCCCCGGCATGTCGGTGATCGTCGACATCAACACCAAGCCTGGCGCGGTCGCTTCGCTCGCGCCGCAGACCCGCACCGCGACGAACTGAATTCACTCGTCAATTTCAGGAGCGTGTCATGGACGCTCAAGTCAGTGCCGCAAATGCCGACCGCATCGATCCGAGAAGGATGCTCGCCTTCATCGCGATGTGTTTCGGCATGTTCATGGCGTTCCTCGACATCCAGATCGTGTCGGCGTCGCTCAACGAGATCCAGGCGGGTCTTGCGGCCTCGGGCGATGAAATTCCGTGGGTGCAGACCTCTTATCTGGTCGCCGAGGTGATCTCGATCCCGCTGTCAGGCTTCCTCGCCCGCGCGCTCGGCACGCGGACGCTGTTCGCGGTGTCGGCTGCCGGCTTCACGGCAGCGAGCTTCGCCTGCGGCTTTGCCACCGACATCAACAGCATGATCGTCTGGCGCGCCCTGCAGGGCTTCATCGGCGGCGGCATGGTGCCGACCGTGTTCGCCGGCATCTACACCATGTTCCCGAAGTCGAAGCAGGCCACGATCGTGCCGCTGGTCGGCCTCGTCGCGACGCTCGCGCCGACCATCGGGCCTACGGTCGGCGGCTATCTGACCGACGCGCTGTCGTGGCACTGGCTGTTCTTCATCAACGTCGTGCCGGGCATCGTGGTGACGGTCGCGGCGCTGGTGCTGATCGACTTCGACAAGCCGGACTACGGCCTGCTCGACTACTTCGACTGGATCGGCCTGATCACGATGGCGGGTTTCCTTGGCACGCTCGAATACGTGCTGGAGGAGGGGCCGCGCAAGGACTGGTTCCAGGAGGACGCGGTCTTCTATGCGGCCATCGTCTCGGCGCTGTCGGCCATCGCCTTCTTCTGGCGCGTCCTCACGGCGAAGCAGCCGATCGTCGATCTGCGCGCGTTCACGGATCGCAATTTCGCGGTCGGCAGCCTGTTCTCGTTTGTGCTGGGCATCGGCCTCTACGGCCTGACCTACCTCTATCCGGTCTATCTCGCGGCGATCCGCGGCTACAACTCGCTGATGATCGGCGAGACGCTGTTCGTCTCAGGCCTCACCATGTTCATGGTGGCTCCGATCGTCGGGCGGCTCGCCGCGAAATACGATCCGCGCTTTCTCCTGATCGGCGGGTTCCTGATGTTCGCGCTCGGCACCTTCCAGATGCACTACGTCACCAAGGATTGGGACTTCTGGGAGCTGTTCTGGCCGCAGGTGTTCCGCGGCATCGGCCTGATGGCCTCGATCGTGCCGGTGACCAATGTGGCGCTCGGCACGCTCGCGCCGGAGCGCATCAAGAACGCGTCGGGCCTGTTCAACCTGATGCGCAATCTCGGCGGTGCGATCGGGCTCGCGGTGCTGACCACGATGCTCAACAAGCGCTGGGATCTGCATCTGGCGCGGCTGCACGACTCGACCAACTGGTCGCGAGGACCGGCGACCGACATGCTGGCAAACCTCACGGCGCGGTTTCACGACTTCGGCTCGAGCGCGCAGTCGATGGCGCTGAAAGAGATGATGCTGATCACGCGGCAGCAGGCTGAGGTCCTGAGCTTCGCCGACGTGTTCCTGATGCTGACGGTGCTGTTCGTCGTGCTTGCCGCCTTCGGCATGATGATGAAGCGTCCGGCGGCCGCGCCCGCCGCGGGGAGCGGCGGGCACTGAGCAGCGTCAGACGCCGGCAGCGGCGACGACGAGATTGGCCACCTGCTGGCCGGTGATGTCGCTGTGCCCGGAGATGAACTGGTCCGCATTGAAGTTGTGAATCTTGCCGGACGTGAATTGATACTGGCCGTTCGTCGCAAGCAGCCGGCCGTCGATGTGCTCGTTCGTCTGCAGCTTGACGGCGCCATTGCGCCCGAGGCCGCCGAACACGTCGTTCTCGTCGCCGAACGCGCTGGCATTGTCGCCGGAGATGCGCGACGCCAGCGGATAGGCCAGCCCGACCGCCTTGTCATTGACGGTGTGGGTAACGGCGATCGGGCCCGCGACTTTGGTTGCGGACATCACCTTGCGGAAGAAGCCGTCATGAGTGCCGTCGAAATGCCCGGTGAAGCCGTTGTGCGAGAACGCGCCCTGCAGCAGCGTGAGGCTCTTGGGTTTGAGCGCCGCGGCGCCATCGACGGCCGCCGTGACCACGCGCGCGCCGAAGCTGTGCCCGATGAGATGCAGCGCCAGGTCGGTGCGGGCATTGCGGATGCTTTGCAGGGCGCCGTTGAGACCGTTGCCGACCAAACCGGCGCGCTCCTTCATCTGATAGTAGGTCGAGAAGTTCAGCAGGCGGTTCGCGGCGGCCTTGATGCCGGAGAACAAATCGCCGAAGCCCGCCGCCTGGCCTTGCGCGTCCAGGTCTCCGAGCGCGGCGACCCCTCCGCTGTCGCCGGCCGGCTGCGCCGTCGGGATGACGGCCAGGCGGAACTTATCCAGCAGGTCGTCGCCTTTCATGCTTAGGAATTTGTCACTGGCATCGTCGGTCTTGTCCTGAGGATGCGCGGGCAGCATCCCGCGAATGAGATCGACGAAATCCCGTTGAGCCTGGGTGCTGTTGTCGAGTTGGTCGACAAGCTGCTTGGCCTTGGCAAACGCTGCCGGGTCGCTCTTGTCGAAGACGCCCTGAAGGCTGTCGAGCTTGGCTTTCACGGCGGACGCCGGCAGATCGGCGCCCGCGCCGCCGCCGGCTGCCATGCCGAGGCTTGCGGCGCCGCCGGCAGGGATCAGCTCTGCATCGGTGAACTTCTTTGACGGCCAGAACACGCCGACGATGGCGAACTTGCGCGCCGCGGGCGCGCGGTTCTGCAGAAGACCGGCCACGTTTCCAAACAGGCCGTCATAGAGCTGGCGGGCGTCCGCCATGTCGTTGTTCCAGCCATGAGAGACAACGAACAGATCGGTCAGCTTGCCGGGGCCGCTTTGCGAGACGGCCGCGACAATCGCATCGACTTGCGAGGAATTGAAAACCTTTCCGGTCTTGTCGATTTCGAGGGGAAAAAATGGAATTCCGGCAATGGCGTCCATTTGAAAACCTCCTTACACGGATTGAATCGCTCGCATCAGGTCGACCAGTCCCTTGCCCTGGAAATACACGGCGCGTTTGAGATCGGTCGCGGTTGAAAGAAAAATGTCCTTCACGGCCTCAGGCTGGCCGACGAATTCGCGCCGTGCGGACAGAAATGCCGCAATCACGCCTGAAACATGCGGCGCTGCCATGCTGGTGCCGCTGTCCTCCTTGTATTTTGCAACGATGGCGTTGTCCGTTGTGGCTTCGGCGGCGCCTTCGGCGCTGTCGCCGCTCGCGCACGAGATGATCTTCTCGCCCGGCGCCACCAGATCGGGCTTCAGCCGGCCGTCACCGGTCGGGCCCTTCGAGGAAAAATACGAAACGCCGTAGACATGCGGCATGTCGCGGTGCGTGGAGCCGACCGTGATCGCGAGATCGGCGTTGCCCGGATCGTTGATGGTCAGATCGAGGCCTGCGGGTGTCGGTCCCTTGGCCGCTGACTGGATCTGGCCATAGCCGGTGTTGCCAGCCGCAACCACGACCACGACGCCGGAGCGCACCAGCCGGTTGACCTCGATGCACAACGGGCTTTGACCGCAGGCGAACCATTTCGGCTCGAAGTCGTATCCGACGCTGAGGTTGACGCCGTGAATGCGGATGCGACGGCCGTCGCCGTTCAGCTCCTGGATGTACTCGAGCGCCGCAATCAGATTGCTCGCATTGCCGCGGCCGCTGTCGTCCAGAACCTTGAGGCTGAGGATCTTGCAGGCCGGTGCCATGCCGGACATGGTCGTTATGTCTTTGAGCGTGGCGGGATTCTGATTGCCGCTTTCGTCGCGGCGCTGGACCAGCGCCTCGATGCGCTGCGGCGCCGTCAACGGATTCCCATCCTTGTCGGTCGGTCTTTGGGTGGTGAAGTAGCCGGCAATGATGCCCGCGACGTGGGTGCCATGCCCCATTTTGTCGGTGCAGGCCTGATCCGCCGAATGCGGCTGGGAGATCGAATCCGGCGTGAAGTCGCGATGCTCCAGCGGAGCGTCCAGGCCGAGATTGTCGTACAGCTTGAAATGCGGGTGCTTGCCGTCGACTCCTGTATCGGCAACGGCCCAGACGATATCCTTGCCCAGCGTGCCGAACGCGTTGCGCGCGGCGTCGGCTTTGACCGTGCTGATCGATTTGTTGGTGAACACCTGGACCGCGTGATCGAGCCAGACGCGATAGAGCGGTGAGGCGCTCGATCCGCCTTTGCGGCGCTTTTCTTCGCAATCTCTGACAATGGCCCGGATGTTTTGGGCGGTCAGGCGGCCGAACAGGTATTGCTGGCTGTACATGCTCTTGGCGGCATGAATGCCCTGAAACCGCGAATCGTCCGGCGGGCTTGGCGGTTGAGCCGGTTGAGCAGCCGGTTGAGCCGGTGGCGTGGCGGCGCCGCTTGTCTTGGTTACACCGGGCAGTTGCTCAATCTGATTCCAGAGAACGGTTCGCGCCTCGCGGCGGCCGCCCGCGTATTCGAGATTGACGTCGATGATGATGTCGAAAATTGCTTCGAGTTTGCCCGATGCACCGTCTGCGAATGCCTTGTCGTTTTGCGCATTCTTGTCGATTTCCGCCAGCAAAGGCAGCGAGATCGGCGAGTTGTCGAGATTCCTTTTGTCGAACAAAGGCGGTGTATCCGCGCCAGCCGTCGGCTGTGCGCCAGCGGCGGTTGCGTTGCTTAGGGGTGTGCCCGCATTGGCCGGAGATGTCGGAGGTTGTTGTTGCGCAGGAGATGACGTCCGACGTTTCTTGGCCATGACTCGGTGTCATCCCGACGAGACACGAATGCGAAGATGGTCATTCAACCCCTAAGGGAAGTCAACGTGGATGAAGTGAATGGTTGTGGTGTCCCGTAACCTCCGGCCGTCGGTGTCTGGATATTCCCGCTGTCGGAGGTGACGTTAACTCCAAAGCCGTTTGCTCGCGATGTGGGCGCCCTCGTGACAAGCGGCGAGCTTGGCCCACACCACGTCGGGGGAGACCGCTTCATTGCCGGCCGACGTGCCGAATCCGCAATCGGTGCCGGCGATCACGCGGCTGCGGTCGCCGACCGTCTTCACCGCTTCGCAGATCCGGTTCGCGACCACCTCGGGATGCTCGACGAAATTCGTGGTGGTGTCGATCACGCCCGGGATGAGAACCATATCGGCTGGCAGCGGATTCTTTCGCAGTGCCTCGTATTCGTGCTGATGCCGTGGATTGGCGAACTCGATGCTGAGTGCGCCGACCTTGGCGCCATAGAGGATCGGCAACAAACCCGACAGCGGGAAATCGTGGGTGTGCGGTCCTTCCCAGTTGCCCCAGCAGATGTGCAGGCGGATGTTCTCGCGCGGCAGCCCTTCAGTGGCGCGGTTGATCGCCTCCACGTTGAGCTCCATGGCGCGCAGGAATTCCTTGTCGGTCTTGTCCTTGAACATCCGTGCGCGTTCGAGGCCGAAGTCGGGCGCGTCGAGCTGCAGCAGAAAGCCGGCCTTGACGATCGCCTCGTATTCCTTGCGCAACTCGCGCGCCAGCGCGAACACGTAAGTCTCGTACGAGTCGTAATACTCGTTGACCATCGTGGTCGCGATGATGCCGGGCGAGGCCGCCGTCATGAACGACTCGGCAGGCTTTTGCGGCAACCGAGCCAGCGCGCCCTTGAACAGATCGAACTCCGCCTGCGCCGCGTCGAGGCCGACATAGCGCACCTCGCCGATCGCCTTGGGCGGATTGGCGATGCGGTTCCTCCGGCCGCGCTTCTGCCGCAGCCGTTCGCTGAACAGCGGGAAGTCGTCGAGATCGCGCGGCGAAGGCCGTGTTGATTCTCCGCCGAAGCCTTCCATGCGCAGCGGCACATACATGGAGAAGCCGACGCGCGGCTGCTCGCCGTCGCTGACCACGTCGATGCCCGCCGCGATCTGCGCCTTCAGCACATTCGCGACCGCGTCGGCGCATCCGCGATGCAGCGCCGCTTCGTCGATGTGTTCGCCGGCCTCCTGTCGCAGCAGCAGGTCGGACAGTTCGGGCGGGCGAGGCAGGCTGCCGCAATGGGTGGTGAGAATCCGGTTGTCGCTTCTTCGCATAACTCAATCCTGCTGGATGTTCGCTCTTTTGATGATGTCTTCGTTGAACTTGAGCTGCTCGCGGAAGAATTTGTCGAATTCCTCAGGCGTCGAGCCGACCGCGTCGACCTTGACCTCGGTGTAGCGCTGCTTCGTCGTTGGATCGCGCACCGCCTTGGCGATCTCGGCCGACATCCGCTCGACGATGTCGCGCGGTGTCTTGGCCGGCGCGAACAACCCGACCCACATCGGAAACTGATAGCCGGGCAGCGTTTCGGACACCGCCGGCGCATCCGGCAGGAACGGCGTGCGCTCCTTGGTGGTCACGCCGAGCACGCGCACGCGGTTCTCGGCGATGTTGCCGAGTTGCGGCGCGAGCCCGTCGATGATCAGGTCGATCTGCCCGCCGATCAGCGCCGCGGAGGAGGGGCCGTTCCCGCGAAACGGCACATGGGTCATCTTCACGTTCGCCATGTGCATCAGCATCTCGACTGGAATGTGGGACGAGCCGCCGATGCCGCTCGAGCCGAACGTGTGCTTGCCGGGCTCCTTCTTCAGCAGCGCGATGAACTCGGCGAGGTTCTTGGCCGGCAGGTTCGGGTTGATCACCACCACCAGCGGAAACTGCGTGACCAGCGACACGGGTATGAAATCGTTGATCGGATCGTAAGGCGGCTGCTTGTGCATGAACGGCACCGCAGCGTGACCCGGTCCGACAAACAGGAAGGTATAGCCGTCGGGATCGGCCTTCGCGACGGTGCGTGCCGCGATGGCGCCGCCGCCACCGCCCATGTTCTCGATCAGCACCCGCTGCGACATCTGCTGGCTGAGTTTGTCGGCCAGCACACGCGCCATCAGGTCGACGCCGCCGCCCGCGGCCACATGCACCACGAGCTTGATGGGACGGTCGGGCCAGGTGCTCTGCGCGTGGGCAAGCGCGGTGGGCAACAGTGCGAGTGCGATGGCAATCGCGATCCTGCGCAGCATGTCCATCCTCCCTTGTTTTTGTCGGAGGACGGTGCGGTGCTGAGCTTGGCTTGTCCAGCGTCCGCGCGTTGCAGCGGCCATGCGGTTCGTCATGGTTTGCCGCGGTCATGCGCGATAGCGGGCAGATTATGTCCGGGTGAGTCAGTGCGTCTCGAATTCCGAGCGCATGGAGATCAACACCGCGGCGGCGTTATCCGAGCGTTCGGCAACGGAAGCGTGCGCGGATATTCCCATGTGTTTGGTGGCGACGTCAAAAAGATAGGCAGCGATCCGCTCTTTGCCTGCGCGTTGGTCCATCAGCATCACATAGACGGTGCCGACGTAGCCGTCGTATTCATCGGCCGCTTCGGGGACGCCAGCAACACCAATCGGATCCCATTCGCGCATGAGAATGTCCCGGACCCGCGCTCGATTTTCCCGAGATTGATATTTGTTTTTTCCGTCCGACATGCAGCGGGGCTAATCTCCACCAGGCTTGCCGTAACCACCTGCGGTCGGCGTCTGGATGATGATCGCTTCGCCGGCATCGACGACGGTGGCGTCGGCGCCCTTGAGACGGTCCATGCGGCCGTCGTTTCGACGCACCCAGTTCTCGCCGATCTGGCCATCCTCGCCACCGGCGAGACCAAACGGCCGGATGCGGCGGTGACCGGAGAGGATGGTGTATTCCATCTTCTCCAGGAACCGCATGGTGCGGATGATGCCGTCGCCCGCGTTCCATTTGCCCTTGCCGCCCGAGCCTTTGCGGATGTGAAAGTCTTCGAGCAGCACAGGATAACGGAATTCGAGAATCTCCGGATCGGTGAGCCGCGTGTTGGTCATATGCGTGTGCACGGCGTCGGTGCCCGGAAATCCGGGACCGGCCGGCGAGCCCGAGCAGATCGTCTCGTAATACTGATACTTGTCGTTGCCGAAATTGACGTTGTTCATGCTGCCTTGCGCGCCAGACATCGCGCCGAGCGCGCCAAGGAGCGTATCGGTCACCATCTGTGACACTTCGACATTGCCGGCGACGACCGCCGCCGGATAATGCGGCTTCAACATCGATCCGTCAGGCACCTTGATGTTGATCGGGCGCAGGCATCCGGCATTCATCGGAATGTCGTCGTCGACCATGACGCGGAACACATAGAGAATTGCGGCCCGCGTCACCGGCTCGGGCGCGTTGAAGTTGTTGCCCTGCTGCGGCGAGGTGCCGGTGAAGTCGACCGTCGCCTCTCTCTTCTTTTTGTCGACAGTGATCTTGACCTTGACGACGTTGCCCTGGTCGGCCTCGTAGCTGAACTCGCTGTCGTGCAGCCGCTCGATGACACGCCGCACGCTCTCGTCGGCATTGTCCTGCACGTGCTTCATGTAGGCGTGCACGACGTTGAGGCCGAACAGGCCGACCATCTTGTGCAGTTCTTGCAGGCCTTTCTCGTTGGCCGCGATCTGCGCCTTGAGGTCGTTGACGTTCTGCAGCGGGTTGCGCGCCGGATACTTCGCCTTGGTCAGAAGCTCGTAGAGCTCCTTCTCACAGAAGCGGCCGCGATCGACCAGCTTGAAGTTGTCTATATAGATGCCTTCTTCTTCGATCGAGGTCGCGACCGGCGACATCGAGCCCGGCGCGATGCCGCCGATGTCGGCGTGATGGCCGCGGCTCGCCACCCAGAACAGGATTTTCTTGTTGGCCTTGTCGAACACCGGCGTGCAGACCGTAAGGTCCGGGATGTGCGTACCGCCGTTGTACGGCGCGTTGATCAGATAGGAGTCGCCCGGTTTGATACGGCCCTTGTTCTCGCGGATGATGGTCTCGACGGCGCGGTCCATCGAGCCGAGATGCACCGGCATGTGCGGCGCGTTGGCGACCAGCGAGCCGTCGGCCGCGAACACGGCGCAGGAGAAGTCCAGCCGCTCCTTGATGTTCACCGAATAGGCGGTGTTCTGCAGCGACACGCCCATCTGTTCGGCGATCGACATGAACAGGTTGTTGAACACCTCGAGCATGATCGGATCGGCCTTGGTGCCGATCGCCTGTGCGCGCTTGAGCGCCACGTAGCGCTCCAGCACCAGGTGGTTCTTGGCGGTGATCACGGCGCGCCAGCCGTCCTCGACCACCACGGTCTGGTGCGGCTCTATGACGATGGCCGGGCCGTTGACCTTCTGGCCCGGCGCAAGCTGGTCGCGGGTGTAGACCGCGGCCTTGTGCCATTTGCCGCCGGAGAAGAACTCCGTCTTGCGCGCAGGCGAGGGGAGCTTGCCACGCGTCGTCTTGTGATTGCGCTCGCGGAACTTGGCGCCGCCGCCGACCGCTTCGACCGACACGGCCTCGATGACCAGTTCCTTGGTCCGGTCAATGAAGCCGAAGCGCGATTTGTGCGCCTTCTCGAAGGCGGCTTTCATCTTGGGGAGCGTGCCGGCTTCGACGATCAGCGCCGTGTCAGTGCCGGCGTAGCGGATGTGGGCACGGACGATGACCTTGATGCTGCCGGCCGGAACGCCCTGACCTGCGACCTCGGCCTTGGCGTCCTTGCCGAGCCGCGTGCCTTCGCGCTTGATCGCCGCAAGCGACTTGGCGCCGAGGGTCTCTTCGATGGCGAGCTGCCGCGTCGCGCGGATGTCGGCGAGGCCCATGCCGTAGGCTGAAAGCAGTGACGAGAACGGATGGATCAGCACCTCGGTCATGCCGAGCGCGTCGGCAACCAGGCAGGCATGCTGGCCGCCGGCCCCGCCAAAGCAGTTGAGTGCGTAGCGCGTCACGTCATAGCCGCGCTGCACCGAGATTTTCTTGATCGCGTTCGCCATGTTCTCCACGGCGATCTTGATGAAGCCGTCAGCGATCTCCTCTGGCGATTTTTCGCCGACCTCCTTGGCCAGTTCGGTGAAGGCGCGCTTCACCTCGTCGGCGTCGAGCGGCTGGTTCTGTTCGGGTCCGAAAATCTTCGGAAAGAAATCCGGCATCAGCTTGCCGACCAGCACATTCGCGTCCGTCACCGCGAGCGGCCCGCCGCGGCGGTAGCATTTCGGTCCGGGATTGGCGCCGGCGCTGCCGGGGCCGACGCGGAAGCGCGAGCCGTCGAAGTGCAGCACCGAGCCGCCGCCGGCCGCGACCGTATGAATGAGCATCATCGGCGCGCGCATGCGCACGCCGGCGACCTCGGTCTCGAAAGCGCGCTCGTATTCGCCGTCGTAGTGCGACACGTCGGTCGACGTGCCGCCCATGTCGAAGCCGATCAGCTTCTTGAAACCGGCCTCGCGGCCGGTTTCGGCCATGCCGACCACGCCGCCCGCGGGTCCGGACAGGATCGCGTCCTTACCCTGGAACAGCTCGGCTGCGGTGAGGCCGCCCGACGACATCATGAACATCAGCCGGGCGCCCGACTTTCGGGCATCGAGCTCCGAATCCACGGTTGCGACATAGCGGCGCAGGATCGGCGAGAGATACGCATCGACCACCGTGGTGTCGCCGCGGCCGACGAGCTTGATCAGCGGCGAAATCTCGTGGCTGACGGAGACCTGGGGAAAGCCCATGTCGCGAGCGAGCTTGGCGACGGCCTTTTCATGCTCCGGATAGCGATAGGCGTGCATGAAAACGATCGCCACCGCCTTGATGCCGTCCTTGAGCGCACGCTCCAGTTCGGCGCGTGCCTCATCGAGGTTGAGCTTCTTTTCCACCGTACCGTCGGCGCGCATGCGCTCGTCGATCTCGGCGACGCGCTCGAACAGCATTTCAGGCTTGATAATGTGCTTGGCGAAGATCTTCGGCCGCGCCTGATAGCCGATGCGCAGCGCGTCTCGGAAACCTCTGGTTGTCAGCAGCAGTGTGCGATCGCCCTTGCGCTCCAACAGCGCATTCGTGGCGACCGTGGTCCCCATCTTCACGGCGCCGACGCGGCCCTGCGGGATTGGCTCGCCTTTTGCTAGGCCAAGCAGGTCGCGAATGCCTTGGACGGCGGCGTCGCGATAGGCCTCCGGGTTCTCGGACAGGAGCTTATGGGCCACCAAGGTGCCGTCGGGCCGCCGGCCCACGATGTCCGTGAACGTGCCGCCACGATCGATCCAGAAGTCCATCTGGTTTTTTTGGGGTTTCGCTTGCTTCATACCTGTCTCAAACGCCATCATCGGACCGACATTCCGAAGCTCGTGCATAGCACGCCTCCTCGGAACCAAGGGATGCATTCTGGCCGCAAGGTGCTTACGGCGCGGAATGGCGGATGACGGGGATCATGCGGACTTTCCTTGACCGGCTCTACTTGTTTTCGGGCTATCTCGCCGGCGCCTTCATGCTGGCAATCTTCGTGCTGATGATGGCGCTGTCCGCCGGCCGCCCGCTCGGCCTCAATATTCCGGCGGCCGACGATTTCGTGTCCTGGTGCATGGCAGCAATGGCCTTCCTCGGCCTCGCTCACACCTTCCGGCACGGCGAGATGATCCGGGTCGGCCTGCTGATCGACAAATTGCCCGAACGGAGCCGGCACTGGGTCGAGCTTGTCTGCCTTGTCATCGGCATCGGTTTCATCGCCTTCTTCGCGTTCTACGCCTGCCAGCTCGTGCGCGACTCCTGGCGCTTCCATGAGATGTCGCAGGGCGTGATTTCGATCCCGATGTGGATCCCGCAGATCGGCTACGCGCTCGGGCTGATCATCCTGCTGATCGCCTTCGTGGACGAATTTGTCCACGTGCTGCGCGGCAACCTGCCACGCTACGAGAAGCCCAAGCCGCAGACCGCCGAAGAGGTGGTCGAGCAGGCGATCCAGAGCGGGGTCTAACGTGGACCTGATCGAGATCGCGCTCGTCCTCCTGGTGCTGCTCACCGTCCTTTTGGCCGGCGGGGTGTGGATCGCAATCGCACTGATGGCCTGCGGCTATGCCGGCATGTTGTTCGTCGGCGGCAGCGTGCCGCCGGGCGGGGTGCTGGCGACGACCGTGTGGGGCAACAGCGCGTCGTGGACGCTCGCCGCGTTGCCGCTCTTCATCTGGATGGGCGAGATTCTGTTTCGCACCAAGCTCTCGGAGGAGATGTTTCGCGGGCTGGCGCCCTGGCTCAACCGCATTCCCGGCCGGCTGATGCATGTGAACGTGCTCGCCTGCGGCATCTTCGGCTCGGTGTCGGGCTCGTCGGCTGCGACCTGCGCCACCGTGGCCAAGATCGCGCTGCCTGAATTGAAGAAGCGCGGCTATGACGAAAACATCAGCCTCGGCTCGCTTGCGGGCGCGGGCACGCTCGGCATCCTGATCCCGCCGTCGATCATGATGGTGATCTATGCGGTGCAGGCCAATGTCTCGATCATCCAGGTGTTCCTGGCGGGCTTTCTGCCGGGCTTCCTGGTGATGGCGCTCTATTCGGGTTACATCGCGATCTGGTCGCTGCTGCATCCGGAAAAGACGCCGCCGCCCGAGCCGGCGCTGACCTTCCGCGAGAAACTTCGCGAATCCGCGCAGCTCATTCCGACGATGCTGCTGATCCTGCTGGTGTTCGCCGCGCTGATGTTCGGCTGGGCGACCGCGACCGAGTGTGCCGCCTGGGGCGTGATGGGGTCGCTCGCCATCGCCTGGTATCACGGCATGCTGAGCTGGGAGTCGTTCTTCCTGAGCGTGATGGGCGCGACACGCGTCACCTGCATGATCATGCTGATCCTGGCCGGTGCGTCGTACATGTCCACCTCGATGGCCTATACCGGCGTGCCGCAGGCGCTCGCCACATGGGTCGGCCACTTCAATCTCAGCCCCTATGCGCTGATCGCGGCGCTCACCGTGATGTACATCGTGCTCGGCACCGCGCTCGACGGCATCTCGATGATCGTTCTGACCACCGCGGTGGTGATCCCGATGATCAAGGCGGCGGGCTTCGACCTCGTCTGGTTCGGCATCTTCGTCGTGCTGGTGGTCGAGATGGCCGAGGTCTCGCCGCCGGTCGGCTTCAACCTGTTCGTGCTGCAGACCATGAGCGGCAAGGATTCCAATTTCGTCGCGAAAGCCTCGCTGCCGTTCTTCTTCCTGCTGGTCCTGGCGGTCGCCATCATCACGGTGTTCCCGAGCATCGTGATGGTGCTGCCAAGGCTCGCATTCCCAGCCTGAATTCAAACGTGAGAGGGCGATCACCATGAAGCATCGAATGAAGACACTGCTGGCCGCCGCCGCGGTCGCGTTGTTCGCGACGCAAGCTTCGGCGCAGACCAAATGGAATCTGCCGAGCGCCTATCCGCCGGACAACCCGCATGTCGAAAACCTGACGCTGTTCGCAAAGGACGTCGCGGACGCGACCGGCGGCAAGCTGCAGATCACGGTGCATGCCGGCGCCTCGCTGTTCAAAGGCCCCGAGATCAAGCGCGCGGTCGCGACCGGCCAGGCGCAGACCGGCGAAATCCTGATCTCGATCCTCGAGAACGAGAACCCGATCTTCGGTATCGACGTCGTGCCGTTCCTTGCCACGAGCTTCCCCGAAGCGATGAAGCTCTGGCTCGCCTCGAAGCCTTTGATCGAGCAGAAGCTCGCCGCGCAGGGCATCCAGGTGCTGTTCACGGTGCCGTGGGGCCCGCAGGGCATCTACGCCAAGAAGGACATCAACAGTATCGAGGACATGAAGGGCCTGAAGTGGCGGGCCTATAACGTCGGCACCGCGCGCATCGGCGAACTGGTCGGCGCCCAGGCGGTGACGATCCAGGCTGCGGAGCTGCCGCAGGCTTTGGCGACCGGCGTGGTCAACGCCTTCATGTCATCGGGCGCGACCGGCTACGACTCCAAGGTGTGGGAGTCGCTCACCCACTTCTACGACACTCGCGCTTGGATTCCGCGCAACGTCGCCTTCATCAACAAGGCTGCGCTCGACGCGCTCGACAAGCCGACCCAGGAGGCGGTGCTGAAGGCCGCCAAGGTGGCCGAGGAGCGTGGCTGGAAGATGTGGGAGACCAAGACCGAGTGGTACCACGAGGAGATCGCCAAGAAGGGCATGAAGGTGCTCAAGCCGAGCCCCGAGCTTCAGGCGGGCTTCAAGAAGATCGGCGACCAGCTCACCGCCGACTGGCTCAAGCGCGCTGGCGCCGAAGGGCAGGCCGTGATCGACGCTTATAAGAAGAGCCTCTGAAGGCAGATGTTTGAAACATAGGCCCTTCAACTCGGTCATTCCGGGGCGCCGCGAAAGCCGCGAACCCGGAATCCAGAAGCACGGGCGGCGTCTTCGTCTGGATTCCGGGTTCACGCGCTTTGCGCGTGCCCCGGAATGACCGGGCGGCACAAGCCTCGCCACAACCGCTTCGTCCATGCTATTGACGGCCCCGCCGCGCTTCGCGGCCCGCCGCCTGGGGCATTTTCCGGGGCGGTCGAGAGACGGCTTTCCAACCAACAGGACAGGCAATGGCTAACGTTGTGGCAATCTGCGGCTCGCTGCGTAAGGGGTCGTTCAACCGTATGCTGATGAATGCTTCGATCGGGCTCGCCCCCGCCGGCATGACCATCAAGGAAGGCCCGTCCTTCGCCAACATTCCGATTTATAATTTCGACGACCAGCAATCGACCGGCTTCCCCAAGGACGCCGACGTGCTGCATGAGGCGATCCGCGCCGCCGACGCCGTGCTGGTCGTTTCGCCGGAATACAACTGGTCGGTGCCGGCCGGCTTGAAGAACGCCATCGATTGGTTGTCGCGCTACAAGGAAGTCTCGTTCAAGGACAAGCCGGTGGCGATCCAGTCAGCGGCCGGCGGCCTGCTCGGCGGCGCGCGCATGCAGTATGCGTTGCGCATGGTGTTGCAGGCTGTCGATGCTCAACTGTTCGGCAAGCCCGAGGTGATCGTCAACATGGCGGCCAACAAGTTCGCTGATGGCAAGCTGACCGACCAGGGCGCACAAGATCTGATCAAGCAGCAGCTCACGGCTTTCGCCAAGTTCATCGAACGCCACAAGGTTTGAGCCGATAACAACAAACCAGGGAGGAACGCCATGTATGCGGTGGTAGGCGCCACGGGAAACACCGGGCGCGCGGTCGTCAAGGAGCTCAAGGCCCTCGGCGAGAATCCGGTCTGCGTCGTTCGCAATGCCGACAAGGCCAAGGACGTGCTCGGCGCGGACACCAGGACGGCGATCGCCGAGCTCGACGATCGCGCCGCGATGGAGAAGGCGTTGGCGGGCGCCAAGCGCGTCTTCGTCGTCACCGGTCACAACCCGAAGTCCGATGTGCAGCAGATCAATGTGATCGATGCCGCCAAGGCCGCGGGCGCCGAATACATCGTCAAGGTGTCCGGCGGCCGCGACGTGATCGGTCCGAACGTGGAATCGGTGAATGGCCAGGCGCACTACAAGATCGAGGAGCACCTGAAGAAATCCGGGCTGCAATGGTGCATCCTGAGCCCCGGCCTGTTCATGCAGAACATCCTGGGGCAGGCCGCCAACATCAAGGACCAGGGCAAGATCATCCAGCCATGGCCGAAGGATCTGTCGGTCGCGCTGATCGACGTGCGCGACACCGGCGCGCTCGGCGCCCGCGTGCTGCGCGATCCGCAAAAGCACAACGGCAAGCTCTACTCGTTCAGTGGTGTGAGCACCACGTTCGGCGATTTCGCCAAGGTGATCGGCGATACCATCGGCAAGCCGCTCACCTACGTCGAGATCACGCTGGAGCAGGCGGAAGCCGGAATGAAGTCGCGCAACATGCCGGACTGGCTGGTGGCGCATCTCATCTCGATCGCGCGGGCGGGCGGCAAGGGCGCGTTCTCGCACGAGAACACCCAACCGATCCGCGACATCGTCGGCCGTGAGCCGATCACGACGAAGCAGTTCGCGCAGGATTTTAAAGGCGCATTCAGCTGAGGCTGGAAGGCCCCGCCAGCCGCACCGGCGGTGAACTCCCTCTCCCCAACGGGGAGAGGGTTGGGGTGAGGGGGCCTCAGTCCCTCGATAGACCGTACTCCCTCACCCGCCGCACTTCGTGCGGCGACCTCTCCCCATGGGAGAGGTGAAGGGGCTGCTGTACCACCGATTCAATTCCGACGATTTCTAACTCCGCTTCACATTCGAAATCCGTGTCGGCACGCCGAATTCGCGGTGGCACACCTCGGCGAGCGCCGCGATGCCGGTGCGGATTTCGTCATGCGTCGGGCTTGCAAAGCAGAGCCGCATGCGGCTCTTGCTGTGCTCGCGGTTCACCGACCATTCCGGCCCGGGATTGATCGCGACGCCGGCCTTGAGCGCCGGCTGGTAGAGCTTCAGCGTATCGACGTTGTCGGGCAGCTTGACCCAAAGGAAGATGCCGCCCTTGGGCTCCTCGAACTCGGCCGCTGTGCCGAACTGTTCGTTGAGTGACTCCATCAACGTGTCGAGCTTCTTGCGCAGCCCGCGCGTCAGAACCGGCACATGTTCGGCGAAATGCGGCCCGCAGTATTCGGCAAGCACCATCTGCTCCAGCGAGCCCGAACCCGCGTCGAACTTGATCGACAGCATCCGCGACAGGATCTGCCAGGGCGCGACGATGTAGCCGACGCGCAGCGCCGGCGCGATCGATTTGGAGAACGAGCCGATGTGGATCACGTTCGCGGTCTTGCTCATGGCATGCAGCGCCGGCGGCCGCTTGTGATCCCAGATCAGGTCCGCGTAGCAGTCGTCCTCGAAAATCGGCACGCCGTACTGCTCGGCAAGCTTCAGCATCTCGGCGCGGCGCGCCTCGGGCAGGATTGTGCCGGTCGGATTTTGCACCGTCGGGATGGTGTAGATGTACTTCGGCCGGACGCCGCGGCTTTTCAGCTCGTCGAGCGCGTTCGCCAGCGCGTCCATCCGCATGCCGTCGCGATCGAGCGGGATGCCGACGATGTTGACGCCGAGCCGCGTCAGCCGATTGATCGAGCCCTGATAGCACTCCTGTTCGATGATCACGGTGTCGCCGCGCGCAAGCAGTGCACCATTGACCAGATCGAGCCCCTGCAGCGAGCCCGACGTGATCATGATCTCGTCGGCCGTGCAGGTCATGCCGGCGTCGCGCTTGAGCTTCGTGACCAGGAAATCGCGCAGCGCGCGATAGCCCTGGGGGCCGCTCATCAGACCGTAGGTCGCAAGCGTCCGGCCTTCGCGCTTCAGCACCGAATTCGCCGACGCTATCAGCCCATCGAGCGGCAGTTCGTCGCCGTCGTTGTTGCCGCCGGTGAAGTTGTATTTCGGCAGGCCGGTGTATTTCACGGCCGGCGCGGGATGGCCCGCGGGCACGAGCGGCGTGAAGTCGAAGGCGGTGGTCATGACGGTCGGCCTCTTACTTGACTGAAACGGGATAATGCAGAAAACCGCGGAACCGGGCGCGGCCGCCCCGGTCCGGCTCGCTGGTGCATTCGATCGACTTGAAGCGGCGCACGAGCTTGCCGATCGCAACCTGCGCCTCCATCCGCGCCAGCGAATTGCCGGCGCAGGTGTGAATGCCGAAACCGAAGGCGAGATGCCGGTTCGGCGTGCGGCGGATGTCCAGTGTATCGGGCTCGGGAAACTGGGCCGGGTCGCGATTGGCCGCGCCGATGCACAGATGCACGTAGGTGCCGGCCGGCATCGCGGTCTCGCCGATCCGCGTGTCGGCGGCCGCGCGGCGGTTGCCGAGCTGGTTCGAGCTTTCCATGCGCAGGAATTCTTCGATCGCGGTTTCGATGGTCTGCGGATGCGCGGCAAGATCGCGCATGACGTCGGGGTGGCGCCGCAGCAGATCGATGCCGTTGCCAATCAGGTTGGTGGTGGTCTCATGGCCGGCGTTAAGCAGAAAGATGCAGTTGTGCAGGAGCTCGAGCTCCGAGAGCTTGTCGCCGGAAGGCTCAGTACCGCCGAGATCGGTCGCGCCGATCAGCGTGGACAGGATTTCGCCCGGGTCTTGCGCGCCTTCGCGCTGCCGCCGCGCCACGAGATCGCGCAGGAAGGCTTTGAATTCCTCGACCGCGGTCATGCCGCCGCCGAGTTGCTGCTCCGACAGCACCGGTTCCAGCGCGCCAAGGATGCTGAGAGACCAGTCGCGCAGCGGGCCGCGCTCGTCCTGCGGGATGCCGAGCATGTCGCCGATGAGCTGCACCGGGATCGCTGCGGCGAAATCCTCGATGAGATCGATTTGGCCATGCTCGGCCGCATGGTCGAGCAGCCGATCCACCAGAAGCTCGATGCGCGGCTGCAACGCTTTCAGTGCGCGCGGCGTGAACGCCGGCGCCAGGAGCTTGCGGACCCGGGTGTGGATCGGTGGATCGTTGAACACGAGGCTCGTGGTGTGGTGTTCATAGAGCGCGCTGTCGCCGAACTTCGGCTTGAACTGCACGGTCTTGTCCGAGCTCCAGGTCTTGGTGTCGTGATAGACCGCGACGAGATCGTCATAGCGCGTGAGGAAATACGAACCATCCGGCATGCGGTGCACCGGATCGCGCTCGCGCAGCGCGCGGTAGGTCGGGTAGGGGTCGTCGAGAAACGCGCGGTCGAGCCGGTTGATGTCGAAGTCCGCCGCCATGTCCGCGACGATCGCCATGTTTTATGCAAGCCCGCTGGCGCGGGCTTGCTCCAGCGCCATCACGGCCCAGTCCTTGTCGCCGTCGCCATGGGCCACCGCGCCGACGAGGCGATCGCGCCAGACATTGCCGCTCGGCAGCGGCACCGCGGCGATATTGCCGGCTTCGAGCGCTAGATTGGCGTCCTTCAGGCCGAGCACGGCCATCTGCCCGACCTTGCTGTAGCTCTCGTCGACCATGATCTTGCCGTAGACCTTGTAGGCCGAGCAGTTGAACAGTCCGTCGGTCATCACGTCGAAGAAAACGCTGGTGTCGACGCCGTATTTGCGGGTGAGTGCGAAGCCTTCGCCCATCGCCTCGATGGCGCAGCCGAGCACGAAGTTGTTGGCGATTTTCATGGCGGTCGCGGCCTCCGGATCGGCGCCGCCTTCGAAGGTCTTGCGGCCGAGCGCGTCGAACAGCGGCTTGCATTTATTCATTGCGTCGGCTGGACCGGAGGCGAAGACGCCGGCGGTGCCGGACGACACCAGTTCCGGCCGGCCCATCATCGGTGCGCAGATCAGAAATTGGCCCTTGTCCGCATGGGCGGCCTTGAGCCTCTTGATCACCGGAATACCGTGGGTGCCGGCGCACACGTGGATGCCGCCCTTGGGCAGTGCGTCGAGCAACCCTTGCCGGAAGACGACATCTTCCAACGCGGCGTCATCAGCCAGCATTGTGTAAATGACGTCGCCGTAGCGCGCCGCGTCTGCCACGGAGCCGACGAGCTTCGCACCCTGGTCGGCGAGCGGCTTGGCCTTGGCCGGCGTGCGGTTGTAGATGCCGATGTCGTGGCCTGCGGCGAGCAGCCGCCCGACCATCGCCCCGCCCATGCGGCCTGTCCCGATGAAACCGACCTTCATGGCACAACCTCTTTCCATCGCTCAAACCTCGACCCGTCATCCTGAGGTGCGAGCGCAGCGAGCCTCGAAGGATGGACGGCCTCAGTGTTGCAGCAGCCGGGCCGTCGACCCTTCGAGGCCCGCCTGCGGCGGGCACCTCAGGGTGACGGTGTTAGATTAGCGTGTGCAACCAATTACTGCAGCTGCCCGCGCACCCATTCGAGCTCGCGGCAGACATAGTCGACGATGTCGCCGGTCTTCAGATGATCCGGCAACACGTCCCAGGTGTAGGTCTCGATCTCGAGTTGCCGCGACAGCGGCTTCTGCTTGTGGAATTTGAGCGCATCCTCGATGGCAAAGCGCGTGGTGCCGAATTCGCCGAGGTCGTCGAGGAACACCGGCACATGGAAGTGCGTCCGCCACTCGCGCGGGCCGGGATCGCTCTCCCAGGCCTTGAAGGCGTCCTCCAGATTGAGGAAGCGGTTCAGCTTGCCGTCCTTCTTCTCGACGGTCTGCGTCAGATAGATCGTCTTGGCGTAGCGCTTCAGCGTGTCGACGATCTTCTGCGTGACGTTCGGAATCCGCATCGCCGCCGCTTCCTGCAGCTTGAAAATGGGAATGCCGGCATCGACCAGCTTCTGCAGCGACACCGGGATGTCCTCGTAAACCACGGCCTGGTGGCAGATGTCGAACACCGTGCCGACGAACTTGCGCTGGCCGAGGATCGCATCGGCAATCGGGATGTTGGCGAACTTCGCCAGCATCTCGGCGGACTTGCCGGTGTAGAGATGGTTGGTGAAGTAATCGACCGTCTCGTCGGTGGTCTCGAGGAAGCAGAACGGCTCGGGCTCGAGCGCGAGGGTCACCACGCGGCCGGTGCGCTGTTCGAGCTTGATGAGATGCGAAGCCACCCGCATCACGTGCTCGGTGTAGCTGTCGATCACGGCCTTGCCGGTGACGTTCGGTTTGAAGCCCAGCGGCGCGCTCTGGATCGATGGCTGGATGCTTTCCGGCACCACGTCGGCGAGAATCTCGGCGACGTTGATGGTGTACTGGGTGCGCTCCTCGCTGCGCCAGTCGGGCTCGTAGACCTGCTCCTTGACGATGGTGTTCTTGAACGGCCCGTAGGGAAACGCGTTCACGGTGTAGAGATACATGTTGTTGTCGGCGAGAAATTTCTTCAGCTTGTCGCGCTCGGGCTTGCTCTTCACGAGCGTCGCGGCCGACGCGTTGGACAGGCGCAGCGACACGCCGAACGGATCCTTGGGTGACACGCGCTTCTGCACCTGCGGCACGTAGGTGGTGAGCGACGTCCACATGTCGTCCCAGGTGTCGCCGGGATGCACCAGCGTCGAGTAGGTCAGGTGGCCGAGGCCCTTGCCGAGATCCATCGTTGAACTGCTTTCTTTCTCACGAAACTTTTTCGACTTGACCGGTCTTGGCCGAACGGATCACCGCCTCGGTCACCGCGGCCCCGTGGATGATCTGCTCGGGCGGGATCGGGAAGGGCGCCTTGCCGTCGATGGCGCCGGCGAAGGCCTCGAAGGTGGCGCGTACGATGTCGAGCCGCTCGGCCTCCCAGGTCTCCGCGTTGCCTTTGACCGGCTGGAACTTGCAGGCGCCGAACTGCCGCGTCCGGCGCTCCTCCGACGGCGCACCGGCGACATGGGTGACGCCCTCGATCCGCACCCAGCCTTTCGAACCGAACGCCTGGAAGCCGAAGCCCGCGCCGGTCGTCGTCATGGTGCCGAGATAGCCGGAGCTGCCGCCCCTCATCTTGAACAGCATGGAGGTGGTGTCGTCCGTGCCGTTCTGCACCACGCGGGCGAAGCTCTGGCAGTAGACCGTGTCGATCTCGCCCGAGAGATAGATCATCGCGTCGATGGCGTGCACGCCCATCGGCGCAAGCCCGCCGAGCGGCGCCTCGTCCTTGTTGGAGCGCCAGGCGGTCGGCGGCAAAAACAATGCATTGGGATAGGTCATGCTCGCTTCGATGTGCTGAAGCGTGCCGAGGTCGCCGGCCTTGATGCGGCCTGCAAGCTTGATCATCTCCGGATGGAAGCGGCGGTTGTAGCCGATGCCGAGAATGCAGTTGGCCTTGCGCAGCGCCTCGACCGCCTGCTCGGCCTCCTTCTTGGTGAAGGTGAAGGGCTTCTCGCAATAGACATGCTTGCCGGCGGCGGCCGCGGCCGCAATCTGCGCAAGATGGCCGGACACCGGCGTCGCCAGCACCACGGCGTCGATCTTCGGGTCCTTCAGCACCGCCTCGTAGCTCGGCGCGATGGCAAGCCCGTGCTGCTTGGCGAAGGCTTCGTCGTCGGGCTTCACCGTGCGGGTCTGCATCGTGGTGATGCGCATCGCAGCGCCTGGGGCAGCGAGCGATTCCACCATGGTCCGGCCCCAAGTGCCCAGACCGACGACGGCAGCATTGATCATGCGAACTTTCCTATTTTCGACGAGTTCATTTGGGCCAGGTCAGCATCGCCAGCGCGATGCAGCACACGCTCCAGAATGCGCAGTATTCGATGCCGCCGATCACCCAGATCCACTTTTTGGTGACCTTGTAGGTCGCGGCGGCGGCGACGAAAAGATGGAAAGCTGCAATCAGCGCGACGTAGGGTGTGTAGATGCCGAACAGCAGCAACAACGTCAGCACGGTCTCGATCGCGCCTGCGATATACATCCAGGTCGCCGGCGGATTGAACTTCGCGGCCTTGAAGAAGTTCAGCGTCGCGGGCTCGGTGAATTTGCCGATCACGTGCGGCAGGAAGAACAGCGCGCAGGCGAGCCGCAGGATCACGGTTCCATCGAGCAGGTTGAATTTGTCAGCCCAAGACATGCGCTTCCCCCGTTTCGGCTTTCGCGGCGCATTTCAATGGATCGCGGAGGAGCGCGCAAGGGTGGGCGCAATTGTGTGTTGGCTGTCCCACCATGCGGGCGTTTGCCATCGGGCCTCAGCCTTGAATTTTGGACTTGGGATGCTCTCTCCCGGCCTCATGGTGAGGAGCTTGCCGAAGCGAACCGCAGGCAAGCGTCTCGAACCATGGGGCAGCCCCCATCCTTCGAGACGCGCGGCTTTGCCGCGCTCCTCAGAATGAGGGCGGAGAGAGCGCTCGCGCATGGCAGCGGCTAAGCAAAGCCCGCCTCACCACCCAATCTCCTTGTTACCCTTCAGCCATCCCGCGCCGAGCGTGTAAAGCTCGTCGGTCTTGGGGCCATCGAGGCCGGGCATGTCCTCCTTCACCTTGTAGCCGACCTTGGTCTGCAGATAGGCGAGGTGGCGGTAGCCGACCGGAAAGCGCGCCAGCAGCTTCGGGTCGAGCTTCGGCGCCTTGGTCGGGTCGACCGGAATGATCTGGTCCTTTTCATAAGTCAGGCGGCGCCAGACCAGGCCCCATTGGCCTTTGCGCTTTTCCAGGAAGTCATAGAACCGGCCGATGCAGATCACGTCGCATTCGACGCCTTCGACCACGGCGCGCTGCGAGATCGACATCTTGGTCTGGGCGATGGCGCGCTTCTTCCTGATCTCGATCGAGGTGCCGCCGAGGAAATGATAGATGCGCACGCCCTTGGCGTAGCCGGCCTTGTTGGCGGCGATGAATTCCTCGAACGTGCCTTGAAACCAGGTCGCCCACATCCGGCCTTCCGGATGCCAGACTGTCCTGAACTTGTCCCACTGCAGGCTGTCGCGCCAGACCGCCCAGTTGTCGATCAGCTCGCGGATCGCGAGCTTGTCTTCCATCTTGTTTTTCATTGTGCCTCCCGACGCCTGCTGGCGCCGGGAGAAAGACTGCCTCAACGTCCAGCCGGACACTAGGTCCAGTGGCGCAAGAAATGCTCGCAGCAGACAGGCTATTCGGGAGGTGCGGGCCCCGGCCCGTTGACCTGGACCGCTTTGGCATTGGCGACATCGAACTGGAACGCACCGGCCTGCTGCGTCTCAGCTGCGGGTCTCCCTTGCAGTCGCGGATAGAACGCGGCGAGGCTGACAAACCGGTCGTGGTTCATTCCGCCGTCCGGCGACTGCAGCCGCGAGATGTCGATAATCCGGACCTTGGCCTTCACGGCGGCTTCCTGTACGAGCGGATTGTCGACATCCAGCGCGCCAGCCCGCACCCGCGAGCCTCCGGCGATGCTCGAGAACCTGAGCGCAGCGTCGTCCTTGGACACCAGGATTGTCAGCGGCGGCTTCAACGGGCCGATCGTCTGCACCTGAGAGCGAAACTCATCGACGTCGATGTCGGGCGCCGCGAGCACGACGCGGCCAAGACGCGCAATCACGCGGTCGCGGCGCTGTACGCGCAACTCCCGCAAGGCTTCGGCGGTCAGGAAGCCGCCCATGCTGTGCGCCACGACCGTGATCTCGCCGACCTGCGGGCTGCCCGTCACCATCGCGAGCAGCGCCATGAGATCGTCACGCGAGGCGATCGCGGCCTTCCGGTCCGCATCATATTCGGCCACGTCGGCCTGCGACGGCCAGGCGAACAGAATCGGAGTTCCAGCGCCGCCGGCGTCGGCATCGATTTACGCCAGCCGATAGAGCGATTCCTGGAAGTTGTTGTTGAAGCCGTGGACGAAGATCAGCACGTTGTGCTTTTTGCCCGGGCGAGGCGGCGCGACGGCGTTGCGGAAATCTGCGTCTGTCAGCACCGCCTGATCGACGGTGGCAAAGCTCACGCGTGGATCGGCGGCCCCTTTCGGCCACTCGATATTGCCGGGCTGGTGATTGGATGGAACGGTCACGACGAACTTGGCGAAGTTGAGCGTGTCCGAGCGCTCCGCCGTGAACACGTTCCCGGTCGGTGCCGCGCGCTTGCGGGTGGTTGCCACGTAGACCGGCAGTGTCTTGGCGCCGGGAACGGCTGCGACCGGCGCCAGCACATCCGGCCCTGGGCGGGTGGCGCAGCCGATCAACATAAAGGCGAGCGCAACAAAGATCAGCGAATGCGCACTGCCACGTCCAAGCCAAGCGGGATTACACACCATCGCAATGGTCCCCGACAGACGCTGCGCCAGTTTATCAGCCGCCCGGTGACCCATCGCCTGCACTGCAGCGGCTGGCAGAGGGTGCGCCGGCAGGAATAATTCGCCGTTAATTTTTGAATGCAAGCTGGTTGGAGTTTTGATTTGCAGGCCCGCTTCAGGGCATGGTGGCAGCCTGAGCAAACTTTGGGGCGGCAACGGCAGGGGAGCTGAGATGGCTAGGCTTGCGGGAAAGAGCGCAATCGTGACCGGTGGCGCGGTCGGCATCGGCCGGCATTATTCGCAGGCGCTCGCCGCCGAGGGCGCGCAGGTGATGATCGCCGACATCAAGGACGGCTCCGGCGTTGCCGCAGAGATCGCGGCGAAGCACGGCAGCAACTCCACGGCGAGTTTTCAGTTCGACGTCAGCGACGAGGCGCAGTGCAAGGCGCTGGTCGCCAAGACTATCGAGCGCTTCGGCAAGATCGACATCCTGATCAACAACGCTGCGCTCTACGCGCCGCTGCCCACTGTCGGCGTCACCGAGATGGACGTGGAACTGTGGGACAAGGTGATGGCGGTGAACATTCGCGGGCCATTCCTGATGACCAAGCACGTCGCGCCGCACATGATCGCCCGGAAAAGCGGCAAGATCGTCAACATCGGCTCCGGCACGGTCGCCCGCGGCATCCCGGATTTTTCCCACTACGTCACCTCGAAGGGCGCGGTGACGGCGTTTACCCGCTGCACGTCGCGTGAGCTCGGCGCCCACGGCATCTGCGTCAACACACTGGCGCCGGGCTACACGCTGTCCGACACCGGTCTCACCAACGCGGTGCACGTGGAGCAGTCCAAGGCCGCGGCGATCCAGCGCAGGGCGCTCAAGCGCGACGAGTATCCGGAGGACCTGTTGGGCACATTGGTGTTCCTGTGCTCGGCCGACAGCGACTTCATGACCGGGCAGGTGATCACGGTCGACGGCGGAGCCAACAACACCGCGTGATTCCGTGTTGGTGTTGCGATTTGGTCCCCTCGCCCCGCGAAGCGGGGAGAGGGTCCCGAGCGAAGGCGAGGGGGGGAGAGGGGTGCTGCAGCTAGAAGAGCCCTCTCCCGGCTCGCCTTCGCTCGCGACCCTCTCCCGCAAAGGCGGGAGAGGGGACAAGAGCCGCGGCGCTGCCCGATAGGGGAAATTGCACCAAAACCCTGACAAGACCCGCAAATCGCGAATACCGCGAGGGTTCGAGGCCCGCTATCAATTCATAGCAAAATCATTATGTTTGGGCGAAATGAGCCCGGTTTGCCCTGTCGCAGAGCCGGATTTGGAAATCCAAGGAGGACCGCATGTCCGTCGCCACCCTCGATCCCAAACACAATGTGACGGGCAACCGTCAGGCCTACTACGACAAGATCAGCAAGAAGGACATGGCGCCGCTGTGGGAGGTGCTCCGCAACGTCGTCACCAAGGAGCCGAAGTCGAAGTGCTCGCCGAACCTCTGGAAGTTCGACGAGGTCAAGAAGCTGATGCTCGAAGCCGGCGATGTGATCTCGGCCGAGGAGGCTGAGCGCCGCGTGCTCGTCCTGGAAAATCCGTCGCTGCGCGGTCAGTCGCGCATCACCAATTCTCTCTTTGCCGGCATCCAGCTCATCATGCCAGGCGAGATCGCCGAAGCCCATCAGCACGTCTCGTCGGCCATCCGCCTGGTGCTCGACGGCAACGGCGCCTACACCGCGGTCGAGGGCGAGAAGGCCAGCATGGCGCGGGGCGACTTCATCCTCACCCCGAACTGGGCGCCGCACGACCACGGCAATCCCGGCAAGGAGCCGGTGATGTGGCTCGACGTGCTCGACATGCCGACCGTCAACCACTTCGAGACGTCGTTCATGACGCACTTCGACGAGAAGGCGCAGAACACCGCGCGGCAGGACGGCGACTCGCTCGACCGCTACGGCTCGGGCGTGCTGCCGGACGGCACGACGCTCGACACCTTCAAGACGCGCAGCCCGGTCATCAACTACACCTATGCCCGCACCAAGCCGATCATCGAGCGGATGCTCAAGGCCGGCGACGTCGATCCGGTTCACGGGGCCCGCGTGCGCTATTCCAACCCGGTCACCGGCGGCCACGTCATGGCGACCATGGGCGCCTACCTCGCGCTGTTCCCGAAGGGCTTCAAGGGTAAGGACTATCAGTCGACCGACGGCACGATCTTCGTCTGCGTCGAAGGCCACGGCTCGACCAAGGTCGGCGACAAGGTGCTGGAGTGGGGCCCGAACGACGTGTTCGTGGTGCCGTCGTGGCACAAATACGCCCACGACATGAACGAGGAGTCGGTGCTGTTCTCGATCTCCGATAAGCCGGCGCAGGAAGCGCTGGGCATCTGGCGCGAGAAGAAGTAACGCGCTGAATTCGTTTTGTTGAGTTCGATGCCCCGTCGCAAGGCGGGGCATTTGTTTTTGGCGCTCTCTCCGCCGTCATTCCGGGGCGCCGCGAAGCGGCGAACCCGGAATCCAGACGGAAATTCAGTGCTAGGTAATGGATTCCGGGTTCGCGCCTTCGGCGCGCCCCGGAATGACGGCATGCCTTAAGCCGGCGCTGCCGTGGTGGTTACATTGCGCCTTCGCCGCAAATGATCGAACACCAGCAGCGCGATGCCGGCGCCGATGCCGATGAAGTTGATCGTGTAGCCCACGCTCCCGCTGAACGACTCCGGCGGCAGCGCGATCGGCAGCGCCAGGCCGCCATAGACGAAGCGCATTGCGGTGGTGAGCGGCGTCAGCGCGAAGCCCACGATTGCCGCTGTGCCGACGAACAGTGCGAACAGGATGCGCACGAAATTCCAGACGATCAGATAGGTCGGCCCATCCATCAGCAGGCTCGGCGTGAGCACGAACAGGAACGGCAGGATGAAGGTGCTCCAGCCGACGAGACACGCGATCCAGCCTGTGGTCCAGCCGTCGGTGCGGGCGATGTTGGCGGCCGCATAGGCGGCGAACGCCACCGGCGGTGTGATCATCGACAGCATGCCGTTGTACATCACGAACATATGCGCGGCCATCGGCGTGACGCCGAGCTTGACCAGCGCCGGCGCGAGCAGTGTCGCGGTGAGGATGTAGACGCTCACCGTGGGCAGCCCGATGCCGAGCACAAAAGCGAGCACCGCGATGAGCAGCAGCAGCAGGAACACGTTGTCGCCGGACAGTGCCAGCAACTGCAAGGTCATGCTGAAGGCAAGACCCGAAATGCTCATGACGCCGACCATGATGCCGGCGGCGGCACCGATCAGGATGATGTCCAGCGAGACGCGGCCGCTCTCGATGATGGCAACGGTGATTTCGCGGATCGAGGTGCGCTTGCCGCGATAGCCGAAGATCAGGGTCAGAACGATCAAAAGGGCGGTGGAGGCAACGGCGGCCTTCTCCGGCGTCAGCAGCAGCACCTCGGGATAGATCAGCGCGATGACCAGAAAGAAGATCGGCACCAGGAAGTGCCAGCCGGATTTGATGATCGTGCTGAGCGGCGCCATCTCCTCGGAATCGACGCCGCCGATGCCGTGCTTCGCCGCCTCGAGATCGACGTGGATGAACAGGCAGGCGTAATACAGCACGGCCGGGATCGCGGCGGCGATGCACACTGCGCCGTAAGACACTTGCAGGAATTCGGCCATGATGAAGGCCGCGGCGCCCATCACCGGCGGCATCAATTGGCCGCCGGTCGATCCGACCGACTCGATTGCGGCGGCGCGATAGGCCGAGAAGCCGGACTTCTTCATCGCCGGAATGGTGACGACGCCGACCGCGAGCACGTTCGACACCGCGCTGCCGGAGATCATGCCGAACAAGGCCGAGCCGACGACCGCGATCTTCGCTGCGCCGCCGCGGAAGCGCCACATCGCAGACATTGCCAGGTCCGAGAAGAAATCCGCGCCGCCGGTGCGGGCCAGCACCTGGCCGAGGATGGTGTACGGGATCACCACGAGGACGGCGACCTGCAGGATCGAGCCGATCATGCCGTTCACGTCGAGACCGACGTAAGCGACCATGCGTTCTGGGCTGACCCAGCGGGTCTGGAAATCGCCGGGCGAGAACGGGCTGATGTAAACGTAGACCGCGATCGCCAGAATGATGGCGACAAAGCCCCAGCCCGAGATGCGGCGGCTCGCCTCCAGCACCAGGAACGTCAGGATCGCGCTACCGAGCACGCCCTCGAAGGGCAGCATCGCAAGCTCGTAGGTCAACGCCTCGTAGCGGACGGTGATGTAGGCGCAGAGCGCAAGCGACACCGAAGCGCAGACCCAGTCGAGCCCGCGCGCCACCGACATGCGGTTGGCCGCGAAGGTCCAGGCGAGCGCGGCGGCCAAACCCGCCACGGCGGGCCAGGCCACCACGCCGTCATGCTGATAGTGATAGACCAGATAGACCGCGATGGTCAGCGCCGTGATGGCGCCGCCGAGATCGAAGGCGTCGGCCTTGCGCGTGGCCTCGGTGATGAAGGCCAGCGCCAACGTCAGGCCCAGCGTTACGGCAAGCAGCTGCTCGGTGTAAAACGACATGCCGAACACCTGACGCGGCACGTCGAGCACCCAAAGCACCACGCACGCGACCAGCAGCGCCTGGATCGTCATCGAGGCGATGACCGTTGCCCTCGACGACTCGGCCGCGAACTCCTCGGTGCTGGCGATGAAACGCTCTTCCGACGCCGCCGAAATATGAGCGCCGGGCGCTTGCTGCTGATCGGTCACGCGGCAGTTCTCCGATCAATAGGCTTTCGCTTCGATCTTGTGGTCCTGGAAGTATTTTAGCGCGCCCGGGTGATAGGTCATCTCGTGCTTGCGATACATCGTGTCGACCGAGAAGTCGTTCATCGCCGGCGCGGTCGCCACCATGTCGGGCTTGTTCTTCGCCATGGTGTCGATGATCTTCTCGACGGTCTCGTTCTTCATCTTGGAGTTGGTGAACAGGATGTAGTCCATGCTGTAGACGTTCATGGGCTCCAGCACGCCGACATAGGCCGGGATCGGCTTCACGTCGCTGAAATAGCCATAGGGGAAGATCTTGCGGCTCGCCGCGAGGCCTTCCGGTGTGTCGCCGACTTTCACGGCACGCACGCCGCCGACCGTGGCGTCAGCCTCACGCACCTTCGGGCCGCCGAACGAGAACATGAACATGTCGTTGGAGCCGGACATGAAGTCGTCGCCGCCACGCAGCACGTTCGGCACCATCACGGGCTTGACATCCGCCAGCGTAAGATTGGCGGTGGCGAGCATCGCCTGTGTGTTCTTGTCGAGGGTGCGCATCGCCGAATAGCCGGCCGGCACGCGCTTGCCCTTGACGTCGGCCATATTGACGATGCCGCTGTCTTTCCTGGCGAAGAAGCCCATGCGCAGCACATAGATCGAGCCGATCACGCGCAGATCGTTCTGCAGCTTGCCGGTCTGGATGCCCTCGACGACCTCGAGCATGTTGGCCATGCCGAGGTCGATCTCGCCGCGCGCCACCATCGGGATCAGCACCGACTCGCCGGCGGTCGCTTGGACGAGCGTGTTGAGGCCGCCCTTTTCCTTCAGCGTCTTGGCGATCGCGGATGCGACCGTGTTGGCGAGCGTGCCGGGCTGCATGGTGGCAAGCCCATAGGTCTGCGCTGTCGCGGACCCGCCGCCGAAGACGATCGTTGCGGCGAGTGCCGCGCCGAACAATCCATGCCGAAGCATCACACGTCTGCTGCTGCCATTCATTTGTCTCGCTCCCCGCTGACTAGTCGATGGGCTTGGCTGTGAGGTTCTTTTCCTTGAAGTATTTCAGCGCGCCCGGATGGTACGGCACGCCGTATTGTTTGTAGGCGGTCTCCGCGGAGAATTCGCGAAGCACCGGCTGCACCGCGACCAGCTCGTCCTTGTTCTTCACCATCAGGTCGAGGACCTTGTAGACCAAGTCCTCCGGCACCTTGGCCGACGCGATCAAAACGTTGTCGAAGCTGTAGACCTTCATCGGTTTGTCGACGCCGGTGAAGATCGCGCCTGGCGAAACGTCGGTCAGATAAGCCCAGGGCATGATCTTGCGGGCCGCGGCCATGTTGGCTGCGTCGAGCTCCAACGCACGGATGCCGCCGACGGTGGCGTCGGCCTCCTTCACCTTCGGCCCGCCGAAGGCAAAGGAAAACATGTCGGCATTGCCGGCCATGAACTCGTCGGCGCTGCGCACCACGTTCGGCACCAGCACCGGCTTGACGTCGGCCTCTGTCAGGCCAGCGGTCGCGAGCATCGAGCGCATGGTCTTGTCGATGTTGCGCATCGCCGAATAGCCAAGCGTCACGCGCTTGCCCTTGAGATCGGCGGTAGTGAGCATGCCGGAATCCTTGCGCACGAACATCGGCGTGCGCAGCGGATGGACCACGGCGACGAGGCGCATGTCCTTGAACTGGCCGTCGAGCGCGTCCTGCGCCTCCATGATGTTGGTGATGCCGATCTCGACCTCGCCGCGGCCGACCATCGGATTGATCACCTGGTCGCCGGCGGTCGGCTGCACCAGCATGTTGATGCCGCCCTTGTCCTTGAGGACCTTGGCAATGGCGGAGGCGGTGGTGTGATTGAGCGTGCCGGGCGGCAGCGTGGCAAAGCCCATGGGCTGCGCCGAGGCGGGCGCGGCGGAAAGGCCAAAGATCAATGCAAGCGCAGCAGCGCCGGACAGCGACAAAACAGCCGCGCGAACGAGCTTCAGCATCGTTGGCTTCCTCCCCCAAGGTGCGACGTCCGGCGGTGCGAGGCCGGTATGTTTTTTGGCGGAGTGGTTCCCCGCACGGCAATCATTGCACAGCGCGGCAGGCAAGGCGAGACGCGGGTGTGAGTTCGCGGCGGTCTCAGCGCGGCGCGACACCAAACCCGCCGGCACGGTCGAGCACGATGCGTCCGGCGGCGGCGGCGCAAGCCCAGCGCGCGGTTGCAGCCGCGCCGCCGAACGAGAAGAAGTGCGCCGATACACGCCCCAGCGCTCTTTCGCCGCAGCTTTCTGCAAGCGGCCGGATGATGCGGTCGGGCGTGCTGACGCCGAGCAGATGCTTCACCAGGCCTGGCTGGCAGGCAAGGCCGCGCGCCGAGGCGCGGACGCCGCACAAGCGCGCAAAGCGCATCAGCGCGGCGACGTTCGCAGGCCCCGCCATGCCGATCTGAACCGGGTGCTCGATGCCGAGCGCGCGCAGGCGCTCGATCCAGTTGGCGATGGCCGCGGCGTCGAAGCAGAACTGCGTGACGATCGTGACCGCGAGTCCGGTCTGCTCGGCGGCCTCGATCTTGGCCACAAGCGCACGGTCGAGCGCTTCCGTTGACAGCCGCAGGTGACCTTCGGGATAGCCGGCGATACCGATCTCGACAATGCCGTGCCGCTGCAACAGTCCGGTGTCGATCAATTCGAGCGCGCTGGTGAAGGGCCCAGCGGCGGTTGCGACATCGCCGCCGATGACGAGGGCACGCCGTACATTGGCCCATCGCGACAGCCGCGACAGCAGATCTTCAAGCGCCGCACGGCTTTCGATGCGGCGCGCAGCGATATGCGGCACCGGCTCGAAGCCTTGGGCCCGGAGCCGGGTCGCCGCCGCAATCAGCTCGGACAGCGGGCTGTTCGGGATGGCTGGGACATACACCGGCGTTTTCGCCGGCAGCACCGATTTCAATTCGATCAGATCGGCGTCGGACGGCCGCGTGATCTCCATCGAGAAGTGACGGAGAAAGGCCGTGACGAGCGGCGCGGTTTCGTTGCGCTCGTTGGCGAGCGGCTGGCGCAGCAACGTGAGAGGCATGGCGCGGCCTCTCACGTCATTCGCGGCGTCTCGATATCACGTAGGACTCGTCGATGAACCACAGCCCGCCGTGCTTCTGCAGCACCTCGGCGGTGGCTTCGAGGTAGCGGCTGTCGTTCGCGGCTTCGGCCACGCGATGGTCCTCGACCTGGGACACGTAGATCGCGGCATTCCACGCCGCGAACAATGTCGAGGTGCCGATCGAGGACTCCTGCGTGATCTCGCTCGGCAGCGTGTGCATGTCGTAGCGGAACAGCGACCGGTTATCCGCATAGGCGTTGAAGTTGAGATCGCGGCCTGCGGACCCGAGCTCCTGCTTCACCGTCTTCATGATCTGATGGCGGTCGTGCAGGAATGGATTGTCGCCGGGCCAGACCTTCTGGATGATCTCGTGGCCGGGATCGTTGCCGTGCGAATGGATCGCGATCAGCCGGCCGCCAGGCCCCAGCGCGCGGGCGAGCGGCGCGATCACGCGCTTGGCCTTGAATTCGAGCGAAGCGCGGGCGCGATAAGGCTGTGACGCGATGACGAGGTCGTAGTTGGCGACGGTGCCGCCGGGCCTCGGCAGGATCGGATCGAGCAGGAACTTGTGGTCCTCGCGGTAAATCACGAGCACCACAGGCCGCTCGTACACTGGATTGCCGGTCTTGGGGCTGACGCCGGCCTTCCAGTTTTCGTTGAGGAACGGCACCAAGTCGGTAATCTGCTGCTCGAACTGGTGCGACGAGTTTCCGGTCAGCGCCACCTCGTGCCACACCATGCTGGAGGCCGCCGACAGCGACTTCACGTGGAGCCACGGCGCGTCCGCATAGGCCAGGTTGGTCAGCACCAACACAGTCGCCGGATGCTCGGTGAAGCGGTCGGACATCTTCTGCGTGGCGAGGCGCACGTCCTCGAGGCTGATCTCCTTGCCGACCACATAGAACGGCGTGTGCGGGAAGCGATCGTGCATCGTGCGCATCACCCGCGTCAGCACCGTGCCGTCTCCGACGCCGGCGTCGAACAGGCGCAGCGCCGGCGGCCGCGGATGGATGTTGGCGAGCTCCATCGACACGCGATGCGCCACCACCCACTTCTCCGAACAGGTGTTGACGAACAGCAGGTACTTCTGCCGGTTGTCGAAGAAGCGGAAGTTGCGTTGCGGGTCGGGACCGCCGGCACCGCCGCCGTGGCCGTTCGGTGTCGGCACCGGCGCGCCGTGCGGCACTGGCATCGGCATGCTCATCGCAGGCGCGGGTCGCGGGGCGGGCGCGAGGGTCGCCGCCGAGGCCGTCACGATGGCTGGAGCCGCTATCGCTTCCGCGCTGCGGTCGATGGTGCGCGGGATAACGGTCGGCCGCGCCGAAAGGCTGGCGTTGCTCGTCATGAAGTTGCGGATGCGGTCGAGCGTCTCGGTGGTGATGCGGCCGCCGTGGCGAAGGCGGCTGGCGAGCTTGCCGTCATTGACGGCTCTGCGGCCGAAGGTGGATTCGGCGAGGCCGGTCTGGCGGCAATAGTCGGAAATTTCCTGCAACAGCTCTTGGGCGTTCATGGCGGCGCTCCGGTGTCTCCTCCGGTCCCACGCCGTGCCGGTTTATGCCGGCTTGGTCGCTCCGCGCGCCATCCGATCCGGCGAGAATGCCGAAGCGATATGGGTTTTCGCGGGCCGCGACAGGCGTGGGCCCGGCTCCAATGCGACCAATTCCGGTTGAGCACGTCAACCACAATTTATCCCACTCGGCCAGTGGGCAAATATATGGGCAAATGCCCAATTTTATAAGATGCTGAATTATATTGATTTATCGGCATGTACCGCATTGCGGTACCAACTTTGTGGATGGGGCAGCCCGGCCTCGGGCTCAGCATCCACCGGCTGCCCACTGTCGGCCGTCGAAATGATGCGTCTCATTTCAGCGGTTTGGCGAGCGAAGCCGGGCGGCTACAGTCCTGTGCCTGTCCTTCCCGACCCATACCCCCAAAGAGATCCACCATGCCCCGCTTTGCCGCCAATCTCGCTTATCTCTTCACCGAGCGCCCGCTGCTCGAACGTTTTGGCGCAGCCGCGGCGGCGGGCTTCAAGGCGGTCGAGCTGCAATATCCCTATGACCAGTCGCCGGCGGCGGTTCGCGCCGAGCTCGAGCGGCACAAGCTCACCCAGCTTGGGCTCAACACTGCGGTTGGCGGGCGCGAGGGCGACTCCGGCCTCGGCGCGGTGCCGGGCCGCGAGGCCGAATGGGATGCGGTGTTCCAGCAGGCGCTGGATTACACGGTCGCGATCGGCGGCCGGGCGATCCACTGCATGGCCGGCAAGGTGCCGTCGGAGCAGCGGCCTGCGGCGGAGAAGACCTTCGTCGCCAATCTCACGCGCGCCGCGGACCTGGCGAAGGACAAAGGCGTCACGCTGCTGATCGAGCCGATCAACACCCGCGACCGGCCCAATTATTTCCTCAACCGGATCGAGCAGGCGGCCGACATCATCGGCAAGGTCGGGCGGCCCAATGTGAAAATCCAGTTCGATTTCTATCATGTGCAGATCGTGAGCGGCGACCTCATCAAACGTTTCGAGGCGCATCAGCCGCTGGTCGGTCACGTGCAGATCGCGGCGGTGCCGAGCCGCGCCGAGCCGGACGAGGGCGAGATCAACTATCCGGCGGTGTTCGAGGCGCTGGACCGACTCGGTTGGTCCGGCTGGACCGCCTGTGAATACAAGCCCCGGGCGCGCACCGAGGATGGCCTCGGCTGGGGCCGCAAATACGGCCTCGGCGGCTGAAATCCTGTCCGCTGTTAACCATAAAAATCTATGCCCTGCCTTATTTTGCGACGGGATGAGGCCCTGCTAAATTAACCTTATGGCGTGGATCAGACGGCGTCCGAAGCCCGATGCGGTGGTGGCGGAGGCCGAGCCCGGATCGCTGAAGGCGGCAGTCCGGCAAACCCGCATCGAAGTCGCCGAGCGGTCGGCCGTGGTGGTCGACCTGCGCGATGCGGAGCTTGCGCGGCTCGAACTGCTCAACGAAGCGCTCGATCCGCTGTTCAAGGAAATCCCGCCGGAGGTCGAACTGTTCGATCGCGGCATCAGCCAGGGCGATGTGCCGCGGCTCTGGATCGACGCCATCGCGCACGTGGCGATGGGGCGCGACAAGCGCCGCTATCGTTTCGTGCAGGACACGCGCTATGGCCGCAAGGTGCTGGCGGAGTCGGGCGAGATCGCCGACATCGTCAAGGCGGTGACGCACTACGTCGCGCTGCGCATGATCGAACGCGACAAGGCGCTGGCGACGGATTCGATCGGTTCGGTTGACGCGGATTCACATCGAAGCGGCTGGCGTACCGCAGGACTGTTTCTGCTCGGTCTCGTCGTCGGAAGCGGTGCGGTGTTTGCGGCGCTATGGATCGCGGCGTCGCAGCTGGCGCATTAGACGCGGACTCGACGCTAGGCTTCTCGAACTCCAGCCCTGCGCAACGCTTCTATAAGCCGCTGCAGGTCCTGTGCTCGCTGAAAAGGATAGTGCTCGCATATTTTGCGAATGTTCACATCTGGATCGAACCGCTCGTACGCCTGAAGGCCGTCCCTCGCTTCGTCGGTGTGTCCGAGCATCGCGTTGGCGGCGATGGCCACCCGAAGCGCTGGCATCCAGTTCGGCTTTACCCTCGCCGCCATGGCGGCCCAATCGCACGCCTCCTGGTCTCGCCCTGCGATGAAATGCGCAAATGCCATTGCGCTTTGGGTCAGAAAGACGCGCGGATCGAGTGGATTGAGCCGCATGGCCCTTTCCAGACTCCGGATTGCTTCCTCGTGGTCACCCGCATATCCGCGGACCCAGCCGCTTCGCTGCCATGCGGTCGCGAGATTGGCATCCAGCTCGAGCGCGCGATTGATCAGCAGGAGTGCGCGTTTCACTTCTTTGAAAAAGAAGGCGCGAACGTGTCCTCCCCAGCACAGGGCCACTGCGTCGTCGCTTCCCAACTCCACGGCGCGTTCCGTAAGACGCGAGATTTCCTCCCGGTCAAAGTCCGACTGCCAGCCGTTGGCCTTTGCAAACTGGTAGCAAGAGGCGGCCAGCCCGTAGGGCGTGGCAAACTCGGGATCTTTCTCGATGGCCGCATAGAAGAACTTCAATGCATTCGCATTGTCGTCCTTGGACCAACGGTTCCAGCTGGCGAGGCCGCGCAAATAAAGATCGTAAGCCGCAGGATTGCTGGTCGGCTCACGCTTCACGCGATCCATCTCGGCCTTTTCGAGTTGCGGTGCGATCGCTCCAACGACTCGCTCAACAAGCCGGTCTTGAAGCTCGAAAGGGTCGCCGCTGGTGTAGTCGAACTTGTCAGCCCATAAATGCCGGCCCGATAGGCCCTCTACGAGCTGTCCGGTGACTCGCATGCGGTCGCCTGAGACCCTGATGCTTCCTTCCAGGACGTAACGGACGCCAAGCTCGCGCGCGACCCGGTTCACGTCGGCCGATCCGCCCTTGTAGGTAAATGACGAATTGCGGGCGATGACAAAGAAGCCGCAATTGCGCGACAGAGCGGTGATGATGTCTTCAACAATCCCGTCGACGAGGTAGTCCCTGTCAGGGTCTCCGCCCAGATTGAGAAACGGCAACACGGCGATCGAAGGCTTTTCGAAGGTGCTGCCCGGCAGGTCGGGCGGGCGCACCTTGGCATCGCCGCTGTCTTCGCGAACGGCTCCCACAAAACGCACGCCCCGGCGCGGCAAGGTTTTTATCAGCCGCTGCTCGGTGCCGGTATCGCCGATTGCGCCCCGCGCCGCATTGATGCGGTTGGCGAGGGCAGACTCGGAAACGATGCGCCCGTGCCAGACCGCGGCCAACATATCGTCCTTGGTGACGACCCGTTCGCGGTGCCGCATCAAATGAACAAGGAGATCGAAAACCTGAGGCTCGACAGCCACGAGCGAATTTTTCCGGCGCAACTCCCGCCGATCCGTGTCGAGTACGCAGTCCTCGAAATAATAGCGCAAGACAGCATTCCGCCTGTCGCCCGGCGAAAGTGTAACACACAGTCTCCAAAGGAAAAATGGAGGGAATCCTAATCGGAAACTCATCCGGCATGAAAGACCGCGGCGGCGGTCTCTGGCATGGGAAGGCACCGATCGAGAATGCCTGAGGAGTGTATGAACGTGGAACTGTCCTTGTCCGGAGTTCGCCCTGTGGCCGCATCGCTGATGTTTGTCGCCGGGCTGTGGCTGACGGCGTCAACGGTCGCGGCGCAACAGAAATACACCGTCGAGCCGGTTGCCGAGATGAAGGTCAAGCAACTGCCCAAAGGCGAGTTGTTCTGGCGCGTCGAGAATTTCCCGACGCTGGGTGCAGCGAAAACCGCCGCACCGCCGTATCGCTGGAATCCGGACACTGTCAGCTATGATGGATTGCCATCGCTGTCAGCTGAGGTCGCCGGCAAAGCATGGCTCTTCACGCTCGGTCCGAAGGGTGGGGCAACGGCGGGCGGAACGAAGGTTGCTGAGATCGGACCCGTTCCTCCGCTCAGCGCTCCCGAGTATCTGTTGCGTGTGAACTACGGACACGGGCCGGCAGGTTCAGCAACGCCGGTGCACACGCATCCCGGCTCCGAAACATTTTATGTGGTCGCCGGCAGATTGGGTCAACGGACTCCGCAGGGCGTGATGAATGTCGAGGCCGGGCACTCGATGAACGGACATCCGGCCGGGACGACAATGGAGGTTTTCAACAGCGGGACGACGGAATTGACAGCGCTCATCATGTTCGTCGTCGACGCGACCAAGCCGTTCTCGGTGCCGGCCAAGTTCGAGTGAGGCAAAAAACGTCTCGATTGCGATGGTGGGCGCGCCATGGCGGACGCCGGCAAGCCCTCCGCCCGGCGCGTTTGGAAGAGGCTGGCTGGACTGGACGCTAATCCAGAAGCCAGCCGAACTTCTCCTTCGCTCGTTGCACCATCTCTTCCGACGGCTTCACAGGTGCAACAAACTCGTCGCGCCAGGAATAGGGCCGGCACGCATTGATGATCATGCGCGAGCTCGTGATGTTGCCCTTGGCGCGCTCGGCGGGTTCGATGCGCGGATCCGCCGGCGAATTCCAGGCGCCGCGGATGAAGTCGATGTCCTTGACCGGATCGGCGCGGGTGAGCGCCGCCCACATCAGCTCTTCGAGATTGGAAACGTCGATGTCATCGTCCACCACGATGACCCAGCGGCTGCCATAGGCGCCGACATGGCACTGGCAGGCGATGTGGCCGGCCTGCACGGCGTGGCCGTCGAAGCGCTGGCTGATCGCGACGCCATAAAGCAGCCGCGAGCCGCCGCATTCATGGGCCCATACTGCTTTCACATCCGGCACGCCCGCGGCCTCGATGTTCTGCTTGAGCAGCGCCGAGCGCGTGATCGCGCGATAGCGCGAATACTCATCGGGCAGGCTCTGCGGCACGAAGCCGAGCAGCACCGGATCGTTGCGATAATAGATCGCCGTGATCTCGCACAGCGGCCGCTTGCGCCCGGACTCGGTGTAGGTGCCGGTCCAGTCGCCGAACGGGCCCTCGGGCACGAGCGTTTCGGGATGGACGTAGCCCTCCATGACGATCTCGGCGTTGGCCGGGAAGGGCAACCCGGTGTGCCTGCCGCGCACGAGCTTGAGCGGCTCGCCGCGCAGGCCGCCGGCGACATCGAACTCGCAGATGCCGTCCGGCACCTCGGTGCCGCCGAGGAGGAACGTCAGCGGATCGCCACCCAGCACCAGCACCACCGGCATCTTCTCGCCGCGCTTGATGTACTTCTGGTGATGGATGCGGCCATGCTTGCCGGGCGCGGCGTTGTAGGTCACGTGCTTCTTGTCGTGCAGCATGATCCGGTAGGTGCCGACGTTGAGCGTGCCGTCGTCCGGATCCTGCGTGACGTTGTAGGAGCCGGTGCCGATATAGCGGCCGCCGTCGCCTTCGTGCCATTTCGGCGTCGGGAACAGCTCGACGTCGATGGCGTCGCCGGTGATGACGTTGTCGAAGATCGGTCCGCTGTCGACGAACACCGGCGGCACGAGGCGATCGGTGTCCCAGGCGCCGGAGAAGGCTTCGCTCAGCGCCACCTTGTCGAGCTCGGCCGGAAAGCCGAGCGTCATGTTCTTGCGCTTGCCGCCGAAGATGTTGGCCAGCACGCGGAAGCCTTTCGGCACGCCGGGAATGTCGTCGAACAGGACGGCGGGTGCCTTGTCGCTGTGGCTGACGAGCTCGGTCGCCATGCCGATCTCTTCGGCCCAGTTGGCGCCGCGAACTGTCTTCAACTCGCCGAGCCGGTCGGCCTCGGCAAGCCAGCTGCGCAGGTCGTCATAGGCGAGCCGCATGCTGGTGTTGTTCGAACCGTCCGACGCTTTTTCCTTATCCTGGCTTTTCTTGGCCATCGCTCAGTCCTCACTCCGGCAACGAAGGTTATTCAAACTTGACGCCGGCCTTCTGCAGGATGGGCGTCCAGCGTCGCGATTCCGCATGGATGAAGTCGGCGAACTGTTCCGACCCCACGCTGTTGAGCACGGTGCCGTATTTCAGAAGGCTTGCGCGATAGTCTGGATCTTCCTGTGCGGCCGCCACGGCGCGCTTGAGCTGATCGAGGATCGGCGCGGGCGTTCGCGCGGGTGCGAGCAGCCCGAACCAGACTTC
Source organism: Rhodoplanes sp. Z2-YC6860 (assembly GCF_001579845.1). Taxonomy (GTDB): domain Bacteria; phylum Pseudomonadota; class Alphaproteobacteria; order Rhizobiales; family Xanthobacteraceae; genus Z2-YC6860. The sequence goes on from NZ_CP007440.1 coordinate 2,834,846, forward strand.
GGTCTTCACGTTCGGCAATCCGGCTTCACCCATGGTCGGCAACTCGGGCAGAAGCGGCGAGCGCTTGTCGGAGGTGATCGCCAACGCCTTGATGGCGCCGGCCTTCACCTGGGGCGCCAGGATCGCGACGTCGCCGAAAATCGCGTCGATCTGCCCGCCGATCAGGTCGGTGATCGAGTTCGACGTGCTGCGATAGGGTACATGCGTGAAGGTGATGCCGGCCTCGTCCTTGAACAGCTCGTTGGCGAGATGCGTCACCGTGCCGATGCCGGCCGAGCCGATCGTCACCTTGCCGGCATTGGCTTTGGCGTAGGCGACGAAGTCCGCGATGGTTTTGACATCGAGCGAGGCGCGCACCGCGAACACCTGTGGCGACCGCCAGATCAGGCCGAGCGGCACGAGGTCCTTGTCGACGTCGTAGCGGAGCTTCTTCACCGCGGGCACCAGCACGATCGGCGCGATGCCGCCGACGACCAGTGTGTAGCCATCGTTGGGGCTGTTCACCGCGGCTTCGGTGCCCGGAACGCCGCTCGCGCCCGGACGATTCTCGATCACGATCGGCTGGCCGAGCTGACGGCGCAGCGGCTCGGCGATCAGGCGGCCGGCGGTGTCGGTCGGGCCGCCGGCGCTGAACGGAATGACGAAGCGAATGGGCTGGCTTGGGAATTCAGCAGCGGCCGCTTGCCCCGCGAGAGCAAGCAGCAATGCCGTACACAACACGCTCTTCATCGATGATTTCCTGATCGGGTTCGAGATGCTTGAGCAGTTGGCAAGTCCCATGCCATCCGCGCGCAGCATCACGAGACCTTGTGGCCCATCATGCCGGCGATGAGGTTGCGTTGGATCTGCGATGTGCCGGCCGCGACCGTCGACGGCGACGCGTCGCGATAATGCCGCTCCATATCGAACTCCTTGCTGTAGCCCATGCCGCCGCAAATCTGCATGCCCATGCGGGAAACGTTCACGTAGTTTTCGGCAGCCTTTAGCTTCGCCATCGTGATTTCCTTGAAAGCGTCCTGGCCCGAAGCGACCGTGTTGGCCGCCTGCCAAAGCAGCGCCCAGGCGGCGGCAGTTTCGGTCTGCATGTCGGCGAGCATATGCGCGATCGCCTGGTTGCTGCCGATGGCGCGGCCGAACTGCTTGCGCTCCTTGGCGTAGGCGCTGGCGAGATCGACGCAAGCCTGTGCCGCGCCGCAATTGCCTGCGGCCGAGACGATGCGCTCGACTTGCAGGCCGGAGAGCAGGCAATCCCAGCCCTTGTTCTCGCCGCCGATGATGCGGTTCTCGTCGACACGCACGTCGGTGAAGAACACCTCATAGGTGCCGGTGCAGCGGCGGCCGAGCATGTCGAGCTTGTTGAACTTGACGCCCGGCGCATCGTTGTCGATCAGGAACAGCGACATGCCCTGGCGGTAATGCACGCTGGTGTCGGTCTTGAGGTAAACGCTGAGCGTCAGGTCATCGGCGCCGGCGCCGGTGTTCCAGACCTTCTGGCCGTTGACGACGAATTGCGCGCCGTCGCGCACCGCGCGGCTGCGGAGACTGCCGACATCGGAGCCTGCCTCGGGTTCGGAGATCGAGATCGACAGCTTGCGCTCGCCGTTGATCAGCTTGGGCAGCCAGTAATGCTTCTGCTCCTCGGTGCCCTTGCGCAGGATGTTGAGGCCGCAGAACACGGCGCCGCCGAACGACATCTGGAAGTCGATGCTGTTGTAGGCGATCTCGTAGACTACGATGGCGAGATCGGCGACCGAGCCGCCGCTGCCGCCGTACTGCTCCGGAAACGCCACGCCGAACAGGCCGGCGTCGACCCAGGCTTGGTAGAGCTCGTACGGGTAGGCGTTCTCGCGTTCGAGCCGGCGGAGATAATCGCGCGGCGCGTGCTTCTCATGAAGCTTGCGGACACTGTCCTGCAGCAGTTTCTGTTCGGAACTGAGACCAAAACTCACGGGTAGCTCCTCACTTTTTGATCGGCGCAACGCCAAGCTCGGCCAGCACCTCGTCGGTGTGCTCGCCAAGCGTCGGCGGGGCTGCGCTCTCCGAGCGCTGGCCGTCGAACAGGATCGGCGAGTTGATGCTGATCACGTCGCCTTCGGTCGGATGCCTGACGGTGCCGAAGGTCTGCAAGTGCTGCACCTGCGGATCGGCCATCACGTCCGAGACGGAATGAATGGGGGCAAATGGCACGTCCGCCTTGTCGAGCGCGGCCATCCACTCGGCGCGCGACTTGGTGGCGAAGACGCGCTCGAGCGCGGAGCCGAGCTCGTGATAATTCGCGATCCGCCCCGGCCGGGCCTTGAATTTCGGATCGTCGGCGATCGCGGGCGTATCGATGATCTTAAGCAGGCTTTCCCAGAACTTGGTCTGCACTGAGAGATGGATCGCGAGAAGCTTTCCGTCCGCGCAGGTGAAGGCGTAGCACTGCGACGACGCCGTGCGCGAGGAGGGGCCATACTCGACCTTGGTCCGCGCCAGATGCACGAAGGCATCGGGCGTGAAGCCGATCGAGCTTTCCAGCATGTTGACCTCGACGCGGCGGCCTTTCAGCGTGCGCTCGCGCTCGTAGAGTGCGCTGACGATGCCGTTGACCGCATACATTCCGGTGACGTTGTCCGAGATGGTGACGCCGACGAGGCGCGGGTCCTCCGGATCGACCGCCAGGCCATAGATTCCGCTGAGCGCGCTCGCCACCGCGTCATAAGCCGGGCGGTTCTTGTAGGGTCCGGTCGTGCCGAAGCCGGTGATCGAGCAATGCACGATTTGCGGATTGATGGCGCGGATCGTCTCGGCCGAGAAGCCGAGCTTGTCCATCACGCCGGTGCGATAGTTTTCCAGCAGCACGTCAGAGCGTTCCAGCAGTGTGCGGAACGCGCGCTTGCCATCCTCGGACTTGAGGTCGAGGACGATGCTGCGCTTGCCGTGGTTGTAGGCGATGAAGTTCGGACCGTAGTTGCCGCCGCTCGTGGCGCGGAACGGATCGCCGCCGTCCGGATTCTCGACCTTGATGACGGACGCGCCCAGTTCGCCGAGCAGCATGCCGGCGTAGGGCGCGGTGATCATCGTGCCGAGCTCGATGACCTTCACGCCGTGGAGAGGGCCCGCCTGCCGTGCCATCAGCCGCCAACCTTTCATCACTCCGGACGCTTGTACGAGCCGAGGCCGGGCTTGTAGGTCTTGTCGTCGATGAACTGCTTGATGCCCTTGGAGTAGCCGTCCTCCTTGTCGCGCGCCTTCAGCTCGTTCGACTTCGCCATCAGGTACTCGTGGGCCTGGCCGACATCCATGTCGCGCACCGCCTTGATACCCTGCTTGGTGCCGCGCAGCGTCTCCGGGTTCATCTTGACGAAGCGGCGGGCAAACTCCGTGACGGTCTGCTTCAGGTCTTTCGCCGGCACCGCCTTGGTGATCAGCCGGATCTCCTCGGCCTTCTTGCCGTCGAACAGCTCACCGGTGAGGCTGTAGTAGAGCGCGTCGCGGTAGCCGAGGCACACCTGCAGCGCCTTGCTGACGAGGCCGCCCGGCAGGATGCCCCAGTTCACTTCGGACAGGCCGAACTTGGCGTCGTCGGCCGCAAACGCGAAGTCGCAGGCGACGAGCTGCGTGAAGGCGCCGCCCATGCAGAAGCCATTGACCATCGCGATGGTCGGCTTCGGGAAATTCCACAGCCGGTACCAGCGCCACTGATGGGTGGTCCATTCGGCGCGGATGCGCTCGTTCGGCTTATTCTCCAATTCGCGGAAATAGAGCTTGAGGTCCATGCCGGCGCACCAGGCCTCGCCCGCGCCGGTCAGGATCAGCACCTTCGTCTCGGGATCGCCCTCGAGGCTCAACACTACGTCGAGCATTTCCTGGTCGAGGTCGGGGCTCATCGCGTTGCGCTTGTCTGGGCGATTCAGCGTGACCCAGGTCAGGCCGTCGTCCTTTTCGACAATGACGTTCTTGTAGGTCGTAGATGCCATGGCACTCTCACATATTTCGTGCGGTAACCGCTCATTGCGCGGCTGCTGTCGATCAGCGTAATTAAAGGCATATTGCTATGTCAACGCTGGAAATGACTTGAGCATGAAAACCGAACGGATATAATTCGTGCGGTAACCGCACGAACGGATCCGCCGATGGCGCCCGCGAAATCGAAGGCTTCCGAACACTTCTCGAGCTCGCTGGCGCGCGGGCTTTCGGTCATCAAGGCATTCGACCGGCAGGCGCCGATGCTGCGGATCGCCGACGTCGCCGAGCGCACCGGGCTCGACCGCGCCACCGCCCGCCGTTTCCTGCTGACCCTGCTCGATCTCGGCTATGTCGGGCGCAGCGACGATCTGTTCTATCTGCGGCCCAGCGCGCTCGACATCGGCTTCAGCTATCTCGCCTCGCTCGACGTCAATCGTGTCATCCAGCCATATTTGAACGAATTGACCGCGGTGACGCGCGAGACTTCGAGCTTCGGCATTCTGGACGGCCTCGACATCCGTCTGCTGGCGCGCTCCGCCAACAATCGCATGATGAACATGACCGTGCCGCTTGGCACGCGCGTGTCGGCGCACTCGGCTTCGATCGGCCGCGTGCTGCTCGCCGGGCTCTCGACCGAGCGTTTCGAAGCTTACCTCGGCGCCCTGTCGGAGCCCGAGGTCAATGCCGGGCAATTCAGAAGCCTGATCGACGAGGTGCGAAGCTCCGGCTGGGCGACCATCGAGAAAAGCCCCGGCGTCGGCTTCTGTTCGATCGCCGTGCCGGTCCGCGATCGCGACGGCGGCACCATCGCGGGCATCAACGTGGTGGAATATCCGCCGCGCAACACGCCGCAAGCCATGGTGCGCAAATATCTGAAACTGTTGCGTAACGCCGCGGAGCAGATCGAGGCGGCGCTGCACGTTTCGCAGCACGCCGTGCTGGCGCTGTCCGACGATCCCGGCGGTCCGCTGCTGATTGGATAGGCGCGGTGCTAGGGTCTGATTCAACAAAGTTGAATCAGACCCGTCGCTCTTTCTCTTGTTTGAGCATGATCTTTTCCGAAAACCGTTTCACACTTTTCGGGATCATGCTCTATTTCGGCTCGGGCTTGATGCCCGCCGCGCGAAGCGTTTCACCCCAATAGGTGTTCTGCGCCGTGACGAAACTGCCGAATTCCTCCGGCGTGCTGCTGCTGAGCTCAAGCCCGGACGCCATCAGTTTGTCGGCGACGGCCTTGTCCTGAACGGTCGCCACCAAGGCTGCATTGAGCTTGGCGATGATCGCGTCGGGCGTGCCGGCCGGCGCCATGAGGCCGTACCAGGAGCCGTTTTCGAAACCGGTCATCTTGACCCCGGATTCCTCGAAGGTCGGAACGTCCGGCAATCCCGGCAGCCGCTTCGAGCCCGTGACGCCGAGCACGTTGGCCTTGCCGCTGCCCAGTCCGATTGCGGTGCTGGCGGCCGAGAACGTCGCCGAGATGTGACCCGCCACGACGTTGTTGGTGGCTTCGGCGATGGCCTTGTAGGGCACCAGCAGCGGGTCGATGCCGGTCGCTTTGATGAACGTCATGGCGGCGAGGTGGGGCGTCGTGCCGATGCCGGTGTGCCCGATCTGGATCTCCTGGCCTTTGGTTTTGGCGAGCTTCACGAAATCCGCAACGGTCGGCGTGCCGAGCGACGGCGAAGCCAGCAGCGTGAACACGGATTTGGCGGAAAGGCCGATCGGCCGGAAGTCCTTCGCCGTGTCGACGCCGAGGTTTGACGCGATATGCGGCGCGACCGCAAAGGAGATGTCGACCGCGAGCAGCGTGTAGCCGTTGGGCTCAGCCCGCGCGACGGCCTTGGAGGCAAGCCCGGAGCTTGCGCCCGGCCGGTTCTCGACGATCACCGGCCTGCCAAGGTTCTTGCTCAGGCCCGCCGCGATCACGCGGGCGACGCTGTCGGGTGGCCCGCCGGCGCCGAAGGGCACGATGATGGTGATGTCGCGGCTGGGGAATTGCGCGGCCGTCTCCTCTGCCTGAGCAACGGACGCGGTCATGCACGCGAGTGCAGCAACGGCGGACACGCAGAACTTCAAGCCGAAGCGGCTCGCACCCGAGATCATGTTTCTTATCCCTTCTTGATGTCGACGACGTGGCGCATTCCTGCAAAACGCGCGCCACGCTTTCAAGGGATAAGAATCGCGCAGCAGATGCGCAAAACGGCGCACCTGCTGCTCACTCGTGACAATCGGTCGCGGTTACGCCCCGTTGGTCCGGCGCGAGGCCTTCGGCGCTTCGCTCTTCAGCTTCTCCAGCGCCTCCGGCATCATCTGTCCGAACATCGAGCTCAGCATCGCGGTGGGGATGAGCCCCGCGTTGCCGCTCTCGGCGCCTTGCGTGCCGGACATCAGGAATTGCGGCACCAGCGGCTGGTTGATCTTGGTCAGCGCATCGGCAAAGCGCGAGAAGTTCTGCTCGGCGAGGCGGAATTCCGGGCCGCCATAGGCGTCGACCGAGAGCTTGGTGGACTGGGCGTTGGCAGTACCGATCGCCAGCACGCGGTCGGCCTCGCCCTGGCCCTCGAGCCGCGACTGTTCGCCCATCGCAGCCGCCGTGACCTTGATGGTCTCGGCGTCCTTCTGTGCGCGAGCGAAGGCCGCGGCGCCTTCGTTCTCCTGCACCTTGATCTGAATGAGCGACTGGGTCAGCGCCGTCTGCGCCGCGGCCGTGGCCTTGGCCTCGTTCAGCGTGCGCTCTTGCGTGGCGGCCTTCTCCTGCTCACGATAAGTCTCGATCTGCTCGCGTGCGATCTGCCGCGAGCGGAGCTGGATGAGGATGTTCTCGATGGTCTGGTCGCCCGCAGCCGCCGCGCGCGGCGTGCCGATCAGAACCTCCTGGAGCTCGAGCGAATAGCCGGTGAACTTTTCCTTCATCGCCTGCGCAGATTCCTCCTGGATCGCGGCGCGGTTCTGCAGGAGCTCGATGAGCGTCATCTTCTGCGCGATGTTCTTGAAGAAGGCGCTGACCATCGGATCGAGCGTCTGCTCGACGAGCTTCTTCACGTCGCCGAAGCGCTGGATGATCATCGGCGCCTTCTTGTAGTCGATGTGCATCACCACCGAGAGCGGCAGCGTCGGCTCGAACGCGTCCTTGGTGATCAGCGAGATCTCCGAGAGGTTCTCGTCGAGCTTCATCGCGCCGACCTCGCCACGCACCCATTTCAGGATGAAGTTGACGGTCGGGATGATCTCGATCTTGCCGGCGTAGGTGTTGAAGGCGTATTTGCCGGGCAGCAGCGGGTCCTTCCAGACGCCGCGGCTGCCGTTCGTGACGAGCTCGCCATGGCGGTACTGATCGCCGGACACGTCGCCGGTCGAAGGACCGGTGTAGAAGATCACGACGCCGACATTACCGACCGGAATGACGGTCTTCGGCACGGACTCTACGGTCGCGAACAGGCGGTTGAGATACCAGGTGCCTTCGACGATGACCTGGAGCTGACGGCCGCGATAGCCGCCGGCCTTGAGGAATTTCTCAGGCTCCTGGAAGTTGTTGTGGAACGTCTCCGGAGTTCGCAGATCGATGCCGACCTCCGGTGCAATGATTTCGCCAGGCGACAGCGACGGGCCGTCATGCACGGTGACGATGCCGACCAGATCGTGTCCGGCGGCCAGCACCACCGGCGCAAAGCCGCCGCGCTCGGTGATGGTCTGCTTCATGCCATCGAGCACGATCTGCTCCTGATCGCTCAGGGCGTGACCATAGACACGTTCGTCGGTGATGATGGCGAATTGCGTGGTGTTGATGGCGTAGGTGCCTTCACGCAGGATCTTGCGCTGCGGACCCTTCTGGCCGCCGCCCGTCAGAAACTTGCGCGCATCCTGGAAGTCGGACTTCTCAGGCGTGTCGTTGGCGCCCAGCACCTGCGAGGCGCCGAGAGCCGCGCCGTCGCGCGCGAACACATAGGCGATCTTGCCCTGGCCGACGGTCACGAGATCGGATTTGTGAATCCGATACATGAAAGGGAAGAACACGTGCAGGCCGCCGCGCAGCACCTCAGGCTCGAAGCCCGCTTCGCCGTTCAGCGCGATGAAGCCGGATTCGATCGAGCCTTTGGTGGTCCAGAGCTTCTCGACGATGCCGACCTGATTGTTCGGGATATAGCGGAAGACGTTGGACATCCGCAGCACGACCAGGAATACGATGATGCCCGCAGCCCAAAGGGCGATCGGCAGGGCGGTGTCGAAATCCATGGGATTTCTCCATTCAATGGTGTGAGGTTCGTGTGCTCATGAACGAGCCAACGGACGATGCGGCGTGCACCGTCATTCGGTTTCAGTCCGAATCGGTTGGAAAGCGCGACCGGCGCAGTTGCTAATTCAACTGATGTGTTAGTCGCATGAATGCTGCTCCGGGTTCAGGCAGCTGAATTCTCGCGCATCGATATAGGTAGGCGTTTCCGGCGTTGCAGCCGATGTTAGGTCCTGAAAATATTTAATTCCGTTCTCTTGCGTGTGACAGGCGAATATGTCTTCGCGCGCACCACGCACGGTTAATGGATTATCGCATGCGCCATTGAGAAAAATGCCGCTCAGCCCATCAAAGGCTGACGCCGCAATTCGGTGATGCGGCGATCGTCTCTGTGCCAGCCGCGCGACACCAGCGTGCAGCGCCACGCGCCCGGCTCGCCGTCGATTTCGTAAAGGTTATAGCCGCCCGGATCGTCGTGATAATCGGGCGAGCCTGAAGCGGACGGCACGCCGATCACCGGGATGCGGTGCTCCGGGCCCGGCAGCCACACCAGCGACGACTCGTGATGATGGCCGTGCAGCACCAGCTCGGCGCCGCATGCTTTGAGCGCGTCGCGCATTTTGTCGGCGTCGCGCAGCCGGCGGAAATGATGCGCGCCTTCGGTCGGCGGGTGGTGGATCAGCACCACGCGGAACGCCTTCTCGCGCCCGAGCGCCGCAAGGATATCTGCCACACGCGCGAGCTGATCGCCGTGCAGCTTGCCGGTGGCGGAGAGCGGCGCGGTCGGCAGCGAGGTCGAGAGCCCGACGATGGCGGCGGGTCCGCGGCGGCGCACGAACGGAAAATTCTCGTTGTTGTCGCCGCGCATGTAGTCGGCCCAGTGCTGCAGGGCGAGCGTTTCGGCCGAGCGCACATAGGAATCGTGATTGCCAGGAACGACAGTGACGGCATTGGCATCGCCAAGCCCGGCGAGAAAAGCGCAGGCTGGCGCGAATTCGCTGGTCAGAGACAGATTGACCAGATCGCCGGTGACCGCGATGTGGTCGGGTTTCCTGGCTTTGAGGTCGGCGACGACCCTGGCCAGCATATCGGCACGGTGGACACGCCGCCGTTTGCGCAGCCAGTTGATGTAGCCGAGCCCGCGCTTGGACAGGAGCTCGGAAGGATTGGGTCTCGGCAGTGGCGCAAGGTGGATGTCGGAGAGGTGCGCCAGAATGAACATCAAGAACTGCCGATCAGAATTCCAGCGAGAAACACGAGAGCGCCGCCGAACGCGACCTGGAACGTGGCGGAGAGGATGGGTGTATCCATGTAACGATGGCGTATCCAGGAGATTGCGGCAAGCTCGAGCACCACGACGATGATGGACACGACGGTCGCAGTCCAGAAATTCGGAATGAGATAGGGCAGGGTGTGGCCGAGACCGCCGACAGCGGTCATCAGGCCGCAGACCGAGCCGCGCAGCCACGGCGTGCCGCGGCCGGTCAGCGAGCCATCGTCGGACAGCGCCTCGGCAAAGCCCATGGAGATACCGGCGCCGACCGAAGCCGCGAGGCCCACCAGAAACGTCTCCCAGGTCTGATGGGTGGCGAAGGCCGCCGCGAACAGCGGCGCGAGCGTCGACACCGATCCGTCCATCAGGCCGGCGAGGCCGGGCTGGACGTATTGCAGGACGAACATCCGGCGCTGGGTCTCGTCCTCCTTGGCGCGGACGTCCTTGGTTAGGATGGTCTCGCCGAGCTTATGGGCCAGCGTCTCGTGTTCGGCTTCGATCTCGGCCAGCTCCGTGAGGAGTTGGCGGATCGAGGCGTCGCGCGCGTTTTCGGTGGCCCGGCGGTAGAAACGCTCCGCCTCGTATTCCATGCTCTCGGCGAACTTCCGCACCTCTTCGAGGCCGAGCGGCCGCATCAGCCAGAGCGGCTTGGAGTGCTTGATGAAGCCTTTGACGTCCTGGCGGCGGATCAGCGGCAGATAGTCGCCGAATTTCGAGCGGTACATGTCGAACAGCATGGTCCGGTGCCGGACCTCCTCGTCGGCCATCTCGTCGAACACCTTGGCGGAGGCCGGAAACGCCTCGCGCAGGCCTTCGGCGAAGCCCCGATAGATGCGGCTGTCCTCGTCCTCGCTGGAGATCGCGAGCGCAAGAATTTCCTGTTCGGAAAGGTCGGCAAAGCGTTTCACAATGTCCTCATGTCACAGCACTATTGAGCTTCTGAGCTATATTGGAATAATTCTAAAGAGAAAAGAGGCTAAGTTCCGAAGGCGCCGGGCGAGCGCTTCGTGGGCTGGGAATGTGACGATGAGTGACGGGCGGCGCTGGCGGTTCACGTTCCACCGGCTGATGCATTTCTACTGGCGCTTCTCGCGCGGGCTGACGCTCGGCGTGCGCGCGCTCGTGCTCGACGGCGACAATCGTGTGTTCCTGATCCGGCACACCTATGCGGCGGGCTGGCAGCTCCCCGGCGGCGGCGTCGAAGCCGGCGAGACGCTGCTGCAGGCTTTGGCGCGCGAACTGCACGAGGAAGGCAATATCGAGCTCACCGGACCGCCGAAGCTCCACGGCGTGTTCTTTCATCCGATCTACTCGACGCGCGACCATGTGACGATCTACGTGGTGCGCGAGTTTTGCCAGCCGTCGCCGCCGGTGCCGAACAGGGAGATCGCCGAGCATGGATTTTTTCCGATCCATGCGCTGCCGGAGAACACCACGAAGGGCACGCGGGCGCGAATCGCGGAGGTGGTGCACGGTCGGCCGATGACGGAGCGGTGGTGAGCGGCTTGGCTCAGGCTGCAGTTTCCAGCAGGCTTGAATCGCGAGCTACAACGGCGGTGTCATCGCCGGGCTTGACCCGGCGATCCATGAGCGCGTGCAGCTCAAGGCAGTCATGCCTAAGACTTCCACGATTGAACCTGGGTCATGGACCCGCGGGTCAAGCCCGCGGGTGACAGGGTGCCTGTTGCGCAGGCGTGCTTCAATTCAGGGTCAGAAGCGGCTTAACTTACAAACCTGTCGCGGTCGTGCGGCTTGCTGAAATCCAGTTCGGGGCCGAGCGGCACGATGCCGGTGGGATTCACCTTGCGCTGGCTGCCGTAGTAGTGCCGCTTGATGTGGTCGATGCTCACCGTCTCGGCCACACCCGGCGTCTGATAAAGGTCGCGCACGTAGTTCGAGAGATTCGGGTAGTCGCCGATCCGCCGCAGATTGCATTTGAAGTGGCTGTAATAGACGGCGTCGAAGCGGATCAGCGTCGGGAAAAACCGCCAATCCGCTTCGGTCAGGCGCGGACCCGCCACGTAACGCTGCCGCGACAGCCGCCGCTCCATGTCGTCGAGCGTGCCGAACACATTGCGGAACGCTTCTTCGTAGGCCGCTTGCGTGGTGGCGAAGCCCGCGCGATAGACGCCGTTGTTGACGTTCGGATAGACCGCGTCGTTCACGGCGTCGATCTCTGCGCGCCGCATCGCCGGATAATAGTCGGTGCCGTCGTTGGTGAACGCATCGAAGGCAGAGTTCAGCATCCGGATGATCTCGGACGATTCGTTGTTCACGATCGTCTTTTGCTGCTTGTCCCACAGCACCGGCACGGTGACGCGGCCGGTGAATTTCGGATCGGTCAGAAGATAGATCTCCGACAGCTTCTGCTTGCCGTTGACGGCGTCGCCGCTCGATCCCTCTGCGGTGTCGAAGGTCCAGCCGTTCTCGCCCATGTGCCAGGAGGTCACCGACATGGAAATGACGCTCTCCAGCCGCTTGATCTGGCGGAAGATGATGGTGCGATGGGCCCAGGGGCAGGCCAGCGAGACGTACAGGTGGTAGCGGCCGGCTTCGGCCGGAAAGCCGCCATTGCCCGAGGGGCCGGGGGTGCCATCGGGCGTGATCCAGTTGCGGAATTTCGTGGTCGGCCGGTTGAAGCGGCCGTCCTTGATCCGGCTGGTGTCGTAGCTGTCGTCGCGCCACACGCCCTCGACCAGAAGTCCCATCGTGCTCTCCGTCCCGTTTGCGCCAATGTAGAGACTGGCCGGGCTTTGTGACAGGCGTGGACCAACCGCCGCCCAGATGCTAAGCGCCAGGATACCAAGTGCCCCGTGTGCCGTGCCTGGGCGGCGATCCAGACGAAGACCGATGAACGATCTGTCCTACGCCATCCTGCAGGAAACGCCCGACGATGCCGAGGCGATCGAGCGCCTGAATGCGCGCACCTTCGGGCCGGGGCGGTTCGCCAAATCGGCCTATCGGCTGCGCGAGGAGGTCGCCCATATCCCCGAACTGTCATTCACGGCGCGAGTCGGCACGCTGATGGTCGGTTCGGTGAGGCTGTCGCCGATCATCGTCGGCGCCGCCACCAAGGCGCTGCTGCTCGGACCGCTCACCATCGAACCACCGTTCCGCAACCACGGCATCGGCCGCAAGCTGATCGCTCGCGCGCTGGACGAGGCCAAGCGCAAGGGCCACCGGCTTGTGGTGCTGGTCGGCGACGAGCCCTATTACAGCCGTTCCGGTTTCAAGCCCGCCGGCAAGGGCCGGATCACCATGCCGGGCCCTGCCGATCCGGCACGACTGCTCGTTGCAGAGCTCGAGCCTGGCGCTTTTGACGGCGTCTCCGGCGCGGTGCGCCCCGACTGGCCTGCGGCGTAGACCAGCCCGCGACTTGTTACCGGCCTTCTCTGGCCCAGGTCGCAGCGAGCGCGCCGACCAGAAGCAGCAACCCGAGCAGGCCCGCGAACATCGGCAGCACGCCGATGCCGCGCACGACGCTCGCGTCGCGCATTTTCAGCCCGATCCAATCCTCGCCGCGGAAGGTGTCGCCGGAGCGCAAGCCCGCGATGCGCGGCAGCGTGACATTGCCCGCGTTGTCCGTGATCCGGCGCGCGTCGCCGCCGGTGGCATTGGTGAAGGGCGCGAGCGTGTCGGTGGTCGACGTCACCTCGGCGAACTCGCGCGGATTGGCGGGGCCTACGTTGACCAGCGCGTTGAGCTTGCCATCGGTGGCGCGCCACAGGCCAAGCTCGTTGGCGCGCACCGAGGCGCGCCACAGTCCGGGCTCGCCGGCGGCGAGCTGCACGGTGCGCGTCGCGCCGGACGGCAAGGTCAGCGTCACGTCGCTGACGGTGTCGGCCATGGTCTGCCGTTCGATCAGGAGGTCGCGGCCGCGCACGATCAGGCGCAGCGCCTCTTCCTCGAGGTCCGGCTGCTTCATCAGCCAGTGCGACAACCGCCGCATCAGGTCGAGATGGGGGCCGCCGCCCTCGTAGCCGCGCGCCCACAGCCAGATGTGATCGGAGAGGAGCAAGCCGACGCGGCCTTCGCCCTCGCGCGACAGCACCAGCAGCGGCTTGTTGTCCGGACCGTCCATGATGGTGGTGCCGTTTTCCGCGCGGGTGTCGACCAGCCGGAACCAGTGGCTCCAATGCGGCGGGCTGGTCTCTGAGCCGGCAAGCCCGCGCGTCACCGGATGGCGTTTGCCGGCTTCGGTGAGCCCCGCGATGAACGGCGCCTCCACGGTCCGTCCGCTCGGCTCGGCCGGGAGGATCTGTTCAAGTGGCGTCCGCCAGATGCTGGTCGGGCTCGCATAGTCCGGGCCCGCGGCGACCAGGACGGCGCCGCCCTCCTGCACATAACGGGCGATGTTGTCGAAGTAGATGATCGGCAGCACGCCCTGGCGCGCATAGCGATCGAAGATGATCAGGTTGAATTCCTTGATCTTCTGCTGGAACAGCTCGCGGGTCGGAAATGCGATCAGCGACAATTCGTTGATCGGCGTGCCGTCCTGCTTTTCCGGCGGACGCAGAATGGTGAAGTGCACGAGGTCGACGCTGGCGTCGGACTTGAGCAGGTTGCGCCAGGTGCGCTCGCCGGCATGCGGCTCGCCCGACACCAGCAGCACGCGGAGCTTGTCGCGCACGCCGTCGATCGAGACCACGGCGCGGTTGTTGACCGTGGTCAGCTCGTTTTCGATCGGAGCGGCCTCGATCTCGACGATGTTCTGCCCGGCGTGCGGAATCTGAATCTGCGCGTTGACCGTGGTGCCCGGCGTCACGGTGCGGCGATCGAGCACCTCGCCGTCGCGGCGAATGGTGACCTCGGCGGGCGAGGGGCGCGCGCCCTGGTCCTCGACGCGATACACGATGGTCTGCGACTGGCCGACGATGCCGAAGCGCGGCGTGGTGACCAGCACCACGCGGCGGTCGCGTTCGTCGCGGCGACCGGTGATCAGCGCGTGCACCGGGGCGTTGAAGCCCAATGCTGCGACCTCGGCCGGGATGTCGTGGACGCGGCCATCGGTGAGCAGGATCGCGCCGGCGACGCGATCCGGCGGCACATCGGCGAGGGTGGCGTTGAGCGCCGAGAACAGCCGCGTGCCGTCGGTCTCGCCGTCGGCTTCGCCGGCCTCGACGAAGCGCACGTCGAGGCCGTTGATGCGGCCAAGCCGTTCGGCGAGTTGCGCGCGCGCCTCTTCGGTCTGCTTCAGCCGGTCGCCGAAGCCCTGGCTCGGACTTTTGTCGACGACGACGGCGACCACGGAGGACAGAGGATCGCGGTCTTCGCGGGTGAACGACGGATTGGCAAGCGCCAGCACCATCATGGCCAGCGCCAGCGCGCGGATCGCTGCGCCGCGGCTGCGCACGAACACCAGCAGCAGCGCCAGCACCACGGCGAGCGCGACCGCGCCCCACAGAACGTAGAGCGGAACGAGCGGCGCGAAGGTGATGCCGTAACCCACGATGCTATTGTCCCAGACGCTCGAGCAGGGCCGGTACGTGAACCTGGTCGGCCTTGTAGTTGCCGGTCAGCGTGTACATCACGATGTTGACGCCGGCGCGGAAGGCGAATTCGCGCTGCCGCGGCTCGCCCGGCACCATCGGCAGCATGGCCTGGCCGTCCGGGCGCGTCGCCCAGGCGCCTGCCATGTCGTTCGAGGTGATCAGGATCGACGACACGCCGTCGCCGGCGCGGGCCGGCCGCTTGCTCTCGTCGTCGGCGTCGTTGCCGGTCGGCAGCGCCTCGACCCAGAGCTGCCCGGAGTTGAAGCGGCCGGGGAAGTCGCGAAGCAGGAAGAACGTCTTGGTCAGCACGTGATCGCGCGACACCGGCTCGAGCTCGGGGATGTCGAGAGAGCCAAGGATGTTGCGCAGCGCCAGCATGCCGGGCGAGCGGCTGGCGCCGCCGGGGCCGGGCGGCGCCGTGATGGCGTCGCGGGTGTCGAACAGCACGGTGCCGCCGTTCTTCATGTAGGCGTCGATGCGGGCGAGCGCCGCGGGCGTGGGCTTCGGCGCGTTCGGCAGCACCGGCCAGTAGATCAGCGGGAAGAAGGCGAGCTCGTCTTTTCCGATATCGAGGCCGACCGGATCGCCGGCTTCGAGCGCGGTGCGCTGCGCGAGATAGAGCGTCAGCCCCTGCAGGCCGGACTTGCTGATGCCGTCCACTTCAGAGTCGCCGGTGATGACGTAAGCGAGCCGCGTTTCGGTGGTGGCCTTGAGCGCGAAATCGGCGTCGCCCGAACTCAGCGGCTCGGACGGCGTGCGCTGTTCTCTCGGCGGCGTGCCGGTGATAGCCCGATTGATCATCGGCCCGAGCAGATCGCCTTGCGCTTGCTGTTGTGGAGCCTGCTGCTGTTGCGCAGACGCCTGCGAGCCGAACGTCAGCGTCGCCATCAGCACGGCCGCGAGCAGCATCGCCGCGGTGGCGCCGTGCGGACGCCGCCGCAGGAGCTGGCCGATGCCGCCGGCCAGGAGGAACACCACCAGCGCATCGAGCGCCAGCAGGCCAAGTGCCGCGAGCAGCACCGGACCGCGCAAATCCTGCGGCTCGCCCACCTGGTAGGCCTCGAGCCGCGCATGCAGCGGCGCGTAGTCGATGGTCGCGAGCTTGTCGGCAGGCGCGAGCGTGTTCACGGCAAGGAGCCCCTCTGGCGGACCGTAGAATCCCGGCGGATGATCCGCTGTGGCCCGCGTCACAAAGCCGGCCGGCACCGGCCGCGTGGTGGCGGTCGGCGGTCCGAAGGCGCCGAAGCCGTCGAGGATGCGCGTCGGCGGCACCACCTCGCGTTCGGCCTTGTTCTTCTCGGATGCATCGTTGGTTGCCGTCGTGCCGGCGAGAGCCACCAGCCGGCGCAGCATATCGACGAACGAGCCCGACAGCGGCAGGTCGGACCAGCGGGTGTCGGCGGTGACATGGAACAGCACGATCATTCCTTTGCCGCGCTTGACGGCGGTGACGAGCGGCGTGCCGTCGGCAAGCGTCGCCCAGGTGCGATCGACGAGGCCGGCTTCCGGCTCGGCCAGCACCTGACGCGACACGGTCACGTCCTTCGGCACCGGCATGTTGTTGAACGGCCCCTCGCGCGAGAAGGCCGTGAGCGGCTGCGGCTGATCCCAGCTCATGCTGCCGCCGAGCGTGCGGCCGCCACGGCGAAGCTTGACCGGCACGAGATCGTCGTCGGAGGCGGCAAGCCGCGGCCCGGCGAAACGCACCAGCATGCCGCCGTCCTCGACCCAGGCGGCGAGGCGGTCATGGGACTCGCCGGTCACGTTGCCGACGTCGGCCAGCATGATCATCGGCACGCTCTGGTCGATGAAGCGCTTGATCGCCTCCACCGGCGCTGCGATGTCGGCGAGGCGGACATCGGCGAACGGATTGAGCGCGCGGGAGAGATAGTAGGTCGAAGCGAGCAGCGGTTGCGCGGTGTCAGCGGTCGAACCCGACACCACGCCGATGGTGCGGCGGCGCCAGCGCTTGTCGAGCAGCTGCACGGCGCCGGCCGAGCGTTCGGCAGGAATTTCGAGCCGCGCGATGTCGTTTCGGATTTCGACCGGCAGGTTGATCTCGGCATCGGTTTCGAGATCGCCGTCCTTGAAGCCGAAACGCGCTTCGCCGAGCGGCAGGCCCTTCAGATCGAGCGCGCGAATGAGGCCGCTCTCGCTGCCGGCCGTGGTGGCGCGCAGCACTTTCACGGTGAGGGAGCCCGCCTGATTGTCGGCCGCGGCGAGCGCGTGCGGTGTCGGCAGGCCGCCGGTGACGACCGAGACGTTGCGGCCTTCGGTGATGCGGGCAAGGCCCGCGACGAATTCCGAACCGCGGCCGAGATCAATGCCGTCCGACAGCCAGACCACCTCCATGTCGGGGGCGCCGGCCAGCAGCCGGCTGATGGCGGGCAGCGCGTCGACGCGCTCGACCGCATAGGGCTTGGGCTTGAGCTGATGGATGCGCACGCGCGCCGCGGCCGCGGGCTGAACCGAGATATCGCGGGTGGCGTCGCCGAGCGTCACCAGCGCGACACTGCGGTTGTCGGCTTCGGCGCGGCCGATGATGTCGTCAGCCGACCGCATGCGCGCGTCCCAGCTCGCCGCCGCGCTGAAGTCGTCGTCGATCAGAAGCGCGAGGGAAGACGAACTGCTGGTGCCGGCAGCCGGTGGATTCCACAACGGCCCGGCGGCGGCGAGGATCACGAGCGTCGCAAGCGCCAGCCGAAGCAGTGTCAGCCACCACGGCGTGCGCGACGGCGTGTCTTCCTTCGGCTGGATGTCGAGCAACAGCCGCGTCGGCGGAAACTCGATGCGCAGCGGCCGCGGCGGAATGAGCCGCAACAGCCACCACAGCACCGGCAAGCTCAACAGCCCCAGCAGGATCAGCGGCTGCGCGAAGCCGATCGGCAGGCCCATCATGCCGACCTCCCAAGCTGCATGCCGTGCGGCCGGCGATTGCTCATCGCCGCATCGTTGCCTTCGCCAATTCGCCCATGCAATGCGAAGAGCAGCTCGTTCGCCGGGCGGTCGGTGCGATGGATGGTGAAGCTCCAGCCGAGTCGCTTGGCCTCGGCCGCGAGCTCGGCGCGATGCTGCTTGAGACGCGTCTCGTAATCGGCGCGCCAGTTCTCGGCGCGGCCGGCGGTGATCTGCGCGCCGGTTTCAGGCTCGGTGAATTCGACGCGGCCCGAATAGGGGAAGGTTTCTTCGGCCGGGTCGACGATCTGAACCAGATGGCCCTGCGAGCCGTTCGACGACAACTGCGTCAAGGTCGCGCGGATCTCGGCGATCGGGCTCCAGAGATCGGACAGCACCACGACCTCGGACAGCATCGCCGGCGCGAAGCCCAACGGCAGGCTCGGGCGCTCGCGCGGGTCGTGGATGATCGCTTCGGCCATGCGCTCGATCACGGCGCGGCTGCCGGTCGGGCGGGTGAGGCCGGGCAGGCCGACACGCTCGCCGGCTTCCACAAGGACTTCAGCGAGCGCGAACGCGATGGTCAGCGTGCGATCGAGCTTGCTCTCGCGCGCGAGCTTCGAGACGAAGTTCATCGACGGCGAGCGGTCCGGCCAGATCCAGATGGTGTGGGCGGCCTCCCACTCCTGCTCGCGGACGTAGAGATTGTCGTCGCGCGCCGAGCGGCGCCAGTCGATGCGGCGCGCCGCTTCGCCCGGCACGTAGCGGCGGAATTGCCAGAAGTTCTCGCCGGAGCCGGAGCGGCGGCGGCCATGCAGACCGTGGATCACTGTCGCTGCGATCTTGCGCGCTTCGAGGATCAGCCGCGGCATGGAGGCCGCGAGCGTGCGGCCGGCGCCGGTCGCCAGCCGCGTCGCCCGGACTTCGTCACGCCCCGCAGTGCCTTCAGAGGCCATCGATTATCCGATGCGAGACGTGAGCTTGCGGATGATGCCGCTGATGGTCTCACCTTCCGCACGCGCCGCAAAGGTCAGCGCCATGCGGTGCTTCAGCACCGGCTCGGCCATCGAGATGACGTCGTCGATCGACGGCACCAGGCGGCCGTCGAGCAGCGCTCTCGCGCGCGCCACCAGCATCAGCGACTGCGAGGCGCGCGGGCTCGGTCCCCACGCGATCGATTGGCCGAGGTCGCCAGCGTCGGGACCCGGGCGCGCCGAGCGCACCAGGGTGAGGATTGCATTGACCACGGACTCGCCGACCGGCAGGCGGCGCACCAGGCGCTGCGCCGCGATCAATTCGTCGGCGGTCATCGCCGGCTGCGCCTTGGCCTCGTCGAGGCCGGTGGTGGCGAACACGATGCGGCGCTCGGCTTCGATATCGGGATATTCGACGTCGATCTGCATCAGGAAGCGGTCGAGCTGGGCTTCGGGCAGCGGATAGGTGCCCTCCTGCTCGATCGGGTTTTGCGTGGCGAGCACGTGGAACGGCTTCGGCATGTCGTGCCGGCTGCCGGCGACCGTGACGTGCTGCTCCTGCATGGCCTGCAGCAGCGCCGACTGGGTGCGGGGGCTGGCGCGGTTGATCTCGTCGGCCATGAGGAGTTGGCCGAAGATCGGGCCCGGGATGAAGCGGAACGCCCTGCGGCCGCCCGGAGCTTCCTCCAGCACTTCGCTGCCCAGGATGTCGGAGGGCATCAGGTCCGGCGTGAACTGGATGCGGCGGGCATCGAGGCCGAGCACGGTGCCCATGGCCTCGACGAGCTTGGTCTTGGCGAGGCCGGGAACGCCGACCAGCATGCCGTGACCGCCGCACAGGACGGTGATCAGCGCCTGCTCGACCACCTTGTCCTGGCCGAAGATCACGGCGCCAATGGCGGTCTTAGCCGCGGCGACATGCTGCGAGGTCGTCTCAGCCGCCCGGACGATCATGTCCTCGAGCTTCTCGACCCCTTCACCACCTGCTGCCGCCATTTCGAGCTCCGTGTTTTGGGTTTGGGAACGACACTGGCCGCCGCCCGCTTGTCGTAGCCTATGCACAAACAATAATCATGCCAGTGCGATACTAGCCCCGATTCCCACAGGTGCGTTCTCACATTTGAGGCAAAACCCCGCTATTTTTCTGCGGTTTCAAGCCGTTCGGACTATTTTTCCGCCCGGGCTGGGCAAGCGCCTCCGAGTGGTAGGGTAGGGTCAACAATGGCGAACGAAAGGCGATCCGACGAAAAGCGCCCCGGCACGCTGGATGGGCTTGTCAACAATGCGCGAGGTGCAACCCAAAAGGGCCCGCCGCCGGTGCATTTGTGGAATCCGCCATTCTGCGGCGACCTCGATATGCGGATCGGTTCGGATGGCACCTGGCACTACATGAAAACCCCGATCGGCCGGCCTGCGCTGGTCAAACTGTTCGCTTCCGTGCTCAAGCGCGAAGGCGACAAGTATTTCCTCGTCACGCCGGTCGAGAAGTGCGGCATCACGGTCGACGATGCGCCGTTCATGGCTGTCGAAATGCGATCGGAGCAGGGCGATGGGGGGCGCGTGCTGAACTTCCGCACCAACGTGGACGACTGGGTCGCCTGCGGCCCGGCGCACGCATTGCGTTTTGAGTCGGAACCCGATACCGGCGGTCTGAAACCGTATCTGCACGTCCGCCGCGACTTGTGGGCGAAGGTCACGCGGGCGCTGTTCTACGACCTGGTTGAACTGGGCGAGGAACGCGACGTCGATGGCGAGACGATGTTCGGTGTCGTGTCCGGCGGTGCGTTCTTCGCCATGGCTCCGGCGGAATCTTTGAGGGAATTCGGGTGATGCAGCAGGGCGTGCCGCTCGACGAGGTGAAGGCGCCGACGCACGAATTTTTCGAGCGGGCGCGGTCGCGACTCAATCGCGAGGTGCCGGTGGGGCTCACCGACTTCGATGCCGAAGTCAAAATCCGCGGCGACCTCGATCTCGAACCCGAACTCTGGATCAAGGCCGGCGTGAAGGCCACCAAGCCTGCCGCAGTCCTGGTGCCGATCGTCGCGAGGTCCGAGCCGCAGGTGCTGCTTACGCAGCGCACGCCGGAGCTGAAAAGCCATTCCGGCCAGATCGCATTTCCGGGCGGCCGGATCGAGCCGGGCGAAGGGCCGCTGGCTGCGGCCTTGCGCGAGGCGAACGAGGAAGTCGGGCTCGATTCAAAATTTGTCGAGCCGATCGGCTATCTCGATCTCTATCTGACGTTCTCCGGCTTCCGCATCCTGCCGCTGGTCGCTCATGTCGACCCGGACTATGCGATGAAGGTCAATCCCAGCGAGGTCGCCGACGCCTTCGAGGTGCCGTTGGAATTCCTGATGACGCCCGGCAATCACCAGCGCCTCAGCCGCGACTGGAACGGCATCGAGCGGCACTACTACGCCATGCCGTTTCAAGAGCGATACATTTGGGGCGTGACCGCTGGTATCCTGCGCAATCTGTACGAACGGATCTACGCCGGATGATTCGTCCCATTGCCATCGAGGTCGCGCTGTTCTTCGCGCCGTTCGCGGCTTACGCAGCGTACCTGTGGCTCACCAAGACGCCGGTGTTCGACCAGCAGCACTGGCCGATCCGCGTGCTTTCTTCGCTCGCCATCACGGCCCTTGTGCTCACCGCAGGCGCCTTCATCCTGATGGTGCATTTCGCCGGAGCGCCGGTCGGCTCGGATTACGTGCCGGCCCATATGGAGGACGGGAAGTTCGTTCCAGGGCGGTTGGGGCCGTGAGCGACACGCAGCCTTTGCTGAAAGACGCTGTCTGGCTGCGGCAGGGTGTTCTTGCGCACCTGATCGCGGTCTTGAGCGAGGGCGGCGAAGAGGCGCGCGTGGTGGGCGGCGCGGTACGCAACGCGCTGCTCGGCGAGCCGATCGGGGACATCGACATTGCCACCACGGTTTTGCCCGACGAGGTGATGCGCCGCACGGCGGCCGCGTACTTCAAGCCGGTGCCGACCGGCATCGAACATGGCACCGTGACGGTCGTGATCGACGGTCAGCCGTTCGAGGTGACGACCTTGCGCGAGGACGTCGAGACCTTCGGCCGCCACGCCACTGTTCACTTCGGCCGTGACTGGCGCAAGGACGCCGAGCGCCGCGACTTCACGATGAACGCGCTGTCGGCTTCGGGCGACGGCGCAGTGCATGACCATGTCGGCGGCATCGCCGATCTCAGAGCGCACCGCGTGCGGTTCATCGGCGATGCCGCGACCCGCATCGCCGAAGATCACCTGCGCATTCTGCGCTTCTTCCGTTTTCACGCCGCTTACGGCCATGGCCTGCCGGACCGTGACGGCCTCAAGGCCTGCATCGCGGCACGAGGAAGCCTCGATCAATTGTCACGCGAGCGGGTGCGGATGGAGATGCTCAAGCTGCTCGTCGCGCGGCACGCGGCTCCCGTGCTCGCCGTGATGGCCGAGAGCGGCCTGCTCGGTTCGATCCTCGGCGGTGTCGTCGATCTCGCAGCCTTCGAGAATCTGGCCAAGATCGAAACCGTGCTGCGCCTTGCCGCCGATCCGGTGCGCAGGCTCGGGGCGCTCGCGACGCGGGTCGCCGAAGACGCCGAGCGGCTGTGGCAGCGGCTCCGTCTGTCCAACGCCGAGCATGAGCGCATCGAATCGATGAGCGAACTCTGGTGGCGCATATCGCCCGCGAACGACAAGGCCGCGCGCGTGCTGCTCTATCGCACCGGTCCGGCGCGCTATGTCGACCGGGTGCTGATGGCCTGGGCGCATTCGCCGGCGGGCGCCAGAGACGAAGCCTGGCGGGCGTTGTCTGCGCTGCCTGCGCGCTGGACCGCGCCGGCCTTTCCGATCAAGGCAGCCGAGTTGATCGCCCGCGGTGTGCCGCACGGCCCGGCCGTGGGCATTGCGCTGCGCAAGGCCGAGGAAGCCTGGATCGAGGCGGGTTTCCCCGCCGATCAGTCCACGCTCGCGGATATTGCCGCCGCGGCAGTGCAGGCGGCCACCCAGCGCTGAGAGACGCAGACGCGCGCACAAACAAAAAGCCCCGGGGATGACCCGGGGCTTTTCGATCTCGATTGTTCGCCGATCAGTAGCGCGACGTCAGCGGGTTGCCGCCGAAGCGATAGGTGAGCGCCGAACGGAACAGGTGGTATTTGTGATCGGCCGCGATCGAGAAGCCATTGACCACATCGGTGAGCGTATCGCCGCGGCCGGCGTCAACATAGAGATACTCGGTCTTCATCGACCAGTTGGTCCACATCGCGGTTTCGATACCGCCACCGACGGTCCAGCCCGACAGTGTCTTGCTGCTCGACAGGATGCTGCTGGCGAACAAGGTGTCCTTTGTGTTGACCCACGCGCCGCCGCCCGTGGCGTAGAGCAGCGCAGGACCGGTGCTGTAGCCGATGCGGCCGCGAGCTGTCGCAATCCACGACGCCTTGGAACCCAAGGCCGAGGGGGTGCCGCTGTTGCCGCCCACGACGTTGAAGTAGTCGTTGCTCATATGGTCGATGCCGAGCCAGCTGACATCGCCTTCGACACCGAGCACCCACTTCGGCGTGACCATCCAGTTGTAGCCAATCTGTCCGCCGGCGGTGAAACCCGTGCCGTTGTTGCCGATTTCAGCCGTGCCAGCAGGATTGGATCCTCGATCGATGCCCGAGCCACTAATGCTGCTCGACGCGCCGCCGAACACGCCGCCGACAAACAGGCCGTTCCAGTTGGTCTGCGGCAATGGACCGTTCTTGCCCGCGCCGAACTGATAGTTCAGGCCGAAGCGCTGGGTGTAGAACTCGCGCTTGTCGGTGAAGATCGTGAGGCCGTTGGCCGGATTGGCGAGCGTGTCGCCGCTTTCCAGGTTGATGTAGAGAGATTCAGTCTTCGCCGACCAGCCGCCGCCCAGCATGGTCTCGACGCCGGTGCCGACCACCCAGCCGGTTTGAGTCTTGCTGCTCGAGACCTCGAAGCCGCTCACAGCGTCGCGATTGATGTCACGGACATTGGCCGCCGCGAAGCCGGCGGTGATGTAGTTGAAGTTCGGTCCGTCGGCCAAACCGGCGCGCAGGCGCGCCGTACCGAGCCAGGACGTCTTGGAATTATAGATCAGAGGGTCGTCCCAGTCGGTGGTTCGGTGACCGGTGTCGAAATAGCCAATGTCGCCTTCGGCGCCGATCACCAGCTTCTGGCCGAAGAGGCCCCAGTTGAGCTGGTAATTGTAGCCAATGGTGCCACCGCCGGTGAAGCCGTAGCCGGTGTGCTCGAGGTCGCCGAGGACATTGCCGTTTGGATCACGGCTGCGGCTCTTCGATACGCCGACGCCGACATAGGCACCGACGTAGGGGCCGGTCCAATCCCAGGCGACAATCGGCGCGGCCTTATAAACCGGCGCCTTGGTCGGAAGGTCCGCGGCGCTTGCGCCTTGCGCGGTAACGGCGGCGGCAACAGACGCGAGCAACACGTGGGAAAGCTTGGACCGCATTTCATGCCCCAGGCAGGAGGTTTAAAATATCTGCACGAACAGTACGGGCGGCGGGCCGTTTCCAGCAAGCCGAATGCCTTGAAACTTACGGGATAACGCCATTTCACAGCCGGAATTCGTGACCATGTCGCTTTCCGGCAACAACGATATCAACGGCTCGTTAAGTCGTTATTTTCACAAGAGGTTTTTAAGAAAGACTTAACCACGAAATCGCCGGTCCGGTCTGCGCAATACGTCATATGATGCACGGGCGACAAAACGGCGGTGCAATAGTACTGCCAGGGGCGTCCGGCGTGGGCTCGGCCGGCGAAGCCCGACTCGGCTCGCGGCCTGTGTATCCGGGTACTATATTGTGGGTGGTCTGGAGTCCGCGTGATGATGAGTTACAGCCGCCCGCGCGATATCGCCCGAAAACTCGCCAGCGAACGCACCCGCCGCGGCGTCAGCCGCAGCGACAGCTACCGTCGCGAAACTTTTTCGCTGCCGAGGGAAGCCGCCCGCGCCAAGGCCCGCGAGATGTTCAGCCGTTATCCCAAGGCCGCCTACATGACCGCGATCGAAAGCTGGCGCGAACTGCCCGGCGGCGCGATCGAGTTCACCATGCGGCGGCTGCCGACCGCGGATTAGCCAACCTGCGGATTGGCCCCCGGGTGGTGCGCTCCCTCCCCCTGAAAGGGGGAGGGTCGGGGTGGGGGTCAAAGCCGCTCGTCGTTCCAGCGCGGGCGAGATCGCTCCGGAGCCAACTTTAATTCGTCGATCTTCGCAGCGATGGCTTCTAAGACGCCATTCAGATTTTCAGTGACTTCGGAATTCCAAAAGCGAAGAATCGTAACGCCCTTCTGTCTCAGCCACTCATCGCGCTCGCGGTCGCCCGATGCGGGCTCAGCGTGCTGACCTCCGTCAAGCTCAACAGCGAGCGCCAGCGCAGGACAGTAAAAATCGAGGATGTAACGACCCGCCGGATGTTGCCTGCGAAAGCGAGCGTCGCAAACCTGGCCGGTCTTCAACCGATGCCACAGCCGCCTTTCGACCTCGGTTTCATCGCGCCTCAATTTTCGGGCGAGTTCTGTTTTTCCCGGCGTGCGGTTGAAGCGGGACATGTGATGACCCTTGCTCGACCTCATCCTGACAGGGGAAAACGGCGAGACTGACCCCCACCCCGACCCTCCCCCTTGCAGGGGGAGGGAGCGCACCGCCTGAGTGCACCATATGCGATTGCACCGCCGATGCGGTGACGAACGAGCGCGCAAACGCAAACAAGGCAAACAAAAAAGCCCCGGATGCGATCCGGGGCTTTTGTCGTTTTTGGTTTTGAAGCGTTCGGCTTAGCGCCACGGACCGATCGGGTTGCCGCCGAAGCGATAGTTGACGCCGAACAGCGCGAGATGCGCGGTCTGATCGACATCGACGCCCGTGACGGCGACGCCGCCGGGCGAGATGAACGTCTGCGACTTGCTGCCGAAGTCCATGTAGTTGTACTCGACCTTGGCCGACCAGTTCGGAGCAAACGCGTACTCCCAGCCGGCGCCGACGGTCCAGCCGCTGCGGGTGTAGTCGCCGGTGCTGAACGCCACGCCAGGCGCTGTGATCGTGTTCGACTGATCGATCCACGCGCCGCCGCCCTTCACGTAGAGCAGGTTGCGGTCGAAGATCGCGTAGCCGATGCGGCCGGTGACGTTCGCCAGCCAGTTGGTGTCGGTGTGCAGGTTGGCGCCCGCGATAGAATTGGCATCACCGCTGGCGTCCGCCCAGTTGAACATGCCTTCCACGCCGAACACCCACGGTCCGGTCTGGTAGTTACAGCCGAGTTGGCCGCCTGCCGTCACGCCGGACGAGGTGTTGCTGCCGGTCGCGGCGGCGCCGGTCGGATCGGTCCAGTCGCCCTTGAGCCAGAGACCGCCGACGTTGCCGCCGACGTAACAGCCGGTCCACGAGAAGGCCATCGGCGCGGGGGGCGCCTTGTAGACCGGGCCGCGAGCCGGCAGATCGGCCGCGACGGCGGATTGCACCGCGCCGAAACCGAGAGACGCCAGCAGCACTGCGGCAAACTTCAAACGCATCGTGTTCGCTCCGTGTTTTTGTTATCGACAAACGCCAACAAACTCCGGCGACTACACGCATGCGCGCCCTGCAGTGTCCATTTACAATGCTGCGAGTGCGCAACGACGCAGCAATGGTGTTGCGCAGGAGCTACGAAAAGTTCCATGTGCTGTTGAAATGAAGCGATTCCGCCATCGGGCGGATTCAATTTGGACACAAAGGGCTCACGCCTGATTACCGCCTTCGTCGATGTCTCGATCTATCAGCTGCTGCTGGTGGCCGCTGTCGCGCTGATCGCGTCGGTGCTCGGCGGAGTCGCGGGCTACGGCACCGGCGCGCTGATGCCGCTCGTTCTCGTGCCGATGGTCGGCGCCGAGAATGTCGTTCCGATCATCGCGCTCGCCGGCCTGATGACCAACACCGGCCGCATGATGGCGTATCTGCGCGACGTCGAATGGCGGCGCGCGGCGATCGTGCTCACCGGCGGGGTGCCGCCATGCCTCGTCACCGCTTATGGCTACACGCTGCTCACCGGCATCGGCGCGCAGATCGTCATCGGCACCATGCTGATGCTGACGGTGCCGCTGCGCTACGCGCTCCGGCGGCGCTCGATCGTGCTGAGCGACCGCGGACTTTTGTTCGGCTCGATCGGTTACGGGGCCGCGGTCGGCGGCACGGTGGGGGCGGGCGTCATCCTGCTGTCGCTGCTGATGGCCGCGGGGCTCTCCGGCGCGGCCGTGATCGCAACCGACGCGATGCTGTCGATCATCATCACCGCTGCGCGGGCGTTGGTGTTCGGGCTGGCCGGCGCGATTGACGGCAAGGTGATCGCGTTCGCGTTGCTGATCGGCGTCGTCGCGTTTCCCGGGGCGTTCTTCGCCAGGGCGTTTGTGAAGAGGATGCCGGTGCATGTGCACACCGCGATCCTCGACGCCGTGGTGCTGTTCGGCGGCGCGGCGATGGTGATCGGCGCTGCGATCAAGTGGTTGGGCCACTGACGCGCTTGCCGGCCGCATTTTCGCTTGGCATTTCCGCAAATCACGAGTAGACGCGATTCTATCCTGCTCACTGAGGGCGTCTTCTAGGGACGCTTAGCGGACGGAGCAGGGTGTGGCGCCTGCAGGCGTGGTTCGTAGCCACGTCCCAGGGTGCGATGCCATCGTCCGTCCCCGATGAGGGGGCCGCCTTCAGTGGCAGGGCGCGATCGGGTGAAGGGCCAAGGCAACGCGGCCTTAGGGAAGGGTACGTCCCGCACCGTCCGATCGAATCTCGTGCGAGGGTATCGCGATAAATCGCCACAAGTGGAGCGCCGGAAGGCGTGCGGGCTTCGCAAGAAGCTCGCGGCACCCTCGCAAGGGGTGTCGACTGAGACGTAGCGCCAACCGGCGCTCCGCGCCCTCACTCATGTGAGGGACAAGGAAGAATAGAGGCGCCAGCCCCGCGCCTGATCTGAAGGGGCCGATGAATCACGCCTGAATGAATGTTGATGAGACGACGCCGAAGCGCGGGCTGTTTGAAAATTGAATCTGAAGATGACCCGCTGATCGTGCAATGCGGCCACCCTCCCCTGGAGGGGGAGGGTCGGCTTGTTTCTCGCTGCGCTCGCAGCGTGTCGACCCTCCCCCTCCAGGGGAGGGTGACGGAGTTCGCGGCTCCGTCGATCCAATGCCAGCGAAACGTGCTGTCGTTTTTCTTACGGCCACTTCACCACGGGCGGCATCGACGACAGGATCGAATCGACATTGCCGCCCGTGCGGAGGCCAAAGATTGTCCCGCGGTCGTAGAGCAGGTTGAACTCGACATAGCGGCCGCGGCGCACGAGCTGCTCCTCGCGCTCGGCCTCGCCCCAGGGCTTAGCGAAATTCGCCCGCACCAGCTCCGGATAGACGGCGTGAAAGGCGCGGCCGACGTCCTGCGTGAAGGCGAAGGCCTTGTCCCAGTCGGCTTCGACATAGTCGTAGAAGATGCCGCCGATGCCGCGCATCTCCTTGCGGTGCTTGAGATAGAAATAGTCGTCGCACCATTTCTTGTACTTGTCATAGGGCGCGACTTCGGGATGCGCGTCGCAGGCGCGCTTCATCGCGGCGTGAAACTTCACCGTATCGGCATCGTCCTGGGTGCGGCGGGCATCGAGCACCGGCGTGAGATCGGCGCCGCCGCCGAACCAGGCTTTGGTGGTCACCACGAAACGCGTGTTCATATGCACGGCCGGTACGTGCGGATTGTGCAGGTGGGCGATCAGCGAGATGCCGGAGGCCCAGAACCGCGGATCGGCGTCGGCGCCGGGGATGTCCTTCCTGAACTCCGGCGCGAACTCGCCGTGCACGGTCGAGCAGTGGACGCCGACCTTCTCGAACACCCGGCCGCTCATCATGGACATCACGCCGCCACCGCCATGGCCGCCGCTGTGATCCGTCCGTTGCCAGGGGGTGCGCTTGAAGCGGCCCGCGGCACGGTCCCCGAGCGTCGAATGGGGAGGCAGCGCATCCTCCAGCGCCTCGAAGGCCGTGCAGATGTCATCGCGCAGCCGCTCGAACCAGGCGCGGGCGCGGGCCTTGCGGTTTTCCAGTGCGGCCGGGTCGGGGAGGGGGTAGGACATGGGCGTTATCTTGGGATTGATACTATTCATGCTTGAAGCCGTCCGTCTGCCTGAGCGCCTCGCCCAGTGCCATGGCCGCGGTCATCGCCACATTGATCGAGCGCAAATTCGGCCGCATCGGGACTTTCAGCCGGAGATCGGCGGCCTGGTGGACGGCCTCGGGCGCGCCGGCGGATTCGCGGCCGAACATCAGGATATCGCCGGCCTGGAAGGCGCAGTCGAGGTAGGAGGTCCCGGCCGCGGTCGTGAACAGAAGCAGCCGCAGGCCTTCCGACTGCCGCCATGCGTTGAATGCCGCCCAGGACTGGTGCCGGCGCAACGACACCTGATCGAGATAGTCCATGCCGGCCCGGCGGAAGGCGCGGTCCGAGCTCGGGAACCCGGTCGGTTCGACGATATGGGCCTCGACGCCGAGACAGGCGGCAAGCCGGAGAATCGTCCCGGTGTTCTGGGGGATGTCAGGCTCGTAAAGCGCGATCCGCATGGCCGGTGTTTCGGCCCGCCGCGGACGGCCGTCAATGGCACAAAAGCCCCATGGATAAAGGATTTGTGCGTCTGTTGTGCGTCTCGGGTCGGTTCGGGCGCTGGCGGGCTTGCGCTCTCTTTACAAGGGTGCCAATAAACGCCGCCGGATAGCCGTTTTTCGTCCTCCCCCAGGACCTGAAGCGGCCGGCCCAACCGCCACCGCGATGGTCACGTCTGCGGTACTCCGCGCGGAAGGGCTGACCGGCCAAAGAGGGATACGAACACCGTGACAGCAATTTCGGCCGAGCCGACTCGACGCGATTTCCTGTACATCGCAACCGGAGCTGTGGGTGCCGTCGGCGCCGCCGCCGTTGTGGTGCCGATGATCTCCCAGATGAATCCCGATCAGGCGACGATCGCGGCCGGCGCGCCGGTCGAGGTCGATATCAGCCCGATCACCGAGGGGCAGGTGATCAAGGTGTTCTGGCGCGGCAAGCCGATCTTCATCAATCACCGCACCAAAAAAGAGATCGAGGAGGCCCAGAGCGTCAATCTGGCGAGCCTGCCCGATCCGCAGCCCGACAGCGCCCGCGTCAAGCCCGGCAAGGCGCAGTGGCAGGTGCTGATCGGCATCTGCACGCATCTCGGCTGCATCCCGCTCGCCCACCAGGGCGACTTTGACGGTTACTTCTGCCCGTGCCACGGCTCGCAGTACGACAGCTCGGGCCGCATTCGCCGCGGTCCCGCGCCGTTGAACCTCGCGGTGCCGCCCTACGAATTCCTCTCCGACACCAAGATCCGGATCGGCTGATCCGCCGCCGCATAACGACACCTCTTTAAGGCCTTCCCATGAGCGGACCCTCGACCTACCAGCCGCAAAACGCGTTCTTGAAGTGGCTGGAACGCCGCCTGCCGATCGTCGGCTTGGTGCATTCCTCGTTCGTCGCCTACCCGACGCCGCGCAACCTGAACTACTGGTGGACGTTCGGCGGCATCCTGACCTTCATGCTGGCCGCGCAGATCGTCACCGGCATCGTGCTGGTGATGCACTACACGCCGCATGCCGACATGGCCTTCAATTCCGTCGAGCACATCATGCGCGACGTGAACTACGGCTGGCTCATTCGCTACCTGCACTCCAACGGCGCCTCGATGTTCTTCGTCGCCGTCTACATCCACATGTTCCGCGGTCTCTATTACGGGTCATACAAGGAGCCGCGCGAGGTTCTCTGGATCCTCGGCGTGATTCTCTATCTGCTCATGATGGCCACGGGCTTCCTGGGCTACACGCTGCCGTGGGGCCAGATGAGCTTCTGGGGCGCCACCGTCATCACCAACTTCTTCTCCGCCATCCCGGTCGTCGGCGAGAGCATCGTGACCTGGCTGTGGGGCGGCTATTCGGTCGGCAATCCGACGCTGCAGCGCTTCTTCTCGCTGCACTATCTCCTGCCGTTCGTGATCGCCGGCGTCGTCGTGCTGCACGTCTGGGCGTTGCACGTGGTCGGCCAGAACAACCCGACCGGCGTCGAGCCCAAGACTGAGAAGGACACCGTCCCCTTCACGCCCTACGCCACCGTGAAGGACAGCTTCGGGATGGTGTGCTTCTGCATCGTCTTCGCTTGGTTCGTGTTCTACGTGCCGAACTATCTCGGCCACGCCGACAACTACATCCCGGCCAACCCGGCGGTGACGCCGCAGCACATCGTGCCTGAATGGTACTACCTGCCGTTCTACGCGATCCTGCGCGCCATCCCGAACAAGCTCCTGGGTGTGATCGCGCTGTTCGGCTCGATCGGCATCCTGGCCTTCCTGCCGTGGCTCGACACCTCGCGGGTCCGCTCGGCGCGCTATCGGCCGCTGTACCGGCAGTTCTTCTGGATCTTCGTTGCGGTCTGCCTCGGTCTCGGCTGGCTCGGCAGCAAGCCTCCGGAAGGCGGCTATACGATCGCCGCGCGGCTGCTGACGCTGTACTACTTCGGCCACTTCTTCATCGTCCTGCCGCTCCTCGGGTTCATCGAGAAAACCAAGCCATTGCCGAACTCGATTTCCGAATCGATTGCGGCCAAGGCTGCGCACTGAGGGCGGGGAGAACACCATGTCGCGAACCATCCTCGCTCTCGCTCTGGCCGGCTCTCTGCTCGGCCTGAGCGCTGTCACCGCCACCGCCCAGGAGCACGAAGGCCCGGTGCCGCCGCGCCAGAAGTGGTCGTTCGCCGGCCCGTTCGGCAAATGGGACAAGGCGCAGCTGCAGCGCGGCTTCAAGGTCTATCGTGAGGTCTGCAGCGTCTGCCACGGCCTCAAGTACATCGCATTCCGCAACCTCGAAGAGATCGGCTTCTCCGAAGGCCAGGTCAAAACCATCGCGTCCGAGTACAAGGTGCAGGACGGCCCGAACGATCAGGGCGAGATGTTCGAGCGCGACGGCCGGCCGGGCGATTATTTCCCGCCGCCGTGGCCGAACGAGAATGCCGCTCGCGCCCGTTACAACGGCGTGCCGCCGGACTTCTCGGTGCTCGCCAAGGCGCGCAGCTACGAGCGCGGCTTCCCGTGGTTCATCCTCGACATCTTCACCCAGTTCCAGGAACAGGGCGTCGACTACATCCACGCGCTGATGACCGGCTACAAGGACAAGGCGCCGGAAGGCGTTACGCTGCCACCGGGCGCGTTCTACAACGAGTACTTCCCGGGCCATGCGCTGGCGATGCCTCCGCCGCTCTCCGACAAGCGCGTCGACTACACCGACGGCTCGCCGACCACGGTCGATCAGTACGGCAAGGACGTCGCGGCCTTCATGATGTGGGCAGCGGAGCCGAACCTCGAGACCCGCAAGCGCGTGGGCTTCCAGGTCATGATCTTCCTGATCGTGTTCGCCGGTCTGCTCTATTTCACCAAAAAGAAGGTGTGGGCGAACGCTCATTAGCCTGTCGCTGGTTGTGACTTGACGAAAGGCCCCGGTGCTTCGAAAGCTCCGGGGCCTTTTGATTTTGCGTGCGAGGGTAGCGAATGGCCAAGGCGGTGTTGGGCATCATCGGCGGCTCGGGCATCTACGAGTTGCCGGGCCTGCAGAATGTGCGCGAGGAGCGCGTCGCCTCGCCCTGGGGCGAGCCATCCGGTGCGGTCCGCATCGGCGATATCGCCGGCCTGCCGGTCGCGTTCCTGCCGCGCCACGACAAGGGCCACCGGCTGTCGCCATCCGACATCAACTATCGCGC
Organism: Rhodoplanes sp. Z2-YC6860; assembly: GCF_001579845.1. GTDB lineage: Bacteria > Pseudomonadota > Alphaproteobacteria > Rhizobiales > Xanthobacteraceae > Z2-YC6860. Next base: position 2,867,448 of record NZ_CP007440.1, read on the forward strand.
CAACATCGACGTGCTGAAACGCGTTGGCGTCACCGATCTGGTGTCGCTGTCGGCTTGCGGCTCGTTCAAGGAAGAGCTGCCGCCCGGCACCTTCGTGCTGATCGACCAGTTCGTCGACCGCACCCACAAGCGCGAGAGTTCGTTCTTCGGCAAGGGCCTGGTCGCGCATGTGTCGATGGCGCATCCGGTGTCGCCGAGACTGCGCATCCATCTCGCCAGCGCGGCGATGGCCGAGGGCATCACCGTCGTGCGCGACGGCACTTACGTGTGCATGGAGGGCCCGCAGTTCTCCACGCTCGCCGAAAGCCTCACCTACAAGCAGCTCGGCTATTCGGTGATCGGCATGACCAACATGCCGGAGGCGAAGCTCGCCCGCGAGGCCGAGATTTGTTACGCGACGGTCGCGATGGTCACCGATTTCGACTGCTGGCATCCCGACCACGATGCCGTGACGGTCGCCGACATCATCAAGGTGCTGAGCGCCAATGCCGAGAAGGCCAAGCGGCTGGTGGCGCGGCTTGCGAAGGATTTTCCGCGCGAGCACGAAGCCTGCCCGGTCGGCTCCGATCGCGCACTCGACAACGCCCTGATCACCGCGCCGGAGGCGCGCGATCCGGAGCTGATCAAGAAGCTCGATGCGGTGGCGGGACGAGTCTTGAAGAGCTAGGCATTCGCAATCCTGAAACGCGGGAGGACACAATGAAGGTGATCGACCTCAACCGGGAGCCGCGCGAGGAGTGGCGGCAGGGCGTGCTGACAAAGATGCTGACCTCCGCCGCCAATGGGGGTGGCCAGCTCTGCATCTTCGAGCAGTGGTGCGAGCCGGGACACGGCGCACCGACGCATCTGCATGCGGTCGAGGAGGTTCTGCACGTGCTCGATGGCCAGGCCGAGGTTTGGATCGGCGACGCGCGCGCGACGCTGACCAAGGGCCAATTGGCGGTCGTGCCGGCCGGCCGCAAGCACGGGTTTTCGAACACCGGCACCTCCGTGCTGCACATTTCATCGACGCTGGCGTCGCCGGTGTTCGAAGCCGCTTACGACGACAAGCGCGAGACGCCGCGCCGCTACTTGCCGGGCTGACGGGCCGGGTGTTGGCGGGTTAGTCTCGCCTTAGGTCGTATTGGGGGATTGATGTCCGGTTTCACTTCTCTCGTTCTCAAGGCCTGCGCGGCGCTGGCGCTGCTCGCGGCTTCCGCGTTTGCAGCGCTGGCCGACACACAGCTTAAGGTCGGCGTGGTGTCGCGGACGATCTTCTATCTCCCGGCCTGGACCGCGATCGCGCAGGGCTTCTTCAAGAAGGAAGGCCTCGACGTCACCATCCAGGTCTACGACGGCTCTGACAAGATTTCCGACGATCTTCGCTCCGGTGCCGACCAGATCGGCATGGTGCCGCTCGAAGGGCTGATCGCCGAGGTCTACAAGGGTGGAAACCTCGCAGCCGTTGCCGGCAACGCGCAGCGGCTGCCGCACTTCATCATCACGCAGCCTGAGATCAAGTCGCTGTCGGGTCTGAAAGGAAAAACCATCGGCGTCGTCTCGATGAACGAGGGCACGACGTTTTTCGTCAACGACATGGCGAAGGCCGGCGGCTTCACGCTGGCCGACATCAAGGTCGAAGCCGTCGGTGGCTCGCCGACACGGCAGCGGCTGTTGAAGGAAAAGAAGATCGATGCGGCTTTGCAGCCCTATCCCTTGAGCTATGAGGCCGAGGAGGCGGGCTTCACCAATCTCGGCCCGATCGCCAACCTGGTGCCGGAGTATCTCTTCACTGGAACCATCGTCGACCGGACCTGGGCCAAGGCCAACCGTGCCGCACTGGTCGGCTTCCTCCGGGCGCTTCGCCGCGGCACCGAATACATGTTCGCGCATCCCGATGAGTCGGCGGCGCTCGGCGCCAAGGAGCTTCGGACATCGGTCGTCTATGCGCGACGCGCGCTCGACGACACCGTCAAGATGAAGGTGATGGAGCGCGACCTTGGGCTTCCGGCCGCAAGCGTCAGCCGCGTGTTCGACAACGTGAAGGCGGCGAAGCTCATTCCCGCCGATGCGCAGATCGATCGCGGCAAGTTCATCGATGAATCCTATCTGCAGGAGAGCAGCCGTTAATGTCCGCGCACGAGCTTGAATTCGATCTGCGTTCGTCGATCCGCACCATTCCGGACTATCCCAAGCCCGGGATATTGTTCCGCGACATCACCACGCTGCTCGGCAACGCACGCGCCTTCCGCCGCGCGGTGGACGAGCTGGTGCAGCCTTGGGCCGGCTCCAAGATCGACAAGGTCGCCGGCATGGAGGCGCGCGGCTTCATCCTTGGCGGCGCGGTGGCGCATCAGGTTTCGGCCGGCTTCATCCCGATCCGCAAGAAGGGCAAGCTGCCGCACAAGCGAGTCAGCATCGCCTATTCGCTGGAGTACGGTATCGACGAGATGGAGATGCACGAGGACGCGGTCAGCAAGGGCGAGAAGGTGATCGTGGTCGACGATCTGATCGCCACCGGCGGGACTGCGGAAGGCGCGGTGAAGCTCCTGCAGCGGCAGGGCGCCGACGTGCTCGCCGCCTGCTTCATCGTCGACCTGCCGGAGCTCGGCGGTGCGGACAAGATACGCAAGCTCGGCGTGCCGGTGCGAACGCTGGTCTCGTTCGAAGGGCACTAGGCGAGGTCAGGCTTGGCCTGGTCGCTGTTAACGCGAGGGAAAGAGAAGCCACCTCCCAGGGACCTTCAAGCATTTCTGTGTGAGCACTATTGGCTCAAGCGCGAGCAGCTGTCCGGCTGTGCGGATGTCTTCGGGGCACTCCGCATCGCGGGCGACGACTGCTTCGATTTTATGCGAGAGCTTTCCAAATTTTTCGGTGTGGATTTGGGCGCCTATGACTGGACCAAATATCACTTCAGTGAAGGCGAGGAGTTGGACTGGCTCGGTCTGGCCCGGGTGCTGAGCAGGTGGTTCGATGGAGCATCCAATGAGCCGGATCGACGTCGGCGGGTGTTCCCGATCAGCGTCGCCCATCTGGAGAAGGTGTTCGCAGACGGGCGCTGGAGCGATCCGAATCCGATGCCGCAGCCCCGGATGGGTCGGATCGCCAGGCTCCTTTGCCGGGCAAACCAGTAGTTGCGATCACCGCCAGCGAAAGCGCCGCCGGTCGGTCGGCCTGCCGTTCGTATTGAACTTGGCTGTGGTGCCGCGCGGGGCACTTGCCGGCGGGAGATTGGGTCCGCGCGGCAGCTTCGGGATCGGCGGCACCCTCGGCACGCCGCCCAGAAGCAGCCGCACCTCGAGATCGCGAAACGATACGAAGGTCCGGCGGATCCAGCCCCACAGCTCGGTGGTGCCGTCGGTGGTCTTGGTGGCGTAGTCGATGAATGAAAACGTCCGCTTGTCGAGCGTGCCGCGCACCACCGGCGACAGCGCCGGGATCGTCACCGCAGGCCCGCCATGCTGGGTCGGCGGGAAGTTGCCGGCGTAGCTGATCGTCGGCGGCACGGCCTCGTTGAGCACCGGCACCACCGCGATGTCCGGAAACCGCTCGACCAGCGTGGCGTAGCCCTGCCGCGAGCGGTCGTCGGGATCGGCCACGAACAGCACCATCAGCGCGATGTTGCGGCGCTGGGCCTCCTTCACGAAGTTGAGCTGCTGCACGAGCGCGAAGAACTTCGGGAACAGCGTGTGGCAGAGATCGATGACTTTGGGGATTTCATCGCCGACGACGAGCTGGTCGAACAGCGCCATCTCGCCGCGGATGTCGTTGAGGCCGGCCGTTACCGTGCAACCCGGCAGAAAATCGATCAGCTTCGTCTCGCCCGGATTGATGTCGAAAGCGACGACCGATTTGCGCAGAGCCAGGAAATATTCGGTGAACGCGCGCGCAACCAGCGTCTTGCCGACGCGGGGGCGGGCGGAGGTGATGATGAAAATCGGTGTCTGCCGCGGCATGACACCGTCTCGGTTCAGGAGGCTTGCTTGGCCGCGCTCTTACGTTGAGCGACGTCGACCAGATCCATCAGCTTGATGCGATCGAACTCGGCCCAGACATTGCCGAGCCAGTGCCGGACATAGCCGCGCAGCACGAAAGAGAATGCGGCGTTCTGGGCGTCGGCCCCCTTGTTGGCGACGAACGACACGTAAGGCACCGACGCGAGCTCGACCTGCTCGCAGGCCATCTCGTTGAGCTTCGGGATAGTGATCTCGTGGGCGTCCTTGATCTTGCGGAAATACGAATTGTAAGTCGCCGGGTCCCATTCGAAGAACGAGGTGTTGTTGATGAAGTTCTTCACCAGGATGTACTGCGCATCCTCCATGAAGGCTGCGGTGTCGCGAATCTCCTCAAGCGAGGCGATCGACGGGCCGAGCACATGGAACACCGTGAAGGTGAGCTGGGTCTTCGCGGCGGCGTCGAGGAAGCCGATGTCGCGCAGCGACTCCAGCGTCTTCGACAGAAGGCCCGCGCGGATGTCGATCACCGTGATCTGGGCTTCGGCGCTGGCCAGGGTGTCGAAGATCTTCATCTGGTCCGACGTCGACGTGATGTCGACCACATCGGTGATGTTCGGATGGAAGCGCTTCAGCGTGCCCTTCGGCGCCTCGGTGTCGAAGGCGCGGGTCTGGATGTTGTGCGCGACGAAATAGTCGAGCAGGGCACGAGAGACGGTCGTCTTGCCGACGCCACCCTTGTCCGCTCCAACGAGAACCACCGCAGGTTTTGCCATGAACCACCTCTGCCGCGAATCGCGCAGTATATGAGTGTAACGATGGCCGCAAACCCGGCGAACATGCCAATTGAATTGGTCACGGCCGGATCGATATCCCCCAGCTTTTCAAAAGCCGTGTTGCCGGCGCGACACCGAATCAGTTGCGCGGTGCGCCCCAGGGACCCGGCACCGGCGCAGAGCTTTGATTCGCCGGCTCAGGCTCCGCGCGTCTGCCACCCAGCACCACAGGCGGCTCGGACGGCAGGAACGGCTTCTGCCCGGGCGCAGTCGAATCCTCGGATTGCTGCCGGTCCTGCTGATCCGATTCGCTCGGCAGATCGATCGGGCCTGGGTCGTGGCCGCCGGCGAAATCCACCAGTGCCTTGATGCGGCTGTCGATCGATGGATGGGTCGCGAACAGATCGGCAAAGCCTTCGCGCGGATTGTCGACGCACATTTCCATGACGGCGGAGGTGGCGCTTTCGAGCTCGCCGCGGCTTTCGATCTTGCGCAGCGCCATGATCATGGCATCCGGATTCTTGGTCAGCTCCACGGCGCCCGCGTCGGCAAGATATTCGCGCCTTCGCGACAGCGCAAAGCGGATCGCGGTGGAGAGTAGCCACGCCACCACCACCAGCGCGATGGCGATGAGGATCGCGAATCCGCCGCCGCCTTTGCCCCGGTCGCTGTCCGATGACGACCGGCTGCTGCCGCCGCCCCAGCGCCAGCCGCCTTGAAAGAACATGCGGAACAGCAATTCGGCGAAGAAGCCGATCACGCCCGCAATGATCACGGCGATCACCAGCATCCGGACGTCGCCGTTGCGGATGTGGGTCAGCTCATGGCCCAGCACCGCCTCGAGCTCCTGATCGTTGAGGTTGTCGAGCAGTCCGCGCGTCACCGTGATGGAATACTGCTTCTCGTTGAGGCCGCTGGCGAAGGCGTTCAGCGCCGGATCGTCCATGATCTTGAGCTTCGGCATGGTGATGCCGCGCGAGATGCAGAGATTTTCCAGAAGGTTGTAGAGCCGCGGCTGTTCGGCCCGGGTGACTTCGCTCGCGCCGGTGACGGCGTCGACCAGCGACTGGTTGAAGAAATAGGCGATGACGATCCAGACTGCGGTGCCGGCGGTTGCGAAGGGCGCGGCCCAGATCAGGTCCTGCAGCGCCTTGCGCAGCAGCCAGTCGAGCGAGGCGTCATAGGTCAGTCCTTCAGCGAGCAGGGCGCCCGCATAGACCATCACGTAGACCAAGAAGAACAGTCCGATCAGCAGCGCGATCGACCGCCGTTTGTTGGACTGGATATGGGTGTAGAGACCAAAGGCGGCAGCCATGCTCCACTCCCGCCATTGCGTTGTGACGGTCCAGAACTCGCCTCAGAACTTCACCTGAGGCGCCTTCTCGACCACGGCGCGCTCCTCGCCCACGTCGAAGAAGGTGCGCTGACTGAAGCCCAGCGAAGCGGCGAACAGCGCCGCCGGGAACTGCTGGATGCCGGTGTTGTATTCCTGGACCGCGTTGTTGAAGAAGCGCCGTGCGGCCGCGAGCTTGTTCTCGATGTCCGACAGTTCGGACTGGAGCTGCTGGAAGTTCTGGTTGGCCTTGAGGTCCGGGTAGGCTTCCGACAGCGCGAACAGCTGTCGCAGGGCGCCCGAGAGCTGGTTCTCGGCCTGGGCCTGCTGGGCCGGTCCTTGCGCCGTCATCGCGGCATTGCGCGCTTTGACCACCTCTTCGAGGGTGCCTCGCTCATGGGCGGCGTAACCTTTGACGGTTTCGACCAGGTTCGGAATGAGGTCGTGGCGCTGCTTGAGCTGCACGTCGACGTCGGCGAAAGCCTGCCCAACCCGCTGCCGCATCGCGACAAGCTGGTTGTAGATCATGATGACCCACAACACGAAGACGACGATCACACCGAGAACGATCCAGCCGGTCGTGGACATCAGGGTCTCCTGGGACGGGGACGGGGACGGTCAGAGGTTGAAACAGCGCCAAAGGGCGGTACGACCGGTTGGTCGCGACTACCAAGAGGTAGGTTCGCGGTTCCAGCGAAAAAAGTCCAAGGAAACCAAGACCAGACCAAAGACGGGTCGGGGGTCTGAGCCGGAGACGGCTTCGTCCCAAAAAAAGACCCCAGGCCCGGGGAGGCCTGGGGTCGATTGCCGGACGGCTGTCGGGGGGAGGGGGGCGCCGCCCAGCGTTTACGGACAGACAACGCGGGCCTCCTGAGGCCGTTCCGCCGCTTGCCACAAAATTTGGAAAAAAAGTTTTCCACAGGGGCACCAGGGCCACAGAAGTTCCAGCGTCATCTTTCCGTCATGCCAGCAACGAAAAGGCGGCCTTTCGGCCGCCTTTGTGGAGATTGTTTCGCAAACTGAGCCGCTTAGCGGCGTCCCGCTCTGGCTCAATCAGGCTGCCGAATCCCGGATCCGGACGGCTGCCTCGAGATCGACTGAAACCAATTGTGATACCCCGCGCTCCGCCATGGTCACGCCGAACAGGCGGTTCATCCGGGCCATGGTGATCGGGTTGTGGGTGATGATCACGAAACGGGTGTCGGTTGAGCGGCCCATCTCGTCGAGCAGGTCGCAGAAGCGTTCCACGTTGTGATCGTCCAGCGGCGCGTCGACCTCGTCCAGCACGCAGATCGGCGCCGGATTGGTGAGGAACACCGCGAAGATCAGCGCAAGCGCGGTCAGCGCCTGCTCGCCGCCCGACAGCAGCGACAACGTCGCGGGCTTCTTGCCCGGGGGCTTGGCGAAGATTTCCAAGCCCGCTTCGAGCGGATCGTCAGCCTCGATGAGCTGGAGTTCTGCGGTGCCGCCGCCAAACAGCTCCGTGAACAGCCGCTGGAACTGGGTGTTGACGTTGGCGAAGGATGACAGCAGGCGCTCGCGAGCCTCCTTGTTGAGGCTGATGATGCCCTGGCGCAGCCGCTTGATCGCCTCGACGAGGTCGTCGCGCTCGGCGGTCAGCGTGTTGTGCTGGGTCTCGATCTCGACCAGCTCCTCTTCGGCGCGGAGGTTCACCGCGCCAAGCCGCTCGCGATCGCGGCGCAGCCGCTCGAGGTCCTGCTCGACCACATCCACGTCGGGCAGTTCCATGTTCGGTTCGATGCCGGCGAGGCCCGCAACGCCATCGGGCTCGACCTCAAGCATCTCTTGGATCTCGTGCGCGACGTCGGTGAGGCGGCGCTTGGCGCCGTCGACGCGTTCCTCAGCGCGTGCCGCTTCCTCGCGGGCGGCGCCGAGCGCTTCGAGCGCGGCGCGCACGGTGCGGTCGCAGGCGGACAGCGCGTTTTCGGCTTCGGTGAGGCGATCGGCGGCCTCGCGACGCGCGGCCTCCGCAGTCTCGACCTCGGTGATCAATGCGCGGCGCTTTTCCTCGAACAGGGCCGGCGCGTCGGCGAGGCCCTCGCGTTCCTGCCTGGCTTCGCCGCTGCGGGTGTCGAGCGTGGCGATCTGCGTATGGGCGCGCTCGCGCCGGTCGTTCCAGGCCTGCCGGTCGGTGCCGATGGCATTGAGCCGGCGGTCCGCAAGCTCAGCCTCGCGCGCCAGCGCCTGCGCCTCGGCGCGGATCTCGGCGAGCTCGGTGCGCTTGCCTTCGATCTCGGCTTTGACGGTCGTGAGCTGCGCTTCGAGATCGGCCGACGGCGGCAGTTCGGCGAGGCCGGTCTCGGCAACGTCGGCTGCGGCCTTGGCTTCGTCGCGGCTGGCGACCAGCCGGGACTGCGCTTCGGTCAGCGCCGAGATGCGTGCGGCGTTGCGGGCGAGCTCCCGTTCGGCCGAGGCGTGCAATTCGCGGGCGCTGTCGGCCTCGCGCTGAGCGCTGCGCCAGTTGTCGCGCGCTGCGCCTTCGGCGACGCCCGCGGCGGCGAGCTGCGACTGCGCCATCTCGACGCTCGCGCGCTTCACTTCCACGGTGGCGCGCGCCATGGCGAGCTCGCCGTCGATGTCGGCGAGACGGCTGCGCTGCGCCAGCCGCCGCGCCGCGCCGGTCGGCGCGTGGGCATCGGCGGCAAAGCCGTCCCAACGCCACAAGTCGCCGTCGCGCGAGACGAGACGCTGGCCGGGCTTGAGCAGTGCTGCGAGCCGCGCGCCGTCGGCAGCCTCGACCACGCCGATCTGGTTGAGGCGGCGCGCCAGCTCCGGTGGCGCCTCGACGTGCTTGGCGAGCGGCTCGACGCCCTCCGGCAGCGTCGGATCGGAGGGATCGATCGCAGCGCCTGCCCAGCGCATGGCGTGACTCTGGTCGACCGGCGCGTCGAGATCGTCGCCGAGGGCTGCGCCCAGCGCGATCTCGTAGCCCTTGTTGACCGTGATGCTGTCGATCACCGGCGGCCACATGCTCTGCGTTTCGACCGCGAGCAGCTTCATCAAGGTCTTGGCTTCGGTGTCGAGCCGCTGCACCGCGCGCTCGGCCTCGGCCAGCGGTATGCGTGCTGCCTCGAGGTTCTTGCGCGCTTCCTCATGCGCCGCTTCGGCGGCGAGCGCATTTTCCTCGCCCTGGCCGACGGCTGCCTGCGCGGCCTCGACCGACTCGGCCAGCGCCGCGACATCGGGGCGGCTTTCGTTCGCGGCCGTCAGCCCGGCCTCGATGTTGGCGAGCTCGGCGTCCATCCGCGCGATGCGTTCGGCCTGCTCGCGGGCCGTGGTGGTCAGCTGATTGCGTCGCGCCGTCAGGTCGGCGAACTGGCCGGTCAGCTCACCGAAGGTCTTCTCGGCCTCGGAGACGACGGCATCGGCCTCGGCGACGCGGGTGTCGACGCCGGAACGCCGCTCGGCGCTCTCATGGGCTTCGCGCCGCAGCGTCTCTTCTTCCTCGGCAAGCTGCGCCAGCGCGGCTTCTGCGTCGGCGACCAGCGCGCGTTCGCGCATGACGTCGGCCTCGAACTGAGCGAGCCGCCGGTCGAGCTCGGCGAGCCGCTCACGGGCGCGGGTCTCCTCGGCGTCGAGCGCGTCGCGCGCCATGATCAGGCGCTGCAGCGCCGCACCGGCGCGTGCTTCGGTATCGCGGAGCGGCGGCACGGCTTCAGCCGCGGCCTCGCGCGCATGGCCGGCCTCGGTCTGCGCGATGGTGGCCTCGGCCACCGTGCGCACGCTGAGATCCTTGGCGCGGTCGGATTCCAAGACCTCGGCATTGGCGCCGAGCCAGCGCAGATAGTAGAGCGTCGCTTCGACCTTGCGGACTTCGGCCGACAGATTGCGGTAGCGGATCGCCTGACGCGCCTGGCGCTTCAAGCCGTCGATCTGGCCGGAGAGCTGCTTCACCACGTCCTCGACGCGAAGCAGGTTCGCTTCGGCGGCTTTCAGCCGGAGCTCCGCTTCGTGGCGGCGGGCATGCAGACCCGAGATGCCGGCGGCTTCTTCCAGCACGCGGCGGCGCTGCTCGGGCTTGGCCTGGATGATCTCGCCGATGCGGCCCTGGTGCACGAGGGCGGGCGAGCGCGAGCCGGTGGACGCGTCGGCAAACAGCGTCATCACGTCGCGAGCGCGAACCTCGCGGCCATTGATGCGATAGAGCGAGCCTTTCTCGCGCTCGATCCGGCGCGAGATGTCGAGCGTGTCGTGTTCGTTGAACTGCGCCGGCGCTTCGTGCTTGTCGTTATCCATCTGGATCGCGACTTCGGCGGTGTTGCGCGGCGGCCGGTTGTTGTTGCCGGCGAAGATGACGTCGTCCATTTCGGCGGCGCGCATCGACTTGTGCGACGTCTCGCCCATCACCCAGCGCAGCGCTTCGACCAGGTTCGACTTGCCGCAGCCGTTCGGACCGACCACGCCGGTGAGGCCCGGCTCGATCAGGAAGTCGGTTGGCTCGACGAAAGACTTGAAGCCAATCAGGCGCAGTCGCGTCAGTTTCATTTCAATGCGCTTCCCAAGATTGCCCCGTCTCGGGGCCGCCCCCGCTGCGGGCCGAATGACCCTCGCTCCGGTGCGTTCAACGTCCGCGCCCAAGTTCGACCAGTCGGGACCAGCAGCCGGACAGATCGGGCGACAGACTGAGCAAAAGAGCGATACCGCATTGGCGCGGAGAATGAATAGGCGAGCCTTTCATCGCAAACGGAAAGGCCGACTTATCCCCCACCTCCATCACTCAAGAGGCGGAAAAAACCTGTGAGAATCAATCAAATACGGCCAAATGACGACACGCCGCCGTTGACCGGCAAAAAGCCGGTCGCGGCATCGGCGAAATCGCTGGAGAACGCCAGTTTTGGTCAGTCAGGAGCCAGAATCGATTCGCGGCTCAGGATGCCTTGAGCAGCGGGTCGATGACCTTGGCGAGCTCCTCGATGGTCGCTGCGCCCTTTTGCATCTGGCCGTTGATGAAGATCGTCGGCGTCGAATTGACCTTGAACTTGTCCGTGGCGCGCTTCTGCTCTTCCTGCATGGCGTCGAGCATCTTCTGGTCCGACAGGCAGGCGTTGAAGCTCTGCTCGGTGAAGCCGGCCTGCTTGGCGATAGCCATCAGCGGCGGGATCGGCTTCTCGACCGCCCAGGTCCGCTGCATCTGGAACAGCGTCTCGATCAGCGGGAAGAATTTGTCCTTGTCGGCGCAGCGCGCCAGCATCGAAGCGCCGGCGGCCAGCGGATCGAGCGGGAATTCGCGGAAGATGAACCGAACCTTGCCGGTGTCGATGTAGCGCTTCTTCAGTTCCGGATAGGTGGTCTCGTGGAAATGCGCGCAGTGCGGGCAAGTCATCGAGGCGTATTCGACGATGGTGACCGGGGCGTCATCCTTGCCGAGCGAGCGGTCGCCGAGCGGGGGAGGGACCAGCAGCTCCAAGGGGGGCACGCTCTGGGCCGCAGCGGGGCTCGCGTCGATCAGGGCTTCGACGCCTCCCAGCGCCGCGATCATCGCAAACGAGCTGGCGCCGATCAGCAGGGTCCGACGGGTGATCACCTTAAAACTCCATGGCGTTGAATAAGCAGCCACAATGGCGGCGCAATGTGGCATTGGCAGGCCGCTTCGCCAAGGCCGTCAGGTCACGTTCCGTTGATCATCCCTTCTTCACGGCGGCCCCAAGCCGGGCCAGCGCCATGCGAAGTTCGTCGTCCGTGATATCGGACAACGTCGCGGCGACCTTGGCGGTTTCAACGGGGTCGATCTTCGGCGGAGTGGGGCGGGGCTTGGGCTTCGAGAGCGGCGCCTGGCGCAGCGCGATCCGCCCGACCGCCTGCCAGCCGAAGAAGCGGTTGACCCGCTCCAGGATGACATGTGTCTGATGCTGGATCTCGAGCGCCGCCGGCCCCTCGGCCCGCAACACGAGCGTGGCGGGCTCGGGGTGCTCGCCCTCCGGCGTGCGCGGCCATTGCAGCTTCACGGGTTCGGCAAAGGCCGCGATCTCCGCGCCCGCGATGTCCTTCCAGCGGGTCACCAGTTCGGTCGAGGCGAAGCCTTGCTTCTTGAAGGCGTCCGCCATGAACTCAGCGGTGAGTTCAGCGAGCTTCCGGGTCGGTCGGGGCTTGTTCATGGCACAGGGCTCTGCCAGATCGGACCATCATGAAAGTATCAGGGGCCGCGGTCCGGAAAAAGCCGAAGCCTGCTCAGGCGGGGGTGCCTGATCCGCAGGCGCTGCTCGACTGGTACGACCGGCACCGCCGGCATCTGCCGTGGCGCTCGCCGCCGGGCCGACAGGCCGATCCTTATCATGTCTGGCTGTCGGAGATCATGCTGCAGCAGACCACCGTGAGGGCGGTCGGTCCTTATTATGTGAAGTTCCTCGGGCTATGGCCGACTGTCGCGGCGCTCGCCGCGGCCCCGCTCGATGACGTGCTGAAGGCCTGGGCCGGGCTCGGCTATTACGCGAGAGCGCGCAATCTGCATGCCTGTGCCGCGGCGGTGGCGAGGGAGCATGGCGGGCGTTTTCCCGACACCGAGGAGGGACTCCGCGCGCTGCCCGGCATTGGCGGTTACACATCGGCTGCGATCGCCGCGATTGCCTTCGATCGCCGCGCCGTCGCGATCGACGGCAACATCGAGCGCGTCGTCGCGCGGCTTTTCGCCATCGAGACCGAGCTGCCTGCAGCGAAGGTCGAAATCCGCGCCCATGCCGACGCGCTGCTGCCGTCGAAGCGGTTCGGCGATTTCACGCAGGGGCTGATGGATCTTGGCGCCACGATCTGTACGCCGAAGAAACCCGCCTGCGGCATCTGTCCTTGGATGGACGCCTGCGTGGCGCGGGGGCGCGACGACGTCGAGAGCTTGCCGCGCAAGGCGCCGAAGGTCGAGGGCAAGCTTCGCCGTGGCGCCTCGTTCGTGGCCACGCGCGTGGATGGCTTTGTGCTGGTGCGGACGCGGCCGTCGAAGGGTTTGCTCGGCGGCATGACCGAAGTGCCGTCGACGGCGTGGACCCATGACTTCGACGAGGACGATGCGCTGACGCATGCGCCGCTGAAGGCCAAGTGGCGCAAGCTGCCCGGCGTGGTCGAACACGGCTTTACGCACTTTCCGTTGCAGCAGTCGGTCTACGTCGCGGAGCTGCCGGCTAAGACCAAAGCGCCGGACGGCATGCGCTGGGTCGCCGCAACCGAGCTTCACGGCGAGGCGTTGCCGAACGTGTTTCGCAAGGTCGTCGTCCACGCAGGGCTTCTGGCGCGCCCGCCGGGCAAACGGTGAGGATGCATGGCCACGGACAAGGATCTGCGGCGGCTCGCACTCGACCTCGAAGGCACGACGGAAGCGCCGCATTTCGACCGGACGGCGTTCAAGGTCGCGCGCATCTATGTGACGCTCGCTCCGGACCGCAAGACGGCAAACTTCATGTTCACGCCAGAGGAGCAGGAGTTTAAATGCATGCTGGCGCCGGAGGCCTTTGCTCCAGTACCCAACGCATGGGGCAAGCGCGGTGCGACCACCGCGATCCTTGCCAAGCTGAAAGTTGCGGAGCTCAAAAGCGCGCTGGAGACGGCATATCAGCACGCGTTGCCGAAGAAGCCGAAACGACGTCAAAAATCATAAAGCGCGACTCAGGAGCAGTGGAATGGGCATCGGCAGGTTTTTCACGGCGCTGCTTGTTTGCGCCGTCGTGGCGTCGTCTCAAGCGCAGGCGCAATCGTCGCGCACCATCAAGATCATCGTGCCGTCGACGGCGGGCGGTGGCGCGGACGTGCTGGCGCGCATGCTCGCCGACCAGATCGGCAAGGCGCAGAGCCAGACCATGGTGGTCGAGAACCGGCCTGGCGCCGGCAACACCATCGGCACCGAGGCCGTGGCGCGCGCGGCGGCGGACGGCAACACGCTTTTGATCACCACGCCGGAGTTCGTCATCAATCCGCATCTGCGCAAGCTCAACTACGATCCGCTGACGAGCTTTGCGCCGATCTGCTACCTCGCGCGCTCGCCACAACTCATCCTGGTCAATCCGGCGACGCCTTATAACACGCTGGCCGATCTGCTGGACGACGCGCGGCGGAAGCCCGGCGAGTTGACGGTCGCGAGCGCGGGGCCTGCTTCCAGTCCTCATGTCGGCATCGAGCGGATCAAGCACGATGCGAAGGTCGATTTCACCTTCGTGCCGTTTCAAGGCTCGGGGCCGGCGCTGAATGCGCTGCTCGGCCAGCACGTCACTGCAGCGATGGCGAGCTATCCTAACGTGACCGGGCAAGTCCGCGGCGGCCAGCTTCGCGCGATCGCCGTTGCGTCGCTCTCGCGCGTCGATGACCTGCCCAATGTGCCGACCGTGCAGGAAGCGGGCTTCAAGGATTTCGATCTCGATATCTGGTTCGGCGTGGTGGCGCCGGCCGGCACGCCGCCCGATACGCTCGCGCAGCTTACCTCCTGGTTCAAGGCCGCGCTGCAGGACCCGGAGATTCTCGCGAAGCTCAAGGCGCAGGGGCTGTTTCCCGTCGGCGCCTGCGGCGACGACTATGCGGCCTTCACGCGCAAGCAGTTCGACGACTACGGCCGCGGGATTCGAGAAGCAAACATCAAGCCGAACTGAGCGGTGAAGATCAGGTTTTCTTCTTTTTACGGCCAACGCGCGTCTTCTTCGCTTTCTTGACGGGCGCGCGACGGGCGCTCGATTGACCCCGGGATGTGGATGCTGCCCTTCCCCTGGAGTGCGAGGCCGGCGAGCCTTGCGGGTCCGGCTTGACGATGCCCGACCAATCCTGGTGCACGTCGGCCGGATATTGATTCAAGGCCACTGAAGGAATGACCTTCGGGTCATTGTAGAGATTCATCATCTCCTTTTCGGTGATCGTCGGGCCTTCACCGATGGTCTTGTCGCCGTTGCCTGCGTCCCACGCCGCCTGCCAGATCACGGCCAGCAACCGTGTGCCACGCGCCATGCAGGTGGTCGTCTTGTCCCCGAATTTCGTCCACATGGACGCCGCGCGCGTCTTCTTTTGCACGTCGAGCAGCGACACCCACTCGCTGACGATGGTTTTTGGCGCGATATCGGCCTGCGTGGCGTGAACGAGCGTGATCGCAGCTTTCGCTGCGTCATAGCCGTTCGCGATCTCCGGCATGTCTTCCTTGTTTGCAAGCTCGGCAATGCGTTTCTTGAGCGCGGTTGCGAGGTCCTTCTGCGTGTAGCCGTAAGCAATCATGTCGTCTTCATAGCCGACATGCACGCCTTCGGCCCGCATCCGGTTGCCTTCCGATTTCGACCGCTTCACCACGTCGTTCGGATCGCCGTTGGACATGAAGGACGTGTGCAACGGTTGACACGCGTCGCCGAGGTAGTGGATTAGCACGCCTCCCGCGCAGAGAAAGAGCTTGGCGTTTCCTTTCTTGGCGGCGGCCACCATGATGTCGAAGATCTGCTTGATCCGGAACGGCAAGGCTCCCCAGTGCGCGCTGCCGTCGGCCGGCTCCGCTTTGTTTTTGGAGCGTTCGAGCAACTCCTGCCAATGGGCGAATTTCGGTTCGACCGTCTTGAAGTATTGCAGCCATGCCGGCGGGTTGAGATAGGTGTCCGGATCGTCGAAATTCAGTTGCAGAAAAGTCTTCTGCTCCTTGTAAACGATATCGATGTCGGCGAAGTGGTTCTTGTTGTCGGCGGAGCCGCGCGACCCCGGGCCGGCTTTGTGCTTCTTCTTCTCGCCTTCGCCCTGATCGACCAGTGAGAAGTTGACATTGCCCTTCCAGACATTGTCGGGAACGTCGGCGAGCGGCACGAAATGGACCGTGTCGCTTCCTTTGGTCAGCACTTTCGGATCGTTGTCGAGCGCCTTGTCCGGCTGAATCGCAAGGAGATCGATATTCTTGCCGATGAAATCCCGGAGCTTGTTAGATTTCAGCCGGTCGACGGGAAGCGAAAGAGCCCGCCCGATCGCGTAGTGTCCCACCCATCCCCAGATGTATTCCTGATCCAGGTTGACGTCGCGGACATAGTCCAGGTCGAGAATGTTGAGGGCCGTGCTCAGCGCAGTGGCGAGCGCGTACGGATGAGATTGGACCTTGCCTCCCTCGAGGAACTCTTCCTTTCCCCACAACATCGCGAATGGATAGTAGGTCGTTTTCCCTTCGTCCGAGGAGCCGGGTTTGCCGGTCTCTTTATGTTCAATGTAGAGAACCGTGCCGGAATCGCCGTGATGGATGGCGAACGTCCGGTCGGGCTGGGGTTGATGAACGCGCCGCCGCTTGTTGTCCGGCCGCAACGCCTCCTGCGACTCCGGTCCGATCAGGAAATCGCTGACGTATTCGGCACCGCCCAGCGCCTTGTAGCGATAGAAGAGGCCGTGGATCTCACCACGGATCAAGCCGCTGATTGCGGACTGACCGACGACCTTCATGGTGATCAGGTTCAAGCTCAGGCTGTTGTCGTAAAGATCGACGACCGGCCCAATCGGCGCGATGCCGGGCACCTCGGTCTTCCAGGCGAGGATGTCATCGACCGCAACGAGCCCGACATCCATGAGCAAGTGTTGTTCGGTCGACTGAAAGTGCGGATAGACCGTCTTGAAATCCTTGCGGGTCAGGCTCTTGTGCGCCGCGATTCCGATTTCGGGTTCGCGGTTTCCTTGCAGGGCGCTGATCGGTGTACCGGGTGCGCCCACAACATGGCGATTGGTGAGCAGGTAGTAGCTTTCTCCATCGCGCACGACACAGCCGGCGGTGCCTACACGCTCCATGCCTTGCGCGTCTCGATTCACGATCGGTGTGCCGGGGCCGAGCAGGTTGCGCGGGACCCGCGAGTCTGCCCGCACCATCAGGTCCTTGGCGAAATCCTGCTTCCGCGCCTCGATGACGCAGACCGGGACAGAACGCCCGTCCGGCAGATACAGCGTTTTCGGGACGACGTCCGAGGGATTGGCGTTTGCCAGCGTGTGCTCTTCTTCCCAGCTTGAAACGAACACGTAAACGCACGGCCACGAGTAAGGCCGCACTTGAGAATTGGTAAGCGTCCTGCGGGTGTGTGTCCGTGCAGGTTGCGGGTCCGGATCGCCTTCGGACGGCCACGGATCGTGAATGCGGATGCGGTACAGCCCGAGCGCAGTCGCGACCACATTTTTCTTGTTCAAGAGATGATAGTGAAACAGGTCGCGCGCTTCGATGAGATCCTTCAATGACAGCGAAGCAAAATTGCGACTGCTTTTGAATAAAGTATCCATGACACTCTCGCTATGATGTTGATCAAATGAAAAAAGAATGTCGCGAGCGTGAGGGTACACGGAATGCGTGTATTCGGCAATCGGGTGCTTGCTCGCGTCGTTGAGTTCATCCGGGCGACAACGCGGCGCGCGACGATCGACACAAATCTGTCACGCGCGCTCGTGCAAGACGGCGCGCGTCGTGATTTCAGCACGCGTCTTCGACGGCGAAATCGTTCGCCGAATGAAAACCGCTAAAATCCGTAAAGCTTGTTGGCATTCTGCGACATGATGCGGTTGCGGATGGCCGCATCCGGCACCCATTCCAGCATCAGGTCGAGAAGGTCGCCGTCGTTCGGTATCTGCCTGCCGTCGAGATTGACGTGCGGCCAGTCCGAGCCCCACACCATGCGCTCCGGTGCGTGCTTGACGAACAGTCGCGCGAGCGGCGTCACCGACGCATAGGGCATGTCCGAGGGCGTGCAGCGCATCGGGCCCGACAGCTTGAGCCAGACCCGGCCGGTGTCGAGCATGCGCAGCACAGCTGCGACGGCCGGTTGATCGATGCCGCCTTCGGCCGGGATGCTCGCGAAGTGGTCGAGCACGATGTCGTTCTTCAGCGCCAGAAGCTTGTCGGCATAGTCGACGATGTCGGCGCCATGCGGATAGAACTGGATGTGCCAGCCGTGTTCGTGAACGCGGGCCGCGATCTCCTTGGAGTAGTTCGGCACGTGCTGGCCGCGCGCGTCACTCATCATCCGCATGCCTTTGACGCCGAGCCGCGTCAGCCGCGCGAGTTCTGCGGTCGGGATGTCGTCGCGGACCAGCGCGATGCCGCGAAAGCGCTTCGGGTATTTCGCGAGCGTGTCGGCGAGCATGGCGTAGTTGCGGCCGTAGCCGCCAGGGCTGACGATCACGCCGGTGCTCAGCCCGAGTGTGTCCTGCAGAGCGAAGAAATGCTCGGGCAGCGCGTCATGCGCGGTGTAGGGACTGTCCGGCGCGAACGGATACTTCGCGGCAGGTCCGAACAGATGGATGTGGGTGTCGCAGGCGTTGGGTGGGGCTTTGAGCTTGGGCTTCTTCGGATGGGGATCGGCGATCGTGGTCAGTTTCGGCATTCCAAAAATCCTGTCGGTGAAATAAGCGCAACTATTCAAGCTTGATGTTTGCGGCTTTCGCGAGGTTACGCCACTGCGGCAATTCGCGCCCGATCAACGCGGCAAGTTCCTCCGGCGTTCCGCCAACCGGATCGACTCCGTCGCGCTGCAGGCGTTCGGCGATCTCCGGAGCGCGCGCGGCCTTGGCGCTTGCAGCTGCGAGTCTGTCGATGATCGGTTTGGGTGTGCCGGCAGGCGCCATGATGGCGTTCCAGAGAATGCCCTCATAGCCCGGCAATCCCATCTCGGCGATGGTCGGTGTGTCCGGCATCAACTTGGAGCGATGGCGGCTCGCGATCCCCAGCATGCGAAGCTTGCCGGCCGTCACCTGCGGGTTCGAGGTCGTGTAGGTGTCCATCTTGAGTTGCACCACGCCGGCCAGGAGGTCGTTCATCGCGGGCGCCGCGCCGCGATAGGGCACATGCGTCACCTGAATGCCTATACGGCGCAGCAACAACTCCATTGTGACATGCGGCAGCGTTCCGAGACCGGCGGAAGCGTAGTTCAGCTTGCCGGGATTCTTCCTGGCGTATTCGACGAACTCCGGGAACGTCGCAAACGGCGCCGCCGGGTGACTGACCAGCACCTCGGGCACTTCGGCGATCACCGACACCGGCACAAGATCCTTCGCGGTGTCGTAGGGCAGTGACGTTTGCAGCGCCGCGTTGATGGTGTGGTTCGGTGTGGTGAGGAGGAGCGTGTAGCCGTCCGGCGTGGCTTTTGCGACAGCATCGGTCGCGATGACGCCGCCGGCGCCGGATTTGTTCTCGATGATGAAGGGCTTGCCAAGGTCTTCCGACATTTTGGCGGTCATCACGCGTGCAATGATGTCGACGGCGCCGCCCGCCGGGAACGGCAGCAGCAATCGGATCGGCCTGTCGGGGTAGGTTGCCTGCGCCATGCCAGGGCCGGCACCGGCGAGCCATGCGACAAACAGAGCCAGCATCCGCAGCACGCGAGCCTCCCTTGCTCTTGTTGCCTTGCTTTTGTTGCCGTTGTGCTTTCTGCTTTTGGCCCACTCAACGCGTTGCTTTGGGGCGGCGCGTTGATCCTACCCGGTCGAGGGCCTGCTGCAATGGCGGCGGCCGCATCATGGAGATTGTGAGATGTCGATACAGCGTCACGAGAACGGCCCCCGCATGTCACGCGTGGTGGTGCACAACGGCACGGTCTATCTCGCGGGCCTCACCGCTGACGCAACCGTCGGCAAGAGCGTCGGTGAGCAGACCAAGGAAATTCTCGACAAGATCGACGGCCTCCTGAAACAGGGCGGCAGTGACAAGTCGAAGCTCCTGCAGGCCGTGATCTGGTTGCAGGACATTCGCGTGGTCGACGAGTTCAACAAGGTTTGGGATGCCTGGGTGGTGCCCGGTCAGACTCCGGCGCGGGCCTGCATCGAGGCGCGACTGCAGTCGCCTGCCAAGATGATCGAGATCCAGGTGACGGCTGCGCAATAACGCGCGAACGTTGTAAAAGGCAGACGGCGTCGCGGCGGTGAGCCGCGGCGCCTTATCATTTGATGCGTTCGGCATTGAGCCCGCATCAAAAGCAACCGCGGCGTCATGTGCTGATGCTTACGGAAGTTTCATGAATCCTGCGGCATAAGCCCGCTGGCTCCAAATCAGTCTCTGATTATCGAGCAAATCAAGCGGCAATAGCGCGGCGTAATTCGCCATAAGCGCCAACGCGGCTTACGCCTTCCGCAAATCAGGCTTACCTTGTTGTTCGTTCTCGCGTGCCATGTATCCGCATTCATACGGATAGGCGAAGCCAGCATGAAGGCTCTAAGTTCGATCGTTCCTGAAACCACTGGCTCGGACGTTGAACGCAAGCCTCGCGCTCTTGATCAGCATCAAAGCGCGGTTCGCATCGAGAGCGACATGAAACCGATGTGCCCCCATTGCGGAAGCCTGATGTCGTTTTCCGGCATCAAATCCCGTTCTGGCACGCCGTCCGAACTTCGGACGTTCTGCTGCGAACCGTGCCATTGCGTGTTCAGCGATGCGTTGACGCCGACTGGAACTGCGGCGCGCGCGATGCTGCTGGACCTGCAGGCCAACGTCCAACTCGGCGCGATGCATTAAGGTTTACCGGCTGCGCTGCGTTTGCTGTCGCCGCCAATACGCACGCCTCCGACGTAGTTCCTACATCGTCCGGCGACGCATCTGCTGATCGTCGAAATGCACCGGGTCCATCGCCCACAATGCGGCGTCATGGCCTTGCGCATAATTGCGCGCGGTCTGCGTCGGATTTCTATTCACCAGCGGCCGCAGGAACATCGGATGCGTGAGGCTTCGCACCTCATGCTCGATGGTGAACAGGTGCTTGCCGGTGTCGAGATCGACAATGTCGCGGAACCGGTACTGGAACTGGTTGTCCTCGCGGTTGACGAGGCCGCGCTCGCCGAGCCGCTGGTGCGGGCCCGAGAAGCTCGACACATAGATCTGCACGTGATGCTCGTCGTAATCCGGCAGCGGCTTGTCGGTCTCGCGGAACAGCAGATACTGGTTCTTGCCGACCGTGACCTTCGCGGTGGTTCCGTCGCCGTTCACCACCGTGGCCGGCGTGCCGATCATGTGCTCGTAGAATTTTGCGATGCCCTTGGCGGTGCCGACCGGCACGTCGAACTCCACGTAGGGAATGCCGAGCACGATGCGGCCGAAGCGGTCGGCGTCTGGCTCGTGCAGGCGAACGCGGTTGCCCCACGGGCAGATCGCCTCGACGTAATCGTTGTGCTCCGAGAAATCGAACTTGGTGTCGGCGAGCTTCGGTTTCACCGTCTTGAGGCGGTTGAGCAGCGCCTCGCGGCCTTCGATGACGATGCCGGTCTTGCCGCGCAGCACCTGCGCCTTGCCGGTCGGCAGATGGAACTGGCTGCGGCCGACGTTCATCCACATGTTGTCGTCCATCACCTGCAAATACGGATCGCGGGTGAGGCCCAGGCCTGCGCCATAAAACAACTGCGCCAGCCGTTGATCGGGGATCGTGACGTTGACGTGCTCGAGGTGGACGGAGTTGCCGAGGTCCTCGGCGGCGCGGTCGAAGGTCTTCTGCATCGGGTCCATGGCGTCATCCCGGAGTTTTTTGATACCCCAACTATAGCATGGCGTAAGCCCATCGTATCGGCGTCACGACCGGGCAGCCCTGCTATGCTTCGATGACAAAAAGAGGGAGGAACGATGTACCCGACTGCGACCGCACCATTGGTGCTCAACGAACGGCTGCCCGATCCGGCGGTGAAGATCATCGACAAGAGCTTCGAGAAATGCCGGGTGCTGACAGCCAGCGTCGAGCGCCTCTCGCAGGGCTATTCCTGGGCGGAAGGCCCGGTCTATTTCGGCGACGCGCGCTGCCTTCTCTGGAGCGACATCCCGAACAGCCGCATCCTGCGCTGGGACGAGGTGACGGGAGCGACCAGCGTCTGGCGCCAGCCCTCCAACTACGCCAACGGCAACACCCGCGACCGGCAGGGAAGGCTCGTGACCGCCGAGCACGGCCGCCGCGTCACCCGCACCGAATATGACGGCCGCGTCACCGTGCTGATGGAGCGCTTCGAGGGCAAGCGGCTGAGTTCGCCGAATGACATCGTGGTGAAGTCCGACGACTCGATCTGGTTCACCGACATGACCGCCGGCATCGACGGCAACTGGAACGGCGAGACCGGTGAGCAGGAGTTGCCGCAGCGGGTCTATCGCATCGATGCCAAGACAGGGCAGCCGGCGATCGCGACCGACGGCGTGGTGAAGCGGCCGAACGGGCTCGCCTTCTCACCCGACGAGAAGATTCTGTACGTCATCGAAAGCCAGCCCGGCGAGCGCGCCATCTATGCGTTCGATGTGATCGACGGCGCGAAGCTTGCCAATCCGCGCATGCTGGTGAAATGCACCAAGGAGGAAACGCCGGACGGCTTTCGCGTCGACGTCAACGGCAATCTCTGGTGCGGCTGGGGCATGGGCACGGCCGAGTTCGACGGCGTCCGTGTCTTCAATCCCCAAGGGCAGCCGATCGGCCACATCGGGCTGCCGGAGCGCTGCGCCAACGTCTGCTTCGGCGGGCCCAAGCGTAACCGGCTGTTCATGGCGGCGAGCCATTCGATCTACGCGCTGTATGTGAATACACAGGGAGCGCTCGGCGGGTGAACGCACGCTTGCGCCACCCGTGTCCCGGGCGCAATGCAGCACGAGCGCAGCGAAGTGGTGCGTTGCAGACCCGGGACCCCGGTTTCTTTCTTTTATGCGGATGCCAACAATCGGGGTCCCGGATCAGCAGTGCACCGCTTCGCGCTGCACTGCATCCGGGACACAAGCGGAGAGAGCCGGCTACGAAGCCGCGCGGCGCACCGCGAGCGCGACCATCAGGATGGAGAAGCCCATCATCAGGAGGTTGATGCCGACCAGCAGTCCGATCACCCAGATGGCGGTGCCAGGCAGGCCGCTCATGATGATGACGGCGAGGACGATGTCGATGACGCCGCTCAGCAGCAGCCAGAACCACGCATTGGGAGCATGCGTGCGGTAACCCATCCCCATCATGATCCGGAACACGCCCCCGGCGAGCAGATACGCCGCAAGAATGAGCGTCAGCGTCAGGACGCCCGTGATCGGCCGTGTCAGCACGGCGAGGCCGGCGAGGAAATAGACGGCGGTGGTCAGCAGATTCCACCAGAAGCCAGGCGCGCTGGTGCCGCCGGAAATCACCGCGAACAATCCGAATGCGCCGCCGATCAGCAGCAGCCAGCCGACCATCAATGTGACGGCAAGCGTCGCCACGCCTGGCGCAATGATCGCAAATGCGCCGAGCAGGATCATGATCACGCCGTAGGTGACGAACCAGGTGCTGTGCTTGCGAAGCACGTCAGCGTCGGCAGGCAGTCCGATGGGCATGGCAGCCTCCGTTCAAGCCGGGCTCGAACAGCCCGGACGTTTCTCGGGACCACATTAGTATAGAGCGGTGCGAAGGCTTGCGGCAGTGGTGCAGCGCTGGCCTGCGCCGGTCAGACTTGTGCCGCTCAAACCGGGGAAACTTGGGCTTTTGAGACCTAGACTTTTGAAGTCTAGACTTGCGCCATTTCGGCGCGGATTTCGGCGCGGAGCGCGTCGATCGAAACCAGGCCTTTCGGCGTCTCGAGATGCCAGAAGGTCCAGCCGTTGCAGGCTTCGAGACCCTGCGCCAGCGCGCCGATCCGGTGGATCGAGCCGACCTGATCGCCGAGCGACACCGCGCCGTCGGCGCGCACCAGCGCCTTGTGGCGTTTCTTGGCGTCCACGAGCTTGGCGCCCGCGTTGATCAATCCGCGTTCGAGCAAGGATGCGAAGGCCACGCGTGGAGCTTCGCGCGCGGTCATGAACGGCGCGAGCGTCGGCGCTTCCAGCGGCTGAACGTCGGCGATGCGCTGTTCGGCTGCCGCCGCATAGGCCGGATCGCGCTCGATGCCGATGTAGCGGCGGCCGAGGTGCTTGGCGACCGCCCCGGTGGTGCCGGTGCCGTTGAACGGATCGAGCACCAGGTCGTCGGGCCGCGAGCTCGACAGGATCACACGCGCGAGCAGCGCCTGGGGCTTCTGCGTCGGGTGCAGCTTCTTGCCGTCGTGGCCCTTGAGCCGCTCGTCGCCGGTGCAAAGCGGCAGCGTCCAATCGGAGCGCACCTGGATGTCTTCGTTGCCGGCCTTCAGCGCTTCGTAGTTGAACGTGTAGCGCGCGCTTTGATCGCGCGACGCCCAGATCAGCGTCTCGTGCGCGTTGGTGAAGCGCCGGCCGCGGAAGTTCGGCATCGGGTTCGACTTCCGCCACACCACGTCGTTGAGAATCCAGAATCCGAGATCCTGAAGGATCGAACCGACGCGGAAGATGTTATGATATGAGCCGATCACCCAGAGCGCGCCCGACGGCTTCAGGACGCGTTTGCACGCGGTGAGCCAGGCGCGGGTGAACTCATCGTAGGCGGCGAAGCTCGAGAACCGATCCCAATCGTCGTCGACGGCGTCGACCTTGGAATCGTCGGGACGCTTCAAGTCGCCCTGGAGCTGGAGGTTGTAAGGCGGATCGGCGAACACGAGATCGACGCAATCCGCAGGGAGCTTGTTCATCTCGGCGACGCAGTCGCCCACGATGACGCGGTGCGATTGCGAAGCGGAAGACGGTTGCTCAAAACGACTACGGGGCGCCCTGACGGACGCCCCGCGACGCGAAACTACCATGACTCAGAACTCTGACTCAGGCGACGCAGTCGGCGACGCGGGACCTACAAACCGACGTCAGGGAAGATGACGTGTCGCGGTAAAAATCGACTTAACAGCGCGGACGGGTCTTCCGCTAAAATCGCCGGACGACCATATTGTTTTGGTATTATTTGCTGCGAAGCGTGCTGCAAGTGCTAAGTGCACATGGACTTGGTGCTGACACCCGGCAACTATTGCCTAGCAAGGCGACGGAGATTCGATCATGCGTCTGGATGATATGCCCGAGAGCGGCAACGTCGAAGATCGACGCGGCGATGGCGGCGGGGGTTATGGCGGTGGTGGTATGCCGATGGGGGCCGGCGGCCTCGGCATCGGCGGCATCCTGGTGCTCGGGATCGTCGGCTGGGCGCTGGGCATCGACCCGAGGCTTCTGATCAGCGGCGCAGAAATCCTCACCGGCGGCGGACAATCGACGCAATACCAACAGCCTTCGCGGCCGACTTCGGCGCCGATCAACGACGACATGTCGCGCTTCGTGCGCCAGGTGCTCGGCAGCACCGAAGTGCAGTGGAAGGACATCTTCCAGAAGGACGGCCAGACCTATCGTGCGCCGAGGCTCGTGATGTTCTCGGGGCAGACGCGTTCGGCCTGCGGCCTGGCGCAGAGCGCGATGGGGCCGTTCTATTGTCCGAACGATCGCGAGGTCTATCTCGACACGGCTTTCTTCAACGAACTCGAGCGCCGCTTCCGCGGCTGCAGCGGCAAGGCCTGTCAGTTCTCGCAGGCTTACGTGATCGCGCACGAGGTGGGGCACCACGTGCAGAACCTGCTCGGCATTCTGCCGAAGGTGCAGGAGGCGCAGCAGCGGGCCGCGAGCAAGGCGGATTCGAACCGCTTGCAGGTGCGCGTCGAGTTGCAGGCCGACTGCTTCGCCGGCGTCTGGGCAAACCACGCCGAGGCGCAGAAGAGCTTCCTCGATCCGGGCGATGTCGATGCCGCGCTGCAGACCGCGTCCGCCATCGGCGACGACACGCTGCAAAGGAAGGCGCAGGGCACGGTGGTGCCGGAGAGCTTCACGCACGGCTCGGCTGAGCAAAGGAAGCGCTGGTTCATGACCGGCTTCAAGGAAGGCTCGGTGAAGGCTTGCAACACCTTCGCGGCGGGCTCGCCCTAGTCACATGCCGGGTATCGACGACAAGCGAGCGTTCGTCCCGCTGAAGATTGCGGTGTTGACGATCTCCGACACGCGCAAGTTCGAGGACGACAAGTCGGGATCGACGCTCGCCGAGCGCATCGAGAAGGCCGGACATGCGGTGGCGGATCGCGCCATCGTCACCGATGACGTGGAAAAAATCCGCGCGCAGATGCGAGTCTGGATCGCCGATCCGGCGGTTGATGTGATCATCTCGACCGGCGGCACGGGCTTCACGGGCCGCGACGTGACGCCTGAAGCGGCGGAGGCGCTGTTCGAGAAGCGGATGGACGGCTTCTCTACGGTGTTTCACATGGTCAGCCACGCCAAAATCGGCTCGTCGACGGTCCAGTCGCGCGCCACTGCGGGTGTCGCCAACTCGACCTTCATCTTCTGCCTGCCGGGCTCGCCCGGCGCCTGTCGCGACGCCTGGGACGAGATCCTGGTGCACCAGCTCGATTACCGTTACCGGCCCTGCAATTTCGTCGAGCTGATGCCGCGATTGGATGAAGGCATGCGCCGGGCCAAAGCGCAGGGCGCGACAGCCTGAAGGCTGTGGGGCGCTTCCCATTGGAGCGCGCTCGCGCAACAGGCACACTGTCACCCGCGTGCTTGACACGCGGGTCCACACGGTTGTGCAACGACGTACACTCTTACGACTTCTGTCGGCGCAGTCCCCTCACGGATCGCCGGGTCAAGCCCGGCGATGACACTGCCATTGTCACGCGTGATGCGAGTTGATGGGAAAAGTCCTAAAATCTCAAATCCCAGATCTCGCTCACCACATCCTTGCCGAAGCTCTTTTTCTTCTCGCTCGACGTGAGCGTGAAGCCGGCCTTGGCATAGATGTGCCGCGCCGGCGTGAGAATGCTGTGGGTCCAGAGCGTGATGCGGCGATAGCCGCGCGCTTGGGCGAAACGCACGCACTCCGCCGTGAGCCGCGTGCCCAGGCCCCGGCCGCGCGCAACGGGATCGACCAGAAGAAGACGCAGCCGCGCGATCTCGTCCGTGTCCTTCACCAGAAATACCGAACCGACATTCTCGCCGTTCATTTCGGCGATCCAGCAGCGCTCCCGGGCGGGATCGAACTTCATGCCGAAGTCCGCGACGATCTGCGCGCAGATGGCCTCGAAGTTTCCAGCCCAGCCGTATTCCTGCAGATAAAGCGTGGCGTGACGCGCGACGATCCAGCCGAGATCGCCCGGCCGAGGTTCGCGCAGGACGATTTCGCTCTCCGTCTTCGATGCGAGCGCCATCATCCGCTCGACCGAGCGCATGGCCTGGACGAGACGATCCTGCTCGGGATCGCTCAGCCGATGCAGCACGTCGCCAACCTGCCGCACCGTGCGCCGCTCCAGATGATCCATCGCCTTGCGCCCCATGGCGGTGATCGACAGAAAACTCTGCCGGCCGTCCGACGGCGAACGCTCCTTGCGAATGAGTCTGGACTTCTCGAATTGGGCGAGCAGCCGGCTGAGATAGCCGGCATCGAGTCCAAGATCGCGGCCGATGTCCGTCGCGGTCGAGGAGTGGCGCTCGCGGATTTCATAAAGCACGCGCGCCTGGGTCAGCGAGAACGGGCTGTCGAGGAAGCCGTCGTTCAGCACGCCGAGATGTTGCGTGTAGAAGCGGTTGAAACGGCGGACAGCGGCAACGCGCTGCGCTTCGTGTTGGGCGGTGGCTGGCATGGAACGAGCTTCGGATAGATACTTGACGGAGTCAAGTATCTATCCGAGCAAAAGCGGCTCCCGGACGTGGCCCGGAAGCCGCTGTTTGGTGGGGTGAGCCTAGCGATACTGGCGGTTGAAGTAGGATTCGCTGCGGTTGTCGCGGACGCCCCAGTTGCTGGCCTGCCACTGGTTCTGTACGCAGAACGACCGCGACTGCCCGGCGATGTAGTTGCGGCACGTCGCGAAGTTCGGGAAATCGCAGCGCTCGCCAAACGACCCGCCGCCTTGGTCGATCTTGGCGCACCAGTTTCCGCGGAAGTAGGCTTGGCTCGGCTGCGCCTGAACAAGCGCGGTGGCGGCCAACGCCGCGATCAAAAGGATCTTCTTCATCTCAAAGTTCTCCCGGCCTCACGGCCCTTCAGCGCATGCAGGGGCATGCGCGCCTGACCGTTGGTCGCGCGGCTGGCCGGGAGGGTTCGAACGATCGTTAACGGCCCGGCGCGGTATCTGCTTACTGGGCGCGGTGTTTGCGCTTGGGTTTCTTCGCCCGATGACGCGAAGGCTCGGGCGCATAGCCGCGGAAATATCCGTTCTGGCGGCAGAAACTCGTTGGTCCGAAGTGAGACGCCTCCTGGCGGCAGACTTCAAACGACGGCATCGAGCAGTTCTCCGAGACGAAACCTCCGCCGACCGAGATCACCGCGCACCATGGGCCGTTGCCATAGGCGAAGGCGCCCTTCGGACCGAGAAGTAGCAGCGTCGCTGCTGCAGCGAGCATCACGGCCTTGTGCATCGGTCACTCCGCGGCTGGGTTCATTTCAGGGAACAAGCACAGAAATCTGAAGTTGTTTCAACGCCCTGCGAATTCGTTGTGCTGCGTCAGTTCTTGTTCTTGTTTTGTTCTCAAGAAGGGACTAGATTGCGGCCATGGCTCAGTCAGCGCGACATTCAACATCTGCATTTCACCGCCCGTCGGCGTCGGTGCCCTCCGCGCCGACGGGCGAGCGCACGGTTGTCCGCCCCAAAATTGTCCGGCCCAGGACGACCGATCCTGAAGATCTTGCGGTGGACCGCGAGCGCCGCCGTGGTCGCGGCACGATCTCCAACATGTCGGGCCGCTACGAGCCGGTGGCGCGGATCGCGTTCGATGACGGCTGGCAGAGCCTGGAAGAACTGCCGCCGTTCGCGACCACCGTCTTGATCGACTCGACGCGGCGCATCATCACCAGGAACGAGTCGCCGGACATTTCCTTCGACCGGTCGATAAACCCCTATCGAGGCTGCGAGCACGGCTGCGTCTACTGCTTCGCGCGGCCGACGCACGCCTATCTCGGACTGTCGCCGGGGCTCGATTTCGAGTCCAAGCTGTTCGTGAAGCCGGACGCGCCCGCGCTCCTGGAAAAGGAACTGTCGGCGCCGGGCTATCAGCCGCGGACCATCGCGATCGGCACCAACACCGATCCGTATCAGCCGATCGAGCGCAAGTTTCAGGTGATGCGCGGCATCCTGGAAGTGCTGGAGCGCGCAGGTCACCCGGTCGGCATCGTCACCAAGTCGGCGCTGATCCTGCGCGATCTTGATATCCTGACTCGCCTCGCCGAGCGCAACCTGGTCAAGGTCGCGATTTCGGTGACGACGCTCGATGCCAAGCTCGCGCGCGTGATGGAGCCGCGGGCGGCGACGCCGATGCGTCGTCTGGAAGCGCTGCGGCAGCTTTCAGCCGCGGGCATTCCCACCTCGGTGATGGTTGCGCCGGTGATCCCCGCGATCAACGATCCTGACATCGAACGAATTCTCGATGCCGCCTCGGTCGCGGGCGTGCGTGGGGCGGGCTATGTGCTGCTGCGGTTGCCGCTCGAGGTGCGCGACCTGTTCGTCGAATGGCTCAAGGCCAATTTCCCGGACCGCACCAATCACGTGATGAAGCTCATCCGCGATATGCGTGGCGGCAAGGATTACGACTCGACGTTCGGCGCACGCATGACCGGAGCCGGCCCTTACGCCTGGCTGATCGGCCGGCGTTTCGAGAACCATTGCGCGAGACTTGGTCTCAACAAGCACAAGGTGCCGCTCAGCACCTCGCATTTCCGGCCGCCGCGGCCGAACTCCGAGCAACTGAGCTTGTTCGGTTGAACACCCGCGTCAAGTAAAGGGGAGGGACAGTTGTCAAAACCTGCATTGACCGCCGTGACGCTTGGCGTCCGCGACGTGCCGGCAAGCGCGCGCTTCTATGAAGCGCTGGGTTTCACCCGAAAGTTTCGCGCGACCGGCGATGACATCGCGTTTTTCGAAGCGGGTGGTGTCGCGCTCGTGGTGTGGGACTGGAAGCAGCTCGCCGACGATGCCACCGAAGAAGACGAGCCGAGGCCGCGAACGTTTCGCGGCACGACGCTCGCATGGAACTGCACGACGCCCCAAGATGTCGATGCCGCGCTCGAGAAGGCGATCACCGCGGGTGCGCGGCTGCTGCGCAAGGCAGGCAAGACCGATTACGGCGGCTATCGCGGCTATTTCTCCGATCCCGACGGACACTGCTGGGAGGTGGTGCAGGCGCCGGGCCTCGATCTCACCGACGATGGGCGTCTGATCCTACCGGACTGAGCCGCGAGTTTTCCCCGCCATTCTCATGGCGGAACCGACTTGTTCGCCGCCGTGTTTGACTTCGAGCCGCCGCTGAGCAGGATCGCGGCAAATGAGTCCTGCCCGCACCGCCAAAGCTGCGAAGACCAAGCCCGAGCGTCTGCCGCTCGCCGACACTGTCTTGCGGCCGACGTTCAATCGCGAACGCCGGGCCCAGGCGAAGGGCGTGTGGCCGGTCGCGGGTTGCGATGAGGCCGGCAGGGGACCGCTCGCCGGTCCTGTGGTCGCGGCGGCCGTCATCCTCGACCCCAAGCGCATTCCGCGAGGGCTGAACGACTCCAAGAGGCTCACCGCCGAAGAGCGCGAGAAGCTTTACGACAAGATCTTCGCCACCGCCCAGGTCGCGGTGGCGTTCGGCTCGCCGGATCGTATCGATCGCGACAATATCCTGCGCGCCTCGCTGTGGGCGCTGGCCGCCGCCGTCAAGGCGCTGCCGGTGCGCCCCAAGCTCGTCTTCGTCGACGGCCGTGACCGCATCGATTGCGGCTGCGATTGCCAGGCGGTGATCGCCGGCGACGCGCTGGTGCTGTCGATCGCGGCGGCCTCCATCGTCGCCAAGGTCACGCGCGACCGGTTGATGAAGAAGCTCGGCGAGGAACATCCCGGCTACGGCTTCGAGCGCCATATGGGCTACAGCGTCCCCGAGCATCAGGCCGCGCTGACGAAACTCGGGCCGACCGTCCATCACCGCCGCTCTTTCGCGCCGGTTGCCGCATTTTACGGTGAAACCGTGGTGGAAATGGCCACGACCGAAGAGGTTCTGCTGTTTTCGGGCGCAAAGCCGTAAGGCTCTCCGGTTCGCTTGATCCGGCAGCATATCCTATATAGTGGGCCCCGAAGGCCGAAATTCTGACGCGAACCGTCGTTACTTCGGCGCGCAACGCGGTGCCGAACGTGCCCGCTTGGGGAGTTGTGGGGGCTCCCGCGGCATGGTGTCGATTTCGCTGTTTGTCGAGTTGCTGCGCACCCGGCCGCTGACATTGTTCTGGAGCATGGCGGGGCTTCAGCTCGTCCTTTGGACGCTGGTGCCGCTCGTGTTCTACACGGCGCCGCCCGGGCAGCTTCCGCTCGTGCTGGCGCTCGGCCACGAATTTCAACTCGGCACCGACTTCGGTCCACCGCTTGCGTTCTGGCTTGCCGAACTGGCTTATCGCGCATTCGGCATGTTCGGCGTCTACCTGCTCTCGCAGGTCTCCATCGTCGTGACCTTCTGGGCCGTGCTGGCGCTCGGCCGCGCGGTGGTTGGCGAGGTCCATGCCGTGATGGCGGCGCTGCTGATGGCAGGCATTGCAGTGTTCTCGGTGCCGACACCCGAGTTTGGGCCTGCGATCCTCGCCGCGCCGCTGTGGGCGCTGTTGCTCTATCATTATTGGCGCGCGGCCGGCAGCGGCGACGTCCGCTATTGGCTCGCCGCCGGCATCGATGCGGGTCTGCTCCTGCTCACCACCTATGCCGGTCTGATCCTGCTCGGCCTCGTCGTGATGTTCCTGCTTTGGAGCCGGGTCGGACGCTCGCATCTGGAGACCGTGGGTCCCTGGATCGCGGGCCTGGTGATCGTGATCATCGAATTTCCCTATCTGATCTGGCTCGATCTCGGCGGCGGCACCAACCTGATCGGCCTCGACGATGTCGTGCAGAATCTGCGCACTTACGCTTGGCTGCTCGTGGCCTTGGTCCTCAGCCATGCCGGGCTTGCCATCCTCGTCATCCTCGCCCGCGGCTATTTCTTTCCGTCGCGCAGCAAGCCGCCCGAGGTGCAGCGCGAGCCGGTGGATTCCGGCGCCAAGGTGTTCGTCTATTTCTTTGCGCTCGCGCCGATCCTCGCGATGGCGCTGTTTGCACTGATCAGCCATCGGCCGGAAAACTTCATGGCCGCCCCGCTCGCGGTGATGTCCGGGCTTGCGGTGGTGGTCGCGGCCGGCGACCGCATCCGCATCGAGCATCAATATGTGATCGGCTATGCCTGGGCCGCGTTGATGATCCTGCCGCCGGTGCTGGTCGCGTTCGCGGTGACGATCCAGCCATGGATCTTCGCCATCGATCTCAAGGTCGGGAGGCCGGCGCGTGACATCGGTTCGTTCTTCGCCGAAAGCTTCCAGCGCCGCACCGGCAGGCCGCTCGAGATCGTGGCGGGCGATCTGCCGACCGCGGCGCTCATCTCGCTGGCCGCGCCGAGCCGGCCGAGCCTTTATATGCAGTCCGCGCCGGAATATCTGCCGAAGGTGACGCGGAGCGAGATCGAGGAGAAGGGCGCCATCGTTGTCTGGCCCACGGCCGATGTCGGCGGCAAACCGCCGGCCGAAATCCTGCAAGCGTTTCCCAATCTTGTCGCCGAGGTGCCGCAGGCCTTTGCGCGCCGCTTCCAGGGCCGCATGCCGCTGATGCGGCTTGGCTGGGCCATGATCCGTCCGCGCACGCCGGGCGCAGCCCCTGACGTACAGGCGCAGCCGGAGCCGCAGCAGATGCAGCCGATTCCGTTGCCGCCACCCGAGCTCGAGCCGCCGGCACTGCCGCCGCAGCCGGCGCCGCCAGCGCCTCCACCACCGCCGCCCGTGCAACACCAGGCACCGCCGCCTGCAGCATCGCCGCCGCCGCGTCCGCGTCCGTCACGGCCGCCGCCGGATCGCTTCGCGCCTCAGTGATAGCTCTCGCCCGGCTGCACCTTGCCGCGGAACAGCCAATACACCAGCGCCGTGTAGGTCAGCGCGAGCGGCAGGAACACCAGCGTGCCGATCAGGATGAAGATCTGGCTCGCCGGCGGCGCCGCGGCCTGCCAGATCGTGATCGAGGGCGGCACGAGATAGGGAAACCAGGAGATCACGAGCCCGAGATAGCCGAGGAGAAACATCGCAATCGCCGCAAAGAACGGTCGGACTTCGCGGCCCTTCTCTAGGGCATGCCAGCCGCCGAAGGCGATCAGCGCGGTCACCGCGGGCACGGGCCAGAGATAGAGGGTGTTGGGCAGCGAGAACCAGCGCTGCGCGATGGCGGGCTGGGTGAATGGCGTCCACAGGCTGACCGCGCCCATCAGAACGAGCACGGCAAGCAGCAGCCTCTTGGCTTGCTGGCGGGCACGGTCGGCGACCGGTCCGGCTGTCTTGAGCACCAGCCATGTGGCGCCCAGGAACGCATAGCCCGCGACCACGCCCACGCCGCATAGCAGCGCGAATGGCGTTGCCCAGTCGAAGGCGCCGCCGGCGAACGCGCCGTTCTCGACGCGGATGCCCTGGATCAGGCCGGCGAGGATCACGCCCTGGCAGAAGCTCGCGAGCGTCGAGCCTGAGGCAAACGCGAAATTCCACCAGACCTTGCTGCGCGATACGGTGCGGAATTCGAAGGCGACGCCGCGAAACACCAGCGACAGCAGCATGAAGATCACCGGCAAATAGAGCGCCGGCATGATCACCGCATAGGCTGGAGGGAAAGCCACGAACAGGCCGACGCCGCCGAGCACCAGCCAGGTTTCATTGCCGTCCCAGAACGGTGCGATCGAACGCATCATCTGATCGCGTTCGGCCTCCGAACTGGACGTCGGAAACAGGATGCCGATGCCGAGATCGAAGCCGTCGAGAATGACGTACAGCGCGACCGCGGTGCCGATGAGCGCCGCCCAGATGACAGGCAGGTACCATTCCATGACGGGCCTCCTGCTCTCTCGTTAGCTTCCGCCGCCGAACACTTCGCGTCCCCTGTCGGCCGCCGCGGCGATGGGCCGGTTCGGCAGACTTTCCTCGTCGTGGGACGCGCCCGGCCGCGGTCCGCTCTCGATCAGCCGATTGATGTAGTAGATGCCCATCGTGAACACGATGCCATAGACCACCACGAACAGGATGAGCGTGGTCAGCACGTGGCTGGCCGAGACCGGCGAGATGGCGTCCGCGGTGCGCAGGATTCCGCGCGCGATCCAGGGCTGGCGGCCGGTCTCGGTGACAACCCAGCCCGAGATCACGGCGACGAAGCCGATCCACCACATCTGCGACATCACGCGCAGGTACCACCGCGTCTCGAACAGCGTGCCGCGCCACCAGAGAAACGCGCCAAAAAGCGCGGCCGCCACCATGAAGAAGCCGACCGCGAGCATGATGCGGAAAGCGAAGAACACCGGGACCACCGGCGGCCGCTCGGACGGCGGCACGTCCTTCAGGCCCGGAAACAGACCGTTCCACTCATGCGTCAGAACGAGCGATGAGCCATGCGGGATCGAAATCTCGAAAAGGTTCTTTTCGGCTTTTTGATCCGGCCAGGCAAAGATCGCGAAGTCGCCGGGCTTCGAGCCGTCCCAATGGCCTTCCATCGCCGCGATTTTCGTCGGCTGGTGCTTGAGCGTGTTGAGCCCGTGCTGATCGCCGATCAGCACCTGCAGCGGCGCGAGGATGGCGGCGAGCCCGATGGCCATGCGCAGCATCGTGCGGGCTTCGTCGACATGGCGTCCGGCGACGAGATAACGGGCGCCCACCGCAAGCACGACAAAGGCCGTGGTCAGATAGGCCGCATTGAGCATATGCGCGAAACGATACGGGAATGTCGGATTGAAGACGACCGCGAGCCAGTCGACCGGATAGGCGATGCCATCGCGGACCTCATGGCCGGCGGGCGATTGCATCCAGCTGTTGGCCGACAGAATCCAGAACGCGGAGGTTGCGGTGCCGATAGCGACCACCGCGGCCGACAGAACGTAGAGCCACGGCGGTACGCGGTTGTAGCCGAACAGCAGAATGCCGAGGAAGGTCGCCTCCAGGAAAAAGGCGGTCAGCACCTCGTAGCCGAGCAGGGGGCCGAGCACGTTGCCGACGACCACGGAGAATCGGCTCCAATTGGTCCCGAACTGGTAGCTGAGCACGATTCCCGACACGACGCCCATCGCGAACGACACCGCGAAGACCTTCACCCAGAAGCGCATCAGCACGTGGTAGCGCTCGGCATCGGTCTTCAGCCACAGCGCGCCGAGCGTAGCGATGTAGGCCGATAGCCCGATCGTGAAGGTGGGAAATATGATGTGGAATGTGATGGTGAAGGCGAACTGGAGACGAGCCAACAGGACAGCATCGAGGTCCATGATGCAATGCTCCGGCACCTTTCTTCGCCGCCTAATGTCGAACTCGCTGTTGAATTCCGCAAGTGCCTGATGTGTCGCGGCCTGCGCATCGCTATGCTGCAAATGCGCTGGGAGTTAACTGGGGGATTGGCAATGAGCGACACCGCGGCAAAGCCTGTGGGCTTTCTGGAGCGCACCTTCGGGCTTGCGCAGCACGGCACCAACGTCCGCACCGAATTCGTTGCAGGAGCGACCACGTTCCTGACCATGGCCTATATCTTGTTCGTCAACCCGCAGATTCTCGGCAATGCCGGGATGGACAAGGGCGCGGTGTTTGTTGCGACCTGCATCGCGTCGGCGGTGTCGACGTTGGTGATGGCGTTCTACGCCAACTATCCGATCGCGCTCGCGCCCGGTATGGGGCTGAATGCGTTCTTCGCGTTCACAGTGGTGCTTGGGTACAAATATTCGTGGCAGCAGGCGCTGGCGGCGGTGTTCTGCTCGGGCGCGATCTTCCTGCTGCTGTCGCTTTTCAGGGTCCGCGAATACATCATCGATGCGATCCCGAAGAACTTGAAGCTCGCGATCTCGGCGGGGGTCGGCCTGTTTCTCGCGATCATCGCGCTGGAAGAGGCCAAGATCGTCGTGGCGCATCCGGCAACTCTGGTGACGCTCGGCGATCTCAAGCAATGGCCGGCGGCGCTGTGCCTGCTGGGCTTCGTGCTGATAGCGGCGCTGAACTATCGCAAGGTGATCGGCGGCACGGTGATCGGCATTCTGGTTGTCACCATCATCGGTATTCCGCTCGGGCTCGCGCAATTCAACGGCGTCGCTTCGATGCCGCCGTCGCTTGCGCCGACGCTGTTCAAGCTCGACTTCTCCCGGATCGCCGAGCAGACATTCCTGATCGTGGTGTTCAGCTTCCTCCTGGTCGACGTGTTCGACAATGCCGGTACGCTGATCGGTGTGAGTCATCGCGCGGGCCTCCTCGACAAAGACGGCAAGCTGCCGCGGATGCGGCAGGCGCTGCTCGCCGACAGCTTCGCCGCGATGTTCGGCTCGCTGATCGGCACATCGACCACGACGAGCTACATCGAAAGCGCGGCCGGGGTTGCGGCCGGCGGCCGCACCGGCATGACGGCGATGTTCGTTGCGCTGTTCTTCATTCTGGCGCTGTTCTTCTCGCCCCTTGCCGGCATGGTGCCGGCCTACGCCACCGCTGCGGCACTGCTTTATGTCGCCTGCGTGATGACCCAAGGCCTCGCCGACATGGCCTGGGACGATCTCACCGAATACGCGCCAGCGGTGGTGACGGCTGTCACCATGCCGCTGACCTATTCGATCGCGACCGGCATCGGCCTTGGCTTCATCACTTACGTGTTGGCCAAGGTCATCGCCGGCAAGTTCACCGAGGCGAAGCCCGCCGTGGTGATCCTGGCACTGATCTTTGCCGCCAAATTCGCAATCACAGGATGAGAATGATGCGAGGACTGAGGTTCGCCGGCGTGGCTTTGGCTGCGGCATTTGCACTTGGCGCGAATCCCGCAAATGCGGCCGACCTGAAGATTTTCGGCTCGCGCGTCACCAAGGTCATCGTCGGTGAGCTGGGGCCAAGCTTCGAGAAAGCCAACGGTTTCAAGCCGGAGGTGGTGGCCGACGTAGCTGCCGTGATGAAGCGGCGTATCGAGGGCGGTGAGCCATTCGATCTCGCCGTGCTGGTCGATTTCCAGATCGACGACCTGATCAAGTCCGGAAAAATCCTGGCCGACACCCGCACGGACATCATGTCGTCGGGCATTGGCGTTGCGGTCAAGCGCGGTGCGCCGAAGCCGGACATCAGCACGGTCGAGGCTTTCAAGAAGACGCTGCTGAACGCCAAGTCGATCACCTACCTGAAGGAGGGTGCGAGCACGATCCACCTGCGCAAGGTGTTCCAGCAGCTCGGCATCGCCGATGCAATCAAGGGCAAGGCGGTCGAGACCGCGGGCGAGGAGGTGTCGGAGTTCGTCGCCGAGGGCAAAGTCGAGCTTGGCCTGATCGTCACGCCCAATATCATGTCGGTGCCGGACGCCGAACTGGTCGGCCCGCTGCCGGCCGAGATCAATTCCGTGGTGATGTTCACGGCCGGCGTGTCGGCGCAATCGCCGAACCAACAGGCGGCACGCGAGTTGATCAAGCTCCTGAAGAGCCCTGAGGCAAAGCCTGTGATCAAGGCCAAGGGCAACGACCCGGCTTAGGGCATGGCCTCAGTCATGGCGGCAATATCGAGAAGCTCACGCTGCCCAATTGGCTCGGCGTCGCCTTGATCGCGCGCGATCCTCGTCGCGTACCGCTGAGCCGCCGGCGCTACGGCTTGAGGCCGTAGCGCACGAACTCCTCGGCAATGTCGCGGCGGATCGCCTTCGCGGCGGTCATGTCGGCCGTGCCGCCAGTCCGGTCGCCCTTGCGGGTCTTGGCGAGGCCGCGGCCATAGAGCGAGCCGGCAAGCTTCGGATCGAGCTTCAGCGCCGCGTCATAGTCCTTCATCGCGCTGTCGAGCTGATTGAGCTTCAGATAGACGAAGCCGCGGGTGTCCAGCACGTCGGGCGCATCGGCGTTGATCTTCAGCGCCTGATCGCAGTCGGCAAGCGCCTGCTGCGTCTGGCCGCTCACCGCGCGCACCCAGCAGCGCGCGTTCCAGGCGTCGGCATTGCCGGGCTGTATCCTTGTGACCTCGCCATAGTCGGCGGCGGCTCGGGCGAAGTCGCCCTTGCGCTGGTAGGCCGTGCCGCGGTTGTTGTAGGAGAGCGCCAAATTCGGGTTGGCCTTGATCGACTGATTGTAATCGGCAAGCGCGCGCTCGAGATCGTTCTTGGCTTCATAGGCCTGGGCGCGGCTGTTCAGGTAATCGGGGTCCGAGCCGTCGAGACGCAGGGCCTGGCTGTAATCGCCGATTGCGCCGTCGAGGTCGTTCTTGCCGACCTTGGCGTTGCCACGGAAGTAATAGGCGTTGGCGAGATTCTTGGTCGTCTCGGTGATGATGGCGTCGCAGTTCTTGATTGCGATATCGGCTTCGGACGACTTGCCGTCGTTCATGCAGTATGCGGCGGTCTGCGCCGAGGTCTGCTGGGCTGGCGTTGCTTTGCTTGGAGCCTCCGCGGCCTGGCTCTCAGCCTGAGAATCCGGCACAGGCGAGGGGAGCGGAGCAGCCTGCTGCGGCGTCATTGGAGACGGCTGGGTCTCTATGGGCTGGGCTTGCACCGGCTGAGATTCTGCCTGGGGAGCTTGCACGAGCTCACGGACCGGCACGGGCTCTTGGGTCGGCACGCCGCTCAATTCGGTCTGCGCCGGAGGCCCGGCAAGCTCGGACGGTGCCGGCTGATCGGGCTTCACTTTCGGCCGGAAGCCGAAATAGCCGCCCAAACCGATGGCGAAGATCAGCAACGCGCCCAGCATCAAAAGCTTAGACGATGGAAGGCTGCGCCGGTCACTAGTCATGATCAGTCCCCGAATGCATCGAAATGCCCCCGGTGCCGCGCAATCCCGGTGGCGATTTCATCACAAGCATGCGAGCATCATCATTGCGTCCCAGCGGTGAAACGCAATGCGGTCCGCGTTCTTTCTGTTGCTCAGGTTAATTTGCTATCCGGCGCTGGCGGTCATGCTTGCGGCGGCGATCGCGCTCGCCGTCGTTTGGGTTAACGGCCAATGCCCGCCGTTCGATGAGGTCGGCGTCACCTGCGCAACCAAATCCTCTCAGGCGCTTGCGGACTTTGGCATTACGATCGCGCTGTTTTCGGCGATCACCGGAATTCCCGTGATCCCTGCGCTCGGTGGCGCGGCTTTCCTGTTTTTCGACCTGCGCCGCAAGCGAAAGCCTGGTCTCGACAAGCCTTAACCGAGCGCCTTCTTGATCGCGAGCAGATCGCGCCAGGCGAGCCGCTTGCCGATCGGCGAACGCAGGAGATAGGCCGGGTGCAGCATCGGCATGGCACGGATCTCGCGCGTGCCGGTCTGATAGGAGAACCAGCGGCCGCGGTTTTTCATGATGCCTTGCACGTTGAGCAGCGCGCCGGTGGACGGCTGGCCGATGGTGACCAGCACGTCCGGGTCGCAAAGCTCGATCTGGCGCTGAACGAACGGCAGGCAGATTTGCGTCTCGACCGGCGTCGGCGTGCGATTGCCCGGCGGCCGCCACGGCACGATATTGGCGATATAGACCTTGCTTCGATCGAGCCCGATTGCAGCCAGCATCCGGTCGAGCAATTGTCCGGACTTGCCGACGAAGGGCAGGCCCTGCCGGTCTTCCTCGGCGCCCGGCGCCTCGCCGACCAGCATCAGCCGCGACCCCGGCGTGCCGTCAGCAAACACGAGCCGGCTCGCGCCGTTCTTCAGCGCACAGCCGTCGAAGCCGTCGAGGATGGTTCGCAACTCGTCAAGGCTCGCGGCACTGCGCGCGGCCTCGCGAGCCGTCATCACGGCGGCATCGGGCGGTGGCGGCACCGGAGCGGATGGCAGAATGGACGCACTGACGGCGCGCACAGGCGCAGGGGAACGTGGCGCAGGGGAACGTTGCGCAGGGGCCGGCTCCGGCGCGGCGGCAGGCGCGGGCTCTTCGGCGGACAGCCAGTCGTTCGGCTCGTCGCGAAGCGCGATATCCACACCCGCTTCGCTGTAGAAAGCGAGCAGGTCGCGGTTGGCCTTGGCGCGGTCGATGTTCATCCCGGCAGATATAGTCAGTCGAACAGCCGGTGCGCAGGCCCGCTCTGCAAAAGACCGAGCAGCACGATGATCAAACCGCCGGCCACGGTGCCGAGCGCAGCCCCGATGATCGCCATCAGCAGCGGCCTAAAATGGTCGGGCGCTCGCTCGCTGGCCACCTCCTTGGCGTGCATCTCGATCGCGGTGTTGATGAGCACCTGAATCTGATCGGCGTTGAGCGGGCTGCTGGCTGCGTCGCCCTCCGGCTTCTCGGCGGAAGCCTTGCCGTTGGCCCCTTCCTTTGCCTCGCGCTTGATCGATTCCGAAAAGCGCCAGCGAAGCAGGACGCGCGGCTCGCCACGTAGCGTATAGGTCTTGAAGAATTCCGGATGTTGCTCGAAAACAGCCTGCCATTTCTTGCGCTCGGCAAACTTGATGGGAGACTGATCGAGTTGGTCGGATGTCAGCTCTTCGCTGGCCTCCAGCTCCGCGACCCAACGATTCAGGGTGGCGGACGGGCGATCTGCCACGGCCATTGTCTGGAGAGCTGCGATAACATTCGCCAGACGATCCGTTTCCAGATAGTGGCTCTTCGCCATTTCCTAGCCCTCAACTCCCCAAGCTGGGCTATCATGCGACGGAGAAAATGCATGTGCAACAAAAGGTTGCGAGTTTACCATGTCTGATCAGATGCCCGCCCGCGAATCCATGGAGTTCGACGTCGTTATCGTCGGCGCGGGCCCGGCGGGGCTTGCTGCAGCGATTCACCTTAAGCAGCGTTCGCCTGAACTCGGCGTCGTGGTGGTCGAGAAGGGTTCCGAGGTTGGCGCCCACATCCTGTCGGGCGCGGTGATCGACCCGATCGGCCTCGATCGCCTGCTGCCGGAATGGCGTTCCGAAGACACGCCGATCAAGACGCCCGTGACCGATGACCGGT
This sequence comes from Rhodoplanes sp. Z2-YC6860, assembly GCF_001579845.1. Lineage (GTDB taxonomy): Bacteria > Pseudomonadota > Alphaproteobacteria > Rhizobiales > Xanthobacteraceae > Z2-YC6860. The sequence continues at coordinate 2,908,159 of NZ_CP007440.1, forward strand.
TCTACTGGCTCGGCCAGTCCGGTGGCATGCGGCTGCCGAATTTCATGATGCCGCCGCTGATGTCGAACCACGGCAACTTCATCGTCTCGCTGGGGAATGTGTGCCGCTGGCTCGCCACCAAGGCCGAGGCGTTGGGTGTGGAAATCTATCCGGGCTTCGCCGCGACCGAGGTGCTGTTCGAGAACGGCGCGGTGGTCGGCGTCGCCACCGGCGACATGGGCATCGCCAAGGATGGCAAGCCGCGTGGCGACTTCACCCGCGGCATGGAGCTCAAGGCTAAATACACGCTGTTCGCCGAGGGCGCGCGTGGCAGCCTGTCGAAAATACTGATCGCAAATTACGGCCTCGATCGTGGCCGCCAGCCGCAGAAGTTCGGCCTCGGCCTGAAGGAGCTCTGGCAGGTCGCGCCCGACAAGCACAAGCGCGGCCGGGTGCAGCACAGCTTCGGCTGGCCGCTCGGCAATTCCACGGGCGGCGGCTCCTTCCTCTACCACTTCGACGACAACCTCGTGGCGGTCGGCTTCGTCGTGCATCTCAACTACTCGAATCCGTATCTGTCGCCGTTCGAGGAATTCCAGCGCTTCAAGACCCACCCGGACATCAGCGGCATCTTCGAGGGCGGCAAGCGGCTGTCCTATGGCGCGCGTGCCATCACCGAAGGCGGCTATCAGTCGGTGCCGAAGCTCACCTTCCCGGGCGGAGCGCTGATCGGCTGCGCCGCGGGCTTTGTGAACGTGCCGCGCATCAAGGGCAGCCACAATGCGATCCTGTCCGGCATGCTTGCCGCGACGCATATCGCCGACGCGCTGACGCAGGGCCGCGCCCACGACGAGATCGCAAGCTACGAGGAAGCGTGGCGCGACGGCGAGATCGGCAAGGATCTCTGGAAGGTCCGCAACGCCAAGCCGTTGTGGTCGAAGCTCGGCACGACGCTCGGCATCGCCGCCGGCGGCTTCGACATGTGGACCAACACGCTCGGCTTCTCGCTGGTCGGCACGCTTGCCCACGGCAAGCCGGACTCCGATACGCTCAGGCCCGCGAACGAGTGCAAGCCGATCGCCTATCCCAAGCCCGACGGCAAATTGACCTTCGACCGCCTGTCATCGGTATTTCTCTCGAACACCAATCACGAGGAGGATCAGCCGCCGCATCTGCGTGTCGGGGACATGGCGCTCCAGCAGTCGTCCGAGCACGACATCTATGCCGGGCCGTCGGCGCGGTATTGCCCGGCCGGCGTATACGAGTGGGTCGAGGAGGCGGGAAAGCCGCGGTTTGTGATTAACGCGCAGAACTGCGTGCATTGCAAAACTTGCGACATCAAGGACCCCAACCGGAACATCACCTGGGTGCCGCCGGAAGGCAGCGGCGGGCCCAAGTATTCGAATATGTGAAGTCAGTTCCTGGCTGATTTTTAGGCTTCGTCACGATGCTGCCACACCGCGGGTTTGCAAGGTGTTGGGGGGATGGCGCGTGGCTGGGGCGTCCTTGCGGCGGCGCAGTAAAAAGGCCATCCTGCAGGCGACTCGGAGGGCTGGCGCACCGCCGCCCATGGAGGCATTCACTCGTGAACGTTTCGAAGAAATTTCGCCATTTGGCAGGGGTCGTGCTTGGCGCGGCCGCGCTTTGTTTGCCCGCAACACTGTCGGCGCAGGGGACCTCGCAGAACCCGCCTCTGGGACAGACCTTTACTCCTTCGGCAAGCGAGCTTGCCCGCCTGACGATGTCGGGCAGCTATCTCGCGGCGCGCCACGCCGGCACGCAACGCGATGCAGGCGCCGCCGCCGCCTACTACCGCGCAGCGCTCCGCAACGATCCGAAGAACACCGAACTCCTGCAACTTGCCTTCCTCTCGGTGCTGTCCGAGGGCGATGTCGAAGAGGCGACGCGTCTTGCCGAACAGGTCATCGTCATCGACAAGAATGACAGGATCGCGAGGCTCGTGATCGGCGTCAAAGCGCTCAAGCAGAAGAAATACCAGGCCGCCAAGCAGAACCTGACGCAGTCGGTGCGCGGGCCGATCACCGATCTCGCCGCGACGCTTCTCGCCGCCTGGGCAAGCTACGGCGCCAACGACGCGAAAGGCGCGGTCGAGGCGATCGACAAGCTGCAGGGCGCCGAATGGTACGCGCTGTTCAAGGACCTGCACGCGGGTCTGATCCTCGACTTGTCGGGCGGAAAGAAAGAGGCCGGCAAGCGTTTCGACCGGGCGGCCAAGCTCGACGGCTCGGCGCTGCGCATCGTCGAGGCTTACGGCTCCTGGCTGTCGCGCAACGGCAACAAGGAAGAGGCGCTCAAGGTCTACAAGGCCTTCGATGCGCAGTTGCCGCGCCACCCGCTGATCACTGAAGAGATGGACCTGCTCAACAAGGGCAAGACCGTGCCGCCCATCGTCGACAGCCCGCAGACCGGCGCTGCCGAAGTGCTCTACGGCCTCGGCGCCGCGATCGGCCGCCGCGGCGGCGAGAATCTGGGACTTGTCTATCTGCAGCTCGCGCTCTACCTCGCGCCCAATCAGCCGTTGGCGCTGCTCTCGCTCGCCGATCTCTACGAGCAGGTGAAGAACCCCGAGCTCGCGATCAAGATGTATGAGCGGGTGCCGCAGAACTCGCCGTTGCGCCGCAATGCCGAGATCCAGCTTGCCACCGATCTCGACAGCCTGGATCGCACCGACGAGGCCAAGCAGCGCCTCGGCAAGCTCATCGCCGAGCACGGCGACGACACCGACGCCATCATGGCGCTGGGCAACATCCTCCGCTCTCGCAAGGCGTTCGACGAGTGCGCCGACGTCTACGGCAAGGCGATCGCCCAGATCGCCAATCCGGAGCGGTCGAACTGGCTGGTCTATTACTTCCGCGGCATCTGCAATGAACGAGCGAAGAAGTGGGACCGCGCCGAGGCCGATCTGAAGAAAGCCCTGGAGCTGTTTCCCGATCAGCCGCACGTGCTGAACTATCTCGGCTATTCCTGGATCGACCAGGGCACCAATCTCGACGAGGGCATGCGGATGATCCGCCGTGCGGTCGAGCAGCGGCCGGACGACGGCTACATCGTCGACTCGCTCGGCTGGGCCTATTACCGGGTCGGCAACTACGACGAAGCGGTGAAGAATCTGGAGCGGGCCGTCGAACTGAAGCCCGAAGACCCGACTATCAACGATCATCTCGGGGATGCGTATTGGAAGGTTGGCCGGACGCTCGAGGCGAACTTCCAGTGGTCGCACGCCCGGGACCTCAAGCCCGAGCCTGAGGATCTGGTGAAGATCAAGCAGAAGATTGCGAGCGGTATGCCGGAAGAGACTTCGGTCGCCAACGGCAAGAAGAAAGCGGACGGGGAGGCCACCCAGCCGAACTGACCGGCCAGTCGAACCGAATGCGCACAATGCCCGGCTCTGCCGGGCATTGTTGTTATCACAGTGCTGTTGCGATAATCGCAACAGCGGCGGATAAGTTGCCATTATGGCAACTCTCGTCGAACTCGCTCCCGCCAAGGTCAATCTGACGCTCGCGGTGCTGGGCCGCAGGGCCGACGGCTATCATCTGCTCGACAGTCTCGTGGTCTTTGCCGGCATCGCCGACCGTCTCACGCTTGCGCCCGGACCGACGCTGTCGCTGAAGGTTCGCGGCGAGACCGCCGAGCAGGCCGGACCGCTCGACGACAATCTGGTGCTGAAGGCCGCTCGTGCGCTCGCTGTCGAAACGCCTGGCCTGACGCTCGGCCGCTTCACTCTCGAGAAGCATCTGCCGGTCGCGGCCGGGCTCGGCGGCGGCTCGTCCGACGCTGCCGCGGCGCTGCGGTTGCTCGCCCGCGCCAACCGGCTCGCGCGTCACAATCCGAAGCTCATCAAGGTTGCGCCCACGGTGGGCGCCGATGTGCCGGTCTGCGTCGATCCGCGGCCGCGACGGATGCGCGGCATCGGCGAGGCGCTCTCAGTGCCGCTGAAGATGCCGAAGATCGCCGCCGTGATGATCAATCCCGGCGTCGCGGTCCCGACCAAGGACGTGTTCATGCGGCTTGGGCTCAAGCCCGGCGGACCTGTGCGCCGCGCGGCGCCTTCGCGCGCGCTGCCGCGCGGTCTGGAAGACTTCGTCGCCTATCTTGCAAAACACGGCAACGATCTCGAACCGCCGGCGATCGAGATCCAGCCGGTCATCGCGCGTGTGCTTCTGGGGCTTCGCGAGACCAAAGGCTGCGTGCTGGCGCGGATGTCCGGCTCAGGCGCAACCTGCTTTGGTCTGTATGCGTCCCCGCGTACCGCCGCAGCGGCCGCGAAAAGCATATCGGCCGCCCAGCCCACATGGTGGGTGAAGGCGACAAGCTTCGGCTGATCGCCCTCAGGTCTGCACGTCAGTGTCAGTGCGTTCTGGCGGTGCAGAACTCCACCGCCTCTTCCAGCGCCTGCTTCATCTCCGACGCCGGATAAAGCGCGAGAGCGTCGCGGGCGATGGCGCCGTAGTGCTGGGCGCGCTTGATGGTGTCTTCCAGCGCCCGGTGTTTGATCATCAGGCCGACCGCGGTTTCGAAATCGCTGTCGGACACCTCGCCCTTCTCCAGCGTCTGCGTCCAGAACGCACGCTCGCTTTCCGAGCCGCGGCGGAACGACAGCACCACCGGCAGGGTGATCTTGCCCTCGCGGAAGTCGTCGCCGGTGTTCTTGCCGAGCTTGGCCGCCTTGCCGCCGTAGTCGAGCGCGTCGTCGACCAGCTGGAAGGCGATGCCGAGGTTCATGCCGAACGAGCGGCAGGCGGCGGCCTCGGCCTTCGAGCGTTGCGTCAGCACCGGGCCGACCTCGCAGGCCGCGGCGAACAGCTCGGCGGTCTTGGCGCGGATCACGGCGAGATATTCGTCCTCGGTGGTCGCGGTGTTCTTGGCTGCGCCGAGCTGCATCACCTCGCCCTCGGCGATCACGGCTGCAGCCGATGACAGGATTTCGAGCGCGCGGAGCGAGCCGACCTCGACCATCATCTTGAAAGCCTGGCCCAGCAAAAAGTCGCCGACCAGCACGCTCGCCTCGTTGCCCCAGACCTTGCGGGCGGCCGGGCGGCCGCGGCGCATGTCGCTCTGGTCGACCACGTCATCGTGCAGCAGCGTCGCCGTGTGCATGAATTCGACGGCGGCGGCGAGCTTGATATGGCCGTCGCCGGAGTAGCCGTTCAGCCGCGCCGTGGCGAGCGTCAGCATCGGCCGCAGCCGCTTACCACCCGATGAGATCAGATGGTTGGCGACCTCCGGGATCATCGTGACCTCGGAGCCGGTGCGCGACAGGATTTCGGAATTGACCCGGCCCATATCGGCGTTCACGAGCTCGACGAGCCGCTCGATTGTGGCATCTGCCGGACTGAAGGGGACGACGACGGCCAAAATGGTTCTCCAAGGCGAGGCAAATCGGACGGTGCGGACAAACGCGGCCCCGCAGATAACACGGGAACACATAGAAGCGCTATGATATGCGGGCAAGGGTGCCGGCGGGGGCTGCGACAAGGATTTCTCCCGATGCCAAGGCAGCCGGCAAAAGAGCGCCCGGCCGGGCGCAGAGAGCGGGCGCCAATGTTGCGGAAGGATGTCAGAAATACCGCTTTGCTCGCCGCTGGATGCGGTCGGATCGCGGCGTCGCTTACGCCGGCCGGGGAGTGGCGGCGGAGCTGACGACCGTGCACGAACTCGTTCGCACCAACAACGCCGTGCTGATCACCGCGATCGAAGCACTCCTGAAAGCCGCCGAGATCCCGCACTTGGTGCTCGACCAGCATATGAGCGTGTTGGAAGGCTCGCTCGGAATCCTGCCGCGCCGCATCCTGGTTGAGGAGACCAGCATCGAGGATGCCAGGCGACTGCTGGAGGACGCGGGCCTCGCGCACGAATTGCGGCCTGACAAACCGGCGCTCTATGCCGAGCTGACCGACGACGCCGTGCTCGGCGGACGATTGCGGCTCAAACAGAAGAAGCGCGGTCATCGCGTCGGCCACGATGCCATTCTGCTGGCTGCCGCGACCGCAGCACGCGCCGGCGATCGGATCATCGATTTCGGATCGGGAGTCGGTGCCGCTGGCTTGGCGCTCGCCATGCGCATCCCGGATGTCGAGGTCACGTTGCTGGAGCTCGATCCGGAGTTGTCCTCGCTCGCTATCGAGAACATCGAACGCAATGGGCTTTCGGAACGGGCGAGGGCGGTGACGCTCGACGTCGCCGGCCCGGCCGCCGACTACGCCGCAGCTGGGCTCACGCCCGGCTCAGCCGATCACGTTCTGATGAATCCACCGTTCCACGATCCGTCGCGGCAGAACGTGTCGCCTGATCCTGGCAGGCGCCTCGCTCACGCGGCGTCCGAAAGCCTCTTGGTGGATTGGATCGACGCCGCGTCGCGCGTGCTGCACTCGGCGGGCTCGCTGACGCTGATCTGGCGCGCTGACGGACTCGGTGACGTTCTCGCTGCGCTCGGCGAGCGCTTCGGCGGCATTGCAGTGCTGCCGGTCCATGGCCGTGCCGGCCAGCCGGCCATTCGCATCCTTGTTTGCGCGCACAAGAGCAGCCGCGCGCCGCTGATGCTTTTGCCTGGACTGGTGTTGAACGGTGAAGACGGCAAGCCGACCGCAGAAGCTGAAGCGGTCTTGCGCGGCGCGCAGGCGCTGCCGATGTCTGGTCGTTAGGCGGTCAGGCCGCGGAACGGCGTGCGACGGTGCGGATCAACGCGCCCGGATGGGCCGCAAGCACGATCGCCGTCATTAACACGAACAGGAAAAGCAGCTTCATACCCGGTTCCAAAATTAACGGCTTAACGCCCCGTCGGCCTTGATGTTCCGGGAAATCTGCCTGGGGTGTGTTAACAATGAATGACTCGTAAAGTGGTCAAGAGAGATGGTTGCCGATGTCTGAAGTCACCCCGATGCAGCGTGTAGGCGCCATGCTCGCGCCGCTTATTCCGGCGCGTTTTCGCTCCGATATTCCGGTGGTTCCTGTGGTGCGGCTGAGTGGCGCGATCGGCATTTCGACGCCGCTGCGGCCCGGCATGACAATGGCCAATGTCGCCCGTTCGCTCGAGCGCGCCTTCGCCATCAAGAACATCAAAGGCGTCGCGCTTTCGATCAATTCTCCGGGAGGTTCGGCGGTCCAGTCGCACCTGATCTTCAAGCGCATCCGGGCGCTTGCCGACGAGAAGAAGGTGCCGGTGTTTGCCTTCGTCGAGGATGTGGCGGCCTCTGGCGGCTACATGATTGCCTGCGCCGCCGACGAGATCATCTGCGACATGTCGTCCATCGTCGGCTCGATCGGAGTGATCGGCGGCTCGTTCGGCTTCGACAAGCTGATCGAAAAGATCGGCGTCGAGCGGCGGCTTTACACCGCAGGCGAGCGCAAGGGCATGCTCGATCCGTTCCTGCCGGAAAAGTCCGACGAGGTCGAAAAGCTGCACGCCATCCAGCGCGGCATTCACGAGGGCTTTATCGAACTCGTGAAGTCGCGGCGGGGAAGCAAGCTCGACAGCCGCGAAACGGCCTTGTTCTCTGGGGAATATTGGACCGGTCGGCGGGGTCTGGAACTGGGACTGGCCGATACCATCGGCGACCTCCGTGGGGTCCTGCGAGACCGCTTTGGCGATAGGGTCCGCACCCCGCTGATTGCCGACCGTGGTTTCTTCGGGCGGCGGGTGCCGGGGATAGGCGCCGGTGCGGGATCGGGGCTTTCGTCGCTATGGAGCGGAGCCAACCTTGCCGAAGATGTCATCGCGGCGCTGGAAACACGCGCGCTTTGGGCACGTTATGGATTGTAGATCGAACCGCTAGACTGTGACGGAACACCAAGTACACCGACCCTGAGGAGAATCTCATGCCTGCGTTGCCACCCCTTGTCGCCTGGACGCTTGGCGCCATCGGTGCCGTCGTGGTGATGAAGCTGATCAGCCGCGAATGGCAACGCATCAACGGCGAATTGGATCAGGTCCGTCCGGTGCGGGTCACCGACCCTGAGCGCGCGCGGCTGCCGAAGCTCCGGCGCGATCCGGTGACCGGCGAATACCGTCCCTATCGCTGATCGTCTTTGATTCCTCGTTCGCGCACGACCTTGCCCCAGCGGTCGTATTCCTCTTTGAGGAATTTGCCGAACTCTGCAGGGCTGTTGGCGACCGGGATCGCGCCGGACTGGATCAGCTTGTCCTTCACCACCGGATCATTGACCGCTGCAACGAAGGCGTCGTGAAGCCGCGTGATTGTCGCGGGCGGCGTGCCGGCGGGAGCCAGCAGTCCGTACCAGTTGTCGACCGTGGTGTCCGGATAGCCCTGCTCGGCGAGTGTCGCCACGTCCGGCAGCATCGGATTGCGCCGGCCTGACGCCGCGCCCAGCGGCTTGACCTTCCCGCCCTTGATGTGGGGCATCAGCACCGGCGCATCGGCGGCGAACACCTGGACCTGGCCGCCGAGCAGATCGGTGAGAGCAGGCGCCGCGCCACGATAGGGCACATGCACGAATTTCACGCCGGCAGCGCTTTGGTAGAGCTCCAGCGCCAGGTGTGTGTTGGAGCCCACGCCGGTCGAGGCGAAGGTCATTTCGCCCGGCTTGGCCTTCGCTGCGGCGGTGAGGTCTTTCATCGAGTTGAAGGGCGACTCGGCCTTCACCACGATGAGTGTGGTGTTGAGCACCACCAGCGTGATCGGAGCGAAGTCCTTGATGGCGTCGTAGCGGACGTCGGTCCGCATATGCGGTGTCACGCCCAGCGCACCCAGCGTGGTGAGAAACAGCGTGCTGCCGTCGGGCGGTGACTTCGCCACATAGTCGGCGCCGATCGCGCCGTTGGCGCCGGGCTTGTTCTCGATGACGATCGGCTGGCCCAGGATGTCCTTGACCTTGTCCGCCACCAGCCGGCCGACGAAATCAGTGGGGCCGCCGGCCGGGAAGGCGATCACGATGCGAATCGGCCGGGAGGTATCCTGCGCCTGGGATACGGTGGCCGACGCCGCAAAGGCGAAAAGCGCGCAGGCGAAAGCGGCAAGGCGTAGCGGCACGAAATCCTCCCATTCGATCGGCCCCGACTGGCCGATGTTTTGGGCGACCCTATCGTGCCAGGACCCATGTGGGGAGAGCCTGTTCCCGCGCCTTGACCCCCGAAAGCTGCGCCGTTAGGTCTCACCCCGCGCGTTCTGGGACTCCTTATGGCCGACGATCTTCCCGCTCACATGCGCCCGGAACGCTCGTTCCAGGGGCTGATTCTGGCGCTGCAGCGGTTTTGGGCCGACCAGGGCTGTGTCATTCTGCAGCCCTACGACATGGAGGTCGGCGCAGGCACGTTCCATCCGGCGACCACGCTGCGCGCGCTCGGTCCCAAGCACTGGAACGCGGCCTATGTGCAGCCATCCCGGCGGCCGAAGGACGGCCGTTACGGCGAGAACCCGAACCGGCTCCAGCATTACTACCAGTTTCAGGCGATCCTGAAGCCATCGCCTCTCGACATCCAGGACCTCTATCTCAAGTCGCTTGCCGCGATCGGCGTCGACTCCAAGCTTCATGACATCCGCTTTGTCGAGGACGACTGGGAAAGCCCGACGCTCGGCGCCTGGGGCCTAGGCTGGGAGTGCTGGTGCGACGGCATGGAAGTCTCGCAGTTCACCTACTTCCAGCAGGTCGCGGGCTTCGAATGTGCGCCGGTTGCGGGCGAACTGACCTACGGCCTGGAGCGCCTTGCGATGTATGTGCAGGGCGTCGACCGCGTCTATGACCTCAACTTCAACGGCCGCGAGGGCGCCGAGAAGGTCACGTACGGCGACGTCTTCCTGCAGGCCGAGCAGGAATATTCGCGGCACAATTTCGAGCACTCGGACACGAACATGCTGTTCGAGCAGTTCCGGATGGCCGAAGGCGCCTGCAAGCGTTACCTCGAAGCCGGCTGGTCCGAGGATGGCAATCGCCATCTGATGGCGCTGCCCGCTTACGACCAGTGCATCAAGGCGAGCCATGTGTTCAATCTGCTCGACGCCCGAGGCGTCATCTCGGTGACCGAGCGGCAGAGCTATATCCTTCGCGTGCGCGAACTGGCCAAAGCCTGTGGCGAGGCCTGGCTCAAAACCGAGGCGGGAGGTGCAGCATGAGCGGTACACCTGAGATCGGCGGTCGCAGACCGATCGCGATGAACGTGGAAGCAGGCAAGAGCTACTGGTGGTGCGCCTGCGGGCGCTCGAAGGCGCAGCCGTTCTGCGACGGCTCCCACAAGGGTACGGAATTCTCGCCGCGCGAGTTCAAGGCGGAGAAATCGGAAGAGGCGTGGTTCTGCACCTGCAAGCGCACGGCCAATCAGCCGATGTGCGACGGCAGCCATAAGAAACTTGCGACGACGTAATGCCTGATCTTCTGCTCGAATTCTTCTCCGAGGAAATCCCGGCCCGCATGCAGGCGCGGGCCGCGGAGGATTTGAAGAAGCTCGTGACCGACAGGCTGGTAAATGCCGGGCTGACCTACGAGGGTGCGACCGCATTCGCGACGCCGCGACGGCTTGCGCTCGCGGTCGCCGGCATCCCGGTGCGCCAGCCCGACGTGAAGGAAGAGCGCAAGGGTCCGCGGATCGACGCCAACGAAAAGGCGATCGCTGGATTCCTCAAAGCCGCGGGGCTGGCTTCCGTCGAGCAGGCCAAGATCGAGAAGGACCCGAAGAAGGGCGACTTCTACGTCGCGGTGATCGAGAAGGCCGGACGGCCCGCGATCGACGTGATCGGCGAGATCGTGCCGGAGGTCACCACCGCGTTTCCGTGGCCAAAGGCGATGCGCTGGGGCGAGGCCTCGGCCCGGCCCGGTGCGCTCAACTGGGTGCGGCCGCTGCATTCCATCATCGCGACCTTCGGGCCTGAGACCGAAGAACCCGAGATCGTGAAGTTCGAGGTCGGCGGCGTTGCATCGAGTGACATCACGCACGGCCATCGCTTCCTCGCGCCCGACGCGATCAAGGTGAAGCGTTTCGACGACTACATGGCCAAGCTCGAGAAGGCCAAGGTCGTGGTCGATCCGGCGCGGCGCGCGCAGATGATCCTCACTGACGCGAAGAACCTTGCCTTCGCCCAGGGCTTCGAACTGATCGAAGACGAAGGCCTGTTGGCTGAAGCCGCGGGTCTGGTCGAATGGCCGGTGGTGCTGATGGGCTCGTTCGACGCGGCGTTTCTCTCGATCCCCGAAGAGGTGATCCGCGCGACCATCCGCAACAACCAGAAGTGCTTCGTGGTCCGCGACCTGAACACGTCGAAGCTCGTCAACAAATTCATCCTCGTTTCGAACATCGAAGCGACCGACGGCGGCAAGGCCATCGTCGCCGGCAACGAGCGCGTCATCCGCGCGCGGCTGTCCGACGCCAAGTTCTTCTACGAGACGGACCTCAAGACGCGGCTTGAAGACCGGCTGCCGAAATTCGAGCACATCGTGTTCCACGAGAAGCTCGGGACGCAGGCCGAGCGCATCAACCGCATGATCGCGCTGGCGGGTCATTTGGCGCCTATCGTCAACGCCGATGTGGCGCTGGCCGAGCGCGCCGCTTGGCTGTGCAAGGCCGACCTTCAGACCGAGGTGGTCGGCGAATTCCCCGAGGTGCAGGGCCTGATGGGCCGCTACTACGCGGAAGCGCAGGGTGAAGACGAAGCCGTCGCGCACGCGATCGAGGATCACTACAAGCCGAAGGGCCCCGACGATCTGGTGCCGGCAGAGCCAGTGTCGATCGCGGTCGCGCTCGCCGACAAGATCGATATCCTCACAGGCTTCTGGGCGATCGACGAGAAGCCGACCGGTTCGAAGGACCCCTACGCGTTGCGCCGTGCGGCGCTCGGCGTCATCCGGCTGGTGCTCGACAACAATGTCCGGATGCCGCTGTTGCCGGTGTTTGCCAAAGCGCGCTCCGATGCCGACGGCCGCGATCTGCTCTCATTCTTCGCCGATCGCCTGAAGGTCCAACTCCGCGAGCAAGGCGCGCGCCACGATCTGGTCGACGCCGTGTTCGCCCTCGCAGGTCAGGACGATCTGGTGCTGATCGTCCGCCGCATCGAGGCGCTGGCCAAATTTCTCGAAACCGACGACGGCAAGAACCTGCTCGCCGGTGTCAAACGCGCGACCAACATCCTCCGTATCGAGGAAAAAAAGGACAAGCTCGAATACACCGAGGCGCCCGATGGTGCCATGTTGCAGCAAGCCGAAGAAAAGGAACTTGCGGCCGCGATCGGCGTTGCCAAGCTCGAGGCCGACCTTGCGATCGTGCGCGAGGACTTTGCCGCCGCCATGACCGCCATGGCCAAGCTCCGTCCCCGCGTCGATGCCTTCTTCGACAAGGTGACGGTCAACGTCGACGACGTGGCGCTGCGCGCGAACCGCCTGCGGCTCCTCAACGAGATCCGGGTGACAACCCGGGCAGTCGCGGATTTCTCCAAGATCGAAGGATAAAATGTCAGGGCCGGCGCAAGACCGGCCACGTGGCGGATGGGCCGCTCATAACAAAAGGCCAATTGAGGAAACGCCGGTGAGGGGTCTACAAAGCGCCCCGACGAGACAGCGAGATCACTGATGGCACGCCGCCCTGCATCCTCCAAAAAGACATCCGCCAAAGGCAAGCCCGCGAAAGCCAAAGCCCGCGCGGGCTCGAAGCCCGCCAAGGCTGCTGGCAGGCCCGCCGCAGCCAAGTCTGTGGCAGCAAAGCCTGCGGCCGCCAAATCCGCAGCGGTAAAATCCGGCCAGTGGGTCTACGTCTTCGGCGGCGGCAAGGCGCAAGGACGCGCCGGCATGAAGGAGCTTCTCGGCGGCAAGGGCGCGAACCTCGCCGAAATGGCCAACCTGGGCCTGCCTGTGCCGCCGGGCTTCACCATCACCACCGCGGTCTGCACCGCCTACTATGCCAACGCCAGGAAATACCCGAAGGATCTGGAGAAGCAGGTCGACGCGGGGCTTTCGCATATCGCCAAGATCACCGGCCGCAAGTTCGGCGATCCGGCCAATCCGCTGCTCGTTTCGGTGCGCTCCGGCGCGCGGGCCTCGATGCCCGGCATGATGGATACGGTGCTCAATCTCGGCCTCAACGACGAGACCGTGGAGGCGCTGGCCAAGCAATCCGGTGACCGGCGCTTCGCTTACGATTCCTACCGCCGCTTCATCCAGATGTATTCGAACGTGGTGCTCGACATTGAGCACCACAATTTCGAGGACATTCTCGAGGAGCACAAATCGCGGGCGAACTACACGCTCGACACCGATCTCACCGCCGACGACTGGATCGAGGTGGTCAAGCTCTACAAGAGCCGCGTCGAGGAGGAGCAGGGCACGCCGTTCCCGCAGGATCCGCGCGATCAGCTCTGGGGCGCGATCGGCGCCGTGTTCGGGTCGTGGATGAACGCCCGTGCCATCACGTATCGCCGGCTGCACAGCATTCCGGAAAGCTGGGGCACCGCGGTGAACGTGCAGGCCATGGTGTTCGGCAACATGGGCGACACGTCCGCCACCGGCGTCGCCTTCACGCGCAATCCGTCGACCGGCGAGAAGCGGCTCTACGGCGAATTCCTGATCAACGCCCAGGGCGAAGACGTGGTGGCGGGCATCCGCACCCCGCAGGAGATCACCGAAGCGGCCCGCAAGGAGTCCGGCTCCGACAAGCCGTCGATGGAGACCGCGATGCCCGCGGCCTTCAAGGAACTCACCCGCATCTACGGTACGCTGGAAAAGCATTACCGCGACATGCAGGACATGGAGTTCACGGTCGAGCAGGGCAAGCTCTGGATGCTGCAGACCCGCAACGGCAAGCGCACCGCGAAGGCGGCGCTGCGCATCGCGGTCGAACTCGCCAATGAAAAGCTGATCACGAAGGATGAAGCGGTGGCTCGCATCGAGCCGGCCTCGCTCGATCAGCTGCTGCATCCGACCATCGATCCCAAAGCCGAGCGCAACGTCATCGCCACGGGCCTGCCGGCGTCGCCGGGCGCAGCCTCGGGCGAGATCGTGTTCAGCTCCGACGAGGCCGCCGAGCTCAAGGCCGAGGGCAAGAAGGTCATTCTCGTCCGTGTCGAGACCTCGCCGGAGGACATCCACGGCATGCACGCTGCCGAAGGCATTCTCACCACGCGCGGCGGCATGACCTCGCACGCCGCCGTGGTGGCGCGCGGCATGGGCAAGCCCTGCGTCTCGGGCGCGGGCTCGCTCCGCGTCGATTACAACGCGCAGACGCTGCAAGCCGGCAATGTCGTGCTGAAGCGCGGCGAACTGGTCACCATCGACGGCTCGACCGGCCAGGTTCTGGCCGGCCGGGTGCCGATGGTCGAGCCCGAGCTGTCCGGTGAATTCGGCACGCTGATGGGCTGGGCCGACAAGGTGCGTTCGCTCGGCGTTCGCGCCAATGCCGATACGCCGGCCGATGCTCGGGTTGCCGTGCGCTTTGGCGCACAGGGCATCGGGCTCTGCCGCACCGAGCACATGTTCTTCGACGAGGCGCGCATCCAGGCGGTGCGCGAGATGATCCTCTCCGACACAACCGATCAACGGAAAAAGGCGCTGGCCAAGATTCTGCCGATGCAGCGTGGCGATTTCGTCGAGCTGTTCGAGATCATGCAGGGCATGCCGGTGACGATCCGGCTGCTCGATCCGCCGCTGCACGAATTCCTGCCGCACACCGAGGAGGACATCGCCGAGGTTGCGGCCGCGATGGGCGTCGATCCGAAGAAGCTCGGCCATCGCGCCAAGGAGCTGGCCGAGTTCAACCCAATGCTGGGCTTCCGCGGCTGCCGCATTGCCATCGCCTATCCGGAGGTGGCCGAGATGCAGGCGCGGGCGATCTTCGAGGCCGCGGTCGAAGCCGGCAAGCGCACCGGCAAGCCCGTGGTACCCGAGGTGATGGTGCCGCTGATCGCGACCAAGGCCGAGCTCGATATCGTGAAGGCGCGGATCGATGCGATGGCCGCCGAAGTGCAGAAGGAGAGCGGCAGCAAGCTCAACTATCAGGTCGGCACGATGATCGAGCTGCCGCGTGCGGCGCTGATGGCCGACGAGATCGCGCAAAGCGCCGAGTTCTTCTCGTTCGGCACCAACGATCTGACGCAGACCACCTTCGGCATCAGCCGTGACGATGCCGCGTCGTTCCTCGGCATCTACACCCAGCGCGGCATCCTGCCGGGCGACCCGTTCGTGTCGATCGATCAGGAGGGCGTCGGTGCGCTGGTCCGGATCGGCGTCGAGCGTGGCCGCAAGGTGCGCGGCAAGCTCAAGGTTGGCATCTGCGGCGAGCACGGGGGCGATCCCGCGTCTGTCGCGTTCTGCCACGAGGTCGGCCTCGACTATGTGTCGTGTTCGCCGTTCCGTGTGCCGATTGCGAGGCTTGCGGCCGCACAGGCCGCACTCGGCAAAAAGGCTGCCGGCGAGGCCTGATTTACCTGTTAGATCGTATCGTCGCGGGCGACCACGGGTTGCCACGATTGGCCGGCGCCGACCATGCAGGTCAAACCATTGGGCGCGGTCGCCACGATGGTCCAACTGCCCTTGGCGCTGGTGAACACCTCAGCGACGGTCCCGGCGTCGGATAGGCCCTGGGCGCTTGGGCTTTCGCCGTACTGCTCGCGTAGCAGGCGCACGATGTCTGCGCGTTGGCCGCACGGCGTCGGCAGCATGTGAGGTGGTGGTGGCGTGCCTTGAGGAGGCGACGTTTCCGGCTCGCTCAGGGTCAGGTCCGCAGGCAAGGTGGCCATCAGGGCCGCGGCCGCGATCAGCAAAGCTCGGTTGGCGACTCGGGGCATGGTGATCTCCTTCAGGCAGGAGGCCCACGCTTCCAATCCGATCGTGGAGCAGCTGCATCCGGATAAGTCGCCGCGCCCGGGCCGGTTCCGACCGAAGGTTGAGACAGCAATCAAGACGTTGGTTGGATGTTCCCTGAGGCGGCGACCGTGTTAGCCTCAGCGCCGGGGGACGACGCCAAAAACGAATAATGCCGGCAGGGAGACGATGGGCGAGGGGGCGATTCCGAAACTGGCGGGCGATCCGCAGGGCATTTCCGAAGAGGCGCTGAAGAAGGCCGAAGAGTTCATCGAGGCCGATGAGGGCGCGTTGAACCGGCTGTCCGGCGTTGCCGGCAACGTCACCACCATGATCGCCGTGGTGATGTCGCTGTTTCATCTTTATTGCGCGATCGCGGGCGCCTGGCCGTTCGGCTGGGCGCCGATCGTTCCGACCCAGCCGCTGCGATATGCGCACGTCGCCTTCGTGCTGGTGCTGAGCTTCCTGCTATTCCCGATGTCGATGCGGTTTCGCAATCGCATCCGCTGGTGGGACGTGGTGCTGGGCGTCGCCGGCGCCGCGATCCTGATCTACGCCATCGAGGGCGGCGACGACTTCACCGACCGCGCGACGATGCCGACGCAGCTCGATACGTGGCTCGGTGCGATCTTCATGCTGCTGCTGCTCGAAGCCACGCGGCGCACCACCGGCTGGATCGTGCCGGTCGTCGCGGTGGCGTTCCTGGCTTACGCCTACTTCGGTCCGTACCTGCCGCAGCCCTGGACTCATCGCGGCTTCGATGTCGGCCAGATCGTCGGACAGTTGTTCATCACGCTCGAAGGTATCTTCGGCGTGCCGGTCGACGTGTCGTCGTCGCTGATCATTCTGTTCACTATCTATGGCGCGTTTCTGCAGCATTCCGGTGCCGGAAAATTCTTTATCGATTTTTCCATGGCGCTGATGGGCAACAAGGCCAACAGCGCCGGCCGCACCGTGGTGCTGTCGTCGTTCCTGCTCGGCGGACCGTCGGGCTCGGGCGTCGCCACCACGGTGACGATCGGCGCCGTGGCCTGGCCGATGATGGAGCGCGCGGGCTTCGAGCGGAACGCTGCCGGTGGCCTGCTCGCCGCCGGCGGACTCGGCGCGATCATCTCGCCGCCGGTGCTCGGCGCCGCGGCCTTCCTGATCGCGGAGTTTCTGAAGATCAGCTATCTCGACGTGATCTGGATGGCGACCATCCCGACGCTGCTCTATTACCTCGCGCTGCTCTTCATGGTCGAGCTCGACGCCAAGCGCTTCCAGGCGCAGATGGTGGACACGAGTCAGGGGCTGACGTTGTGGCAGCTGACGCGGCGCTATGGCTTCCACTTCATCTCGCTGATCTCGATCGTCATCTTCATGCTGTGGGGCTATTCGCCGACGCTCGCGGTGTTCTGGTCGATCGTGCTCACCTTCGGCCTGAGCTTCCTCTCCCGCGAGACCGCGATCACGCCGAAGCGACTGGTGAAGACGCTGTCGGACGGCTCGATCCAGGTGCTGACCGCGGCCACTACGTGCGCCACGGCGGGCATCATCGTCGGCGTCGTCACGCTGACGGGACTGGGCCTGAAATTCTCGTCGATCGTGATCGACTATGCGGGCGGCAACCTGCTGCTGACCGCGATCTACACCGCGCTCATCGTCTGGATCGTCGGCCTCGCCGTGCCGGTCACGGCGAGCTACATCATCTGCGCCGTGATCGCGGCGCCCGCCATGACCAAGCTCGGCGTGCCGGACATCGCGGCGCACATGTTCATCTTCTATTACGCCGTGCTCTCGGAAGTCTCGCCGCCGACCGCGCTGTCGCCGTTCGCCGCGGCCGCCATCACCAACGGCGATCCCTACAAGACGACCTTGCAAGCGTGGAAGTACACATTGCCGGCCTTCCTGGTGCCATTCGTGTTCGTGCTCGATCCGCAGGGGCTTGGCCTCCTGCTCAAGATCCCGAAGGATGGCTCGTGGATCGACATCGTGGAAATCACGGTCAAGACCGCGCTGGGCTTGGCTGCGCTTGCGGCCGCCGCCCAGGGCTGGGCGCTGCAACGCACAACGCTGTGGGAGCGTGCGCTGCTGACGCTCTCGGGGCTGCTGCTCGTGTTCCCGAGCCTGATCGAAGCGGTGCTGGAAGCCATCGTCGGCCGCGACCTCAGCTACACCGCGGCATTTGGCTTGCTGATTGCGGCCTTGGTCCTGGTAAAACAGCACATGCAGGCGCCGCCGAAAGCGGCTGCGAGCGGGTGACGCATCCGAAGACAACACCAGAACCAAGACAAAAAGGGAGGATGGATCGAATGAAACGCAGAACTTGGATCGCGGGCGCAATCGCGGGCGCGACGCTGCTCGCAGGCGCGGCGCTCGCCGAGCCGATGAACATCGCGATCGCGACCGGCGGCACGGGCGGCGTCTACTATCCGCTCGGCGGCGGCATGGCGAACATCCTCACCAAATACGTGCCGGGCGCAGCGGCGACTGCGCGTGTCACCGGAGGCTCGGTCGACAACCTCAAGCTGATCGGCTCCAAGCAAAGCGAGATCGCGCTGGTGATGGTCGACGCCGCGCTCGATGCGGTGAAGGGCGAGGACAAGTTCAAAGGCCATCCGGTCGATGCCCGCACCCTGATGGTGCTTTATCCGAACCGCATGCATGTCGTGACCATCGAAGGCCGCGGCATCGAGAAGATGTCGGACCTCAAGGGCAAACGTGTCTCGACCGGCTCTCCCGGCAGCGCCACCGAGGTGATGGCGTTCCGCGTCATCGAGGCGGCGGGCCTCGACAAGGACAAGGACATGAAGCGCGAGAGGCTCGGCGTCGCCGAGTCCACCAACGCGATCAAGGACGGCAAGATCGACGCTTACTTCTGGGTCGGTGGCCTGCCGACTGCGGCGGTGACCGACCTCGGGGCAACGCCTGGCGTCAAGCTCAAGCTGATCGATCACGCCGAGGTGCTCGACAAGATGAACGCCAAGTACGGCGACATCTACAGCGCCGCCGTGATCCCGGCGAAAACCTATCCGGGCCAGGACAAGGACAACAAGATCACCTCGGTGCAGAACATCCTGGTGTCGAACGCTTCGATGTCCGACCAGGTCGCCTACGACATCGTGAAAACGTTCATCGAGCACAAGGCCGATCTGGTCGCGGTGCATGGTGAAGCCGCCGCTATCGATCTTTCGACCCAGGTCATGAAGAATTCGCCGATCCCGTGGCATCCGGGCGCGGTGAAGTACTTCAAGGAAAAGGGCGTGCAGATGTAGCTGCGCGGAGGTTTCAAAACACAGCGGCCGGCCGGTGTACTCATCGGGCCGGCCGTTTCGTTTTTTGTACTGCACTCGTTCCGTTGTTGACGAAGCGTTTACCAGAACGCTTAAGGCGCCGCGCCATTGCTGCGCTTTGCGTTCCGCAAATGTGCGCCAAATGCGCAGGGTTAACGGCTTCGCAAGGTTAATCCGACAATAAAGGAATGCGTCGCATTGGAGCCACTCCGGCGCCAACTCCCGGCGTTTGTATCGATCGCGTTGCGTACCTCCTGTTGTTGCGTCTGTTGCGTGAGCGTTTGAATGGGTGTGTCGCGTAGGAGGCCGAAGGAAGCCAGCGTCTACGCTTCCTTCGGCCTTGGCGTCCTGGTGATGGGTCTGATGCCGAATTCAATCGGCTATCAGGACCTTGCGTCATTGATGGCGCGTCAGCCCGACGTGTCGCAGCGCGCCCGCGCGCACATGCTGGCGTCACCGTTCGGCACCATCCACGCCGCGACTTTCAGCTTTCCGCAGCCGGTCGGCACGTTGATTCCCGAGCCGCCTTTGGCGCGCGTCGCCAGCATCACGGCTGAACCTGCGATCACCGGATCGGTGATGATCGACACCGGCATGCCGATGCAGCTCTATCGGCCGCGTATCGAATTCCCGTCGGTCAACCGTGCGCTCAAGGGCGATCTCCTGGTATCGCGGTCACACGATCCGGCGGTCGGCCGGAGCCGCGACCTGACGCCGGGGAGGGTCAAGACCGTGACCTTCACCAAGCCCAGCGACGCGCCCGCCGAGGTGCTGCCGGTTGCCACGCAGCCCGTTGCCACGGCCCCGGCTGTCGTTGCGCCGCCACAGCCGAAAGCCGATCTCTCGGTCAATCCAGGCTCGTTGACCCCAGCCGATCTGGTGCTCACCCCGGACGCCGAAACCGCGCCGAAATCTCAAACGAACTCCGAGGCGTCGCCCGAGAAAACTGCCGGGCCGGTGATGCTGGCTTCGGCGCCGCCGGAAGCCCGGGATTTCGCGAGCATCGTGTCGCCGTTCAAGGCGACGCTCGATGACAACGCCGCGCAGCGGCTCGGCCGGCTCTATTTCGGCAACAATCCGGTCGGCGATTCCGTTGCGCCCATTCAGCCCTGGCCGATGGACGAAGAGGTGCAGATCGTCACCCCTCCGGCGCACGATCCCGACATCAAGGCTTCGGCTGTGACACCGCCGGCCGCCCAGCCGAAAGCC
Source organism: Rhodoplanes sp. Z2-YC6860 (assembly GCF_001579845.1). Classification (GTDB taxonomy): domain Bacteria; phylum Pseudomonadota; class Alphaproteobacteria; order Rhizobiales; family Xanthobacteraceae; genus Z2-YC6860. Next base: position 2,928,375 of record NZ_CP007440.1, read on the forward strand.
GTTACGCCAGCCACGAGCAGCGCCGGCGAAACCGTAGCGCCGAAGGGCGAGGTGACCGGCGCAGGCAAGCGGCCGCGCACGCCCGCCGAGCGGCTCGGGCTCGACACCAAGCAGCGCGCTAAGGCCGAGAAGTGTCTCGCCGACGCGGTCTATTTCGAATCCCGCGGCGAGGTGAAGCGCGGCCAGATCGCCGTCGCCCAAGTGGTGATGAACCGCGTGTTCTCCGGCTTCTATCCGAACAATGTGTGCGGTGTGGTCTATCAGAACGCGCATCGCAAACTGGCCTGCCAGTTCACCTTCGCCTGCGACGGCATCCCCGACGTGGTGAAAGAGCCCGACATGTGGACGCAGGCGAAGGAGATCTCGCGCGACATGCTCGACGGCAAGCTGTGGCTGCCCGAGGTCGGACATTCCACCCACTACCATGCTTACTGGGTGCATCCGGCCTGGGTCCGCGAGATGCGGCGCATGCAGAAGATCGGCGTACACAGCTTCTACCGGCCGCGCGCCTGGGGCGATGGCTCCGAGGTGCCGCCGCTCAATCAGTCGATGACGAAGCCGGACGAGACGGTGCAGAAGGCGAAGCTGTAGCCGCACTTCGTTTTACCCTCCCCTGGAGGGTGAGGGTCGCTCGCGAAGCGAGCGGGGTGGGGTGATCCTCTTCGTAAATAAGGCTCACCCCACCCCGCCCGCCTCCGCTTCGCTACGGCGGTCGACCCTCCCCCTCCAGGGGAGGGTGTTCGAGTTCGTTGCACCACTTGCGTCAGCTCTTCAAATAGATCATCCGCTCGACCGCGCGTCGTGCTCTCGCCGCAACGGCTGGATCGACCACAACCTCCTCCTTCATGTTGAGCAGGCTGTCGAGAATCTTCGGCAGCGTGATGCGTTTCATGTGCGGGCAGAGATTGCAGGGCCTCGAAAACTCCACGTCGGGCAATTCGGCCTGCACGTTGTCGGCCATCGAGCATTCGGTGACCAGGACCACGCGCTTCGGCTTGTTCTTGCGCACATAGTCGATCATGTGCGCGGTCGAGCCGGTGAAGTCGGCGGCCGCGATCACGTCCGGCGGGCATTCCGGATGCGCGACGATCTGCACCTGCGGATCGTTGGCGCGGATCAGCGCCAACTCGTCGCCGGTGAAGCGTTCGTGCACCTCGCAGGCGCCCTTCCAGGCGATGATCTTTACCTTGCTCTGCGAGGCCACATACTTCGCGAGATACTGATCCGGGACGAAGATCACCCTGTCGACGCCGAGGCTCTCCACGACCTGCAGCGCGTTCGACGACGTGCAGGTGATGTCGCTCTCGGCCTTCACTTCGGCCGAGGTGTTCACGTAAGTCACCACCGGCACGCCCGGGAAACGCTCGCGCAGCAGCCGCACGTCCTCGCCGGTGATCGCGGAGGCGAGCGAGCAGCCGGCCTTGAGGTCCGGGATCAAGACAGTCTTTTCCGGATTCAAAACCTTCGCGGTCTCGGCCATGAAGTGCACGCCGCACTGCACGATGATGCCGGCCTTCACCTTGGTGGCCTCGCGGGCGAGCTGCAAAGAGTCGCCGACGAAGTCAGCGACGCAGTTGTAGATCTCCGGCGTCTGATAGTTGTGCGCCAGGATGACGGCGTTGCGCTTTTTCTTCAGCGCGTTGATGGCGGCGACGTAGGGCGCGAAGAACGGCCATTCCACCGAGGGCACCACGTTCTTGATGCGCCTGTAGAGATGGGCGGTCGCCTGCTCGACGTCGGCATTCCATTCGAGCGAGGCCGCAGGCAGCGCGCCGAACCTGTCGAGTGCGCCATGGCCCGCGGCGGTGGGCGGGGCGGCGGGCTGCCGGTCGGCGAGGGGGCCTACGGTTTCGAGGATCGGCATGAAAACCTCCATGCGTAGATCTAAATATGCTCATAATGAGCATATTTAGGGGCTAAAAATGTCCGGCATTCAGCCGGCCTTGACCTTCTTATCCTCATTTTGAGCAAAACATATAACGCTTCCCCGCACGGTGCGCCAGTCCCTCGATATCGCCCGGCGGGCATTTCGTCCGATCAGCTATGCATATGCCCGGGAGATCGTTTCCATCACCAACTTTCGTTTGGTGCGCGGCGATAGATCACCAATTATGCCGTGCGCGCCGTTGCGGCGCAGATTCTCGGGGCACGGATTATGTCGACCACTGTTTCGCCTGCGCCAATCAAGCTTGCTGCGTGGCGTACCCCTTGGGTGCTGATTGCCATCGGCTGTGTCATCGCGCTGATTGCCTTTGGTCCACGTTCGGCTGTGGGCCAATTCCTCGCGCCGTTGTCGCTGGACCGCGGCTGGGGCCGCGAGGCGTTTTCGGTCGCGATCGCCATCCAGAACCTGCTGTGGGGCGCGGCGCAGCCGTTCGCCGGCGCATTCGCCGACCGTTTCGGGCCGGTGCGCGTGTTGAGCCTCGGCGCGCTGCTCTATGCGGCGGGCCTCGCCTGGATGTCGCAGGCCACGTCGCTCACCGGTCTCAACATGTCGGCCGGCGTGCTGATCGGCTTCGGCCTTGCCGGCTGCTCGTTCCCGATGGTGATCGGCGCCTTGGGCAAGCTCGTGCCGGACAACTGGCGTCCGCTCGCGTTCGGCGCTGGCACCGCGGCGGGCTCGTTCGGTCAGTTTCTCTATTCACCGATGGCGCATTTGTTCATCGGCCTGTTTTCCTGGCAGACAGCCTTGCTGATCTTCGCTGGAACGCTGCTGCTGGTGCTGCCGCTCTCGCTGATGCTCGCGACGCCTCCGGCGGCTCAAGGCGCCACTGCGGCCAAGACGCAGTCGTCGAGACAGGCGCTGGTCGAAGCCTTCGGTCATCGCAGCTATATCCTTCTGGTGCTGGGCTTCTTCACCTGCGGCTTCCAGCTCGCCTTCGTCACCGTGCATCTGCCGGCCTATCTGGTCGACCGCGGCCTTGGCGCCGATGCCGGCGCCATCACCATCGGCCTGATCGGCCTGTTCAACATCATCGGCTCGCTGACGTCCGGATGGCTGTGCAGCCGCATGCCGAGGCGCTATCTGCTTTCGGTCATCTACTTCGGACGTGCCGCGGCCATCGTGGCGCTGATCCTGCTGCCGGCCAGCAACATTTCGACATGGGTGTTCGGCGCGGTGACCGGACTGCTCTGGTTATCGACCGTGCCGCCGACTTCGGGGCTGGTCGCGCTGATGTTCGGCACACGCTGGCTGACCATGCTGTTCGGGTTCGCCTTTTTCAGCCACCAGGTCGGAGGCTTCCTGGGTGTCCTGCTCGGCGGCATGGCCTACGAGATGACGGGGTCCTATGACGTGGTGTGGTGGCTGTCGGTTTTCTTCGGGGTCGCTTCCGCGGTGATCAACCTGCCGATTGTCGAGAAACCAGTGGCGCGACCTGCGGTTGCCACGGCATAACAGTGGGATGCCGGATCGTCTCTCTGCGTGGCGTACGCCGCTCGTCATTCTATTCTGCGGCTGTCTGATCGGATTGCTGGGCTTCGGCCCGCGTTCGTCCTTCGGCTTTTTTCTCGGGCCGATGTCGAACGCCAATGGCTGGGGCCGCGACGTGTTCGCCCTGGCGCTGGCGATCGAGATGCTGCTGTGGGGCGCGACCCAGCCGTTCGCAGGTGCCTTGGCCGATCGCTTCGGCGCGACCTGGGTGCTGGCGACTGGCGCAATTCTTTACGCCCTGGGCATTGTCTGGATGTCCTATGCCCATACGACACTGGAGCTGCACTTGTCGGCCGGTGTGCTCATCGGCTTGGGTCTTGGTGGTTGTTCGTTCACGCTGGTGCTCGGCGCCTTCGGCAAGCTTCTGCCAGAGGGCTGGCGCACGATCGGTTTCGGTATTGGCACAGCCGCGGGCTCGCTCGGCCAATTGGTGTTCTCGCCGCTGGCCGTCGCGATGATCCGTGGGGTTGGATGGCAGGAAACGCTGTGGGTGTTCGCCGCGGTCCTGCTCCTGATCGTGCCGCTTGCGATGATGATCGCGGCGCCGCGCGGCGGATCGGGCGCGCCGACCCGCCCGCTGGCTGGACAGACAGTCTCGCAAGCTTTGGCCGAAGCGCTCGGGCACAAGAGCTACGTGCTCCTGATCATCGGCTACTTCACCTGCGGCTTTCAGCTGTTCTTCATCACCGTGCATCTGCCGGCTTATCTCGTCGATCGCGGCGTTCCCATCGAAGTTGGCGGCTGGGCGATCGGGCTGATCGGATTGACCAACATCGTAGGCTCGATCTCAGCGGGCTATCTCGTCAAATGGATGCCGCGACGATATCTGCTGTCGCTGATCTATTTCAGCCGATCGGCGGCGATCCTGGCGTTCATTCTTGCGCCCATCAGTACCGCTTCGACACTTCTGTTCAGCGCGGTGATGGGTTTGCTCTGGCTTTCGACCATCCCGCCGACATCGGCGCTGGTCGCTGTCATGTTCGGGCAACGCTGGCTCACCATGCTGCTCGGCGTCGCCTTCTTCAGCCATCAGCTCGGCGGCTTCCTCGGCGTCTGGCTCGGCGGCGTGCTGTTCGAGCGCACCGGCTCCTACGACGTGATCTGGTGGGGCACGATCATGCTGGGTGTCGCGTCGGCGGTCATCAACCTGCCGATCGTGGAAAAGCCCGTGGCGCGGCCCACGGCCGCCGCGGCTTGACGGCTGGTCTCATTGCCAGCTTGCGCGATCATCCCGGCTGGTGAAACTGCATCCATTCAGCCGGGAGCAAGCGTCATGGCAAAGTTCAAAGCCATCGTGGTCGAGAAAGCCGACAAAGGCCAGACCGTCAGTCTGACCGAATTCGACGAAACCAACCTGATGGACGGCGACGTCACCGTTCGCGTCCGCTGGTCCACCATCAACTACAAGGACGGTCTCGCCATCACCGGCAAGTCGCCCGTGGTGCGGCGCTTCCCGATGATCCCGGGCATCGACTTCGCCGGCGAAGTGGAAAGTTCGTCGGATCCCCAATGGAAGCCTGGCGACAAGGTGATCCTCAACGGCTGGGGCACCGGCGAAAGCCACCTCGGTGCCTACGCGCAAAAGTCCCGCGTGAAAGGCTCGTGGCTGGTGCGGCTGCCATCGGGAATGACCGAGCGCGACGCGATGGCGGTTGGCACCGCGGGCTACACCGCGATGCTCGCCGTGATGGCGCTGGAGCGTCACGGTTTGAAGCCTTCAAGCGGAGCGATCCTGGTGACCGGCGCGGTCGGCGGCGTCGGGTCGGTCGCGGTGGCGCTTTTGGCGAAGCTCGGCTTCACCGTGATCGCTTCGACCGGGCGGGCCGAGGAGACGGATTACCTGAAATCACTTGGCGCGGCCGAGGTCATCAATCGAGCCGAACTGACAGTGCCGCCTCGGCCGCTCGCCAAGGAGCGCTGGGCCGGCGGAATTGATTCGGTCGGTTCCACGACTTTGGCCAATGCGCTGTCGATGACCAAATATGGCGGCGCCGTCGCAGCGTGCGGGCTCGCCGGCGGCATGGACCTGCCCGGTAGCGTCGCACCGTTCATTTTGCGCGGAGTGTCGCTTTTGGGCATCGATTCCGTGCAATGTGCGCTGGAACTGCGGACGGAGGCTTGGCGGCGCTTGGCTTCAGACCTTGAGCGCGGCAAACTTCAGCAAATAACCCGGGCAATCGGGCTGAACGAGGTGATTTCCGTCGCCGGAACCATCCTCGAAGGCCGGGTTCGGGGCCGGATCGTGGTCAAAATTGAGTAAACGCGTTCAGAATTTGGCTACGAACGTCGGGCATGATCGTCTGAGTCGTATGGTAAGCGGGCGGTTAACGTCGTAGGTCTGTCGGCACAATGTTGGGGTGGGGTGAAATGATCTCCATGGGTAAGCGGTTGGCGCTGGTGATCGCGGGTCTCGTCTGCACGCTTCCAGCCAAGGCCGATGAGCTGCGGGCAGACGCTGCGCGCTCTTTCATCGCCGGCAAGCACTTCGCCTACAACTGTTTCGATGGCACGACCGGCAATGGCCGCATCTACGCAGATGGCTCGGTTGCGGGTTACATCCAGGTTGGCGGCTCGGGCGCCCGTCGCTACGTGGTGCTGCCATCCGGCACCCTGCAGGTGAAGGGCGACCGCTATTGCGCCTCGCTGCGCGGCGTGCCGTTCGAGCCGTGCTTCAACGTCAACCGCACCAGCGGGGTGAGCTTCCGCGGTGCGATCTCGGGGCTTGGTTTCGCCTACTGCGACTTCACCCGCCGCAGCACCCGCGCCGATCTCACCCATCGGCCGCTCCGCGTGCGGGATGTGCGCGCCGAGGCCGTCCAGCGCGACTGAGTCTCGCAGACTTCCGTGAATGACACGCGCCGCGAAAGCGGCGCGTTGCATTTTGGCGATCAGGCCGGTTTCGTCGGCAAGCTATTGGCCGGCAAGACCTTGGCCGGAAAGATCATGCAGGTCGTCGTGGCGTGGGCGTAGAGCTTGTCGGCGCCGTCCTTCAATGTGCCGTCGGAGGTCGCGACGGTCCGGCCGCGATGGATGACGCGGCCTTCGGCGCGAACCACGCCGGTGTCGTCGCTGATCGGGCGCACCATGTTGAGTTTCAGCTCAAGCGTGGTCCAGGCTTCGCCCTTTTGCAGCGTGGTGAAGATCGCGCAGCCGAGGGCGGAATCGAGCAGCGTCGCGGCGAAGCCACCATGCACCGTGCCGATCGGATTGTAGTGCCGTCGCTCCGGCATGCCGTCGAAGCGGGCGTAGCCTTCTTCGACCTCGGCCAGATGAAATCCCAGCGTCGCGCAGATCGGCGGCTGTGGAACCTCACCCGCAACCATGGCGCTCAGGAACGACAGACCGCTGCGGGCCATGATTTCGTCCTTGCGAAGCAGGCCGAACTTCATGGCTTTCGCCTGTGGTGATTTTGCTGCGCCGTCGAATTCGTCGGCAGCGGCCGCCATGGCGGCGGCAGTCTGCGTCATCCGCGCGCCAAGCGCCGTCGGCGTCAGCGTTGCGCCGTCGCGCGCAAACAGTGATGCGCCGAGTTTTCGCTCGATCTCCGCAAGCCTGTTCATCAAAATTGATTGGTTAATCGCGAGATCGTTCGCCGCTCCAATCGGCGTTTGACGATCAGCGATCGCTTTGACGAGGCGGAAGTCATCCCACGACAGCATTCACGATAACTCCAGGCAGGATCGGTTTCCGGGGACTGCGACATTAACCGTCGAAGCAGAACTGACGCGACGCTGCAGCGCGAATAGCGGATGATGGTTTCAACAGGGAAGCTGCAGAAATGAATTTATTGAGAGCGATTATCGCGAGCCCCCGGCGGGTTGTCTGCGCTGCTTTTGCAATTGGCACGCTCGTCGGTGCGACATTGCCGGCCGAAGCCGGTCGTCAGGTTCATGGCGGTGACGTGGCGCGTTTGTTGACGGGCCGCTCGTTCCGGATCGATTGCGTGGATGGCACGCGCGGGCGTGGCCAGGTCAGCCAAGCCGGTGTGGTCAACGTGCTTTATCGCCGTCCGCAGGAGCAGCGCGAGGAAGCCGATCGCGCCGTGATGCGGGTGCGCGGTGTGGAAATCTGCCTCGCGTGGAAGCAGTTCAACGGCGGTGGTGGCGGCTGCTATCCGGTGTCGGAAGAGGCCGCCGGTCGCTATCGGCTGAGCACCGGTCCGGCCTGGTGCGACATCAGCGCGAAATAGTCGCTTACGAGATCAGCTCGACGGCGGCACCTCGGTCACTCCGGGCGCGGCTGTTGTATTTGCGGCAGGCGGAAACAACAGTCGCTGATAGAGCAGGCCGATGCCGACCAGCACTGCGCCGAGCCCGATGAAGGATAGCGCGCGGAACACGCCGGTGAGGCCCGCCATGTCGACCAGAAATACCTTGCCGACCGTCAGCAGCGTGATCAGCGCCGAAGCAAACCGCGCCGGCTGTGAGCGAAGCGCGATGCCGAACAGCAGCAGCGCCACGCCATAGGCGAGCCACACCACCGAATAGGTGTACTGCTCGGCATTGCCGATGCCGCCGCGCGACAACACCGGCCCCTGATAGACGGTGCGGACCTCGAGCGTCAGATAGCTCAGCATCAGCAGCACCGCGAAGGCCGCGGCGGTGACGCGATAGGCATGGGGCCGCACGTTGCGTGTCGTCAGCGACAGCGCGATGGCGAGCACCGCCGGGATGCCGTAGCCGAGCAGGATCAGGTTGAAGGGACCGCTGCCGACGGATTCGCCCGAGAACAGCGGATTGTCGGCGAGCCAGAGCCCGATCACGATCCCGGCGGCCGTGAGACCCGCGACGATCAGCGCGCCGGCGTTGTGCACGATGCTCCGGGTGCGATGGCGCACATGCTCGAGGCCGATCGCGGTCGCGAAGCCGCCGCAGACTTGCAGCGCGGTTTCGCCGAGCGGGCTGGAGGTGCGGTAGATGTTGCCGCCGTTCATATAATGGCGGATTTCGAGGAACACGGTCAGCACCGTGAACAGGATCGCAGCGCCTTCGACCGTGCGCGTGGGCTGATCGTCGGCGTTTTTGCGCAGGAGATGCCCGCCGAACCAGAAGGCCGCGGCCGGAATGCCGTAGCCATAAAGCAGCCAATTGAAGATCGGCGTGGTGCCGACCTCGTTACCGACGATGCGCGGCTCCCAGACGATGCGGGCCACGACCAGCGCGGTCATCACCGCGGCAAGCCAGCGCAGCATCGGCACCGGGCGCGCGTTGGCGATCCAGGCGATGCCCGGCACCATCAGGGCGAGTGCGACGGTGAGCCAGCCTTTTTCCAGCGAGAAGGTCAGCGCAAGCGCCAACGCTGCCACGGCGCCCGAGGCGTGCAGCGCGCCTGCCGTGACGAGCGTCGGCGTTTGATCGCGCTTGCCGAACTGCTCGGTGGCAAAGGCGTTGAGTGCGGCGAGCAGCAGCGCAAGGCCGGCAAACGGGATCGAGCGCTCGAAGCCTGCGATGCGATAGTAGAGCGCGACCAGCATGACGAGAGGCACTGCGACGCCGCATGCGCTCCACAGCACCGACGCGACCGGGCAGGTGGTGCGCCCCTGTGCGAGATAGCCGAGCCCGCCGAACAGCGCGGCGAAGCCAAAACCCAGGGCGAGATGGGGCACGATATCGTATTGCCAGGGCTGCGGCGCCGCAGCGCCAGCCGGGCCCGCGGGCGCGATCAGAAGATCGACCGCCGGCGCCAGCGCCCAGCGTACGATGACGATGCCGGCAAACACGGCCGCGACCGGGACGGTGCCGGCGGCCGACACCGTGCGCCATGAGATCGCAAGCGTCGCAACGATCATCAGCGTGAAGACCGTGAGCGCCGCGGTGTCGTGGCGGCTCGCCAGCACGAGCAGCAGCGCGCCAAGCAGATAAGCCGCAAGTGTGCCCGACGACACCGGATCGATCTGGCCGGGCACGGGGTCAGGACCGTAGAGCAGGCCGGAGACGAGGATCGTCGCCACCAGGGCAAAGCCCGCGACCACGTGGAACAGGTGCGGCGCCAGTGCATCGACGGTTGTGGGATTGATGCCAGGCAACAGCCAGAAGAAGCCGAAGGCCACGGCGGTCACCGCGAGCCAGAGCCACATGCGCATCCGCGCCAGCGCGAATGCAGCGCCGCTGACGACGGCGAGATAGATGTAGAGCGCCCAGTAGTTCGGCTCGTTGGTGGAAACGAGAAGCGGCGTGACGTATGCGCCGACGAGACCGAGCGCGGCGAGCGCCGGGCCGTGCAACAGAGCCGCGGCGAGCGTTGCCAGCGCAACGATGCCGAGCAGCACAAAGGCCGAGGCCGGGTCGAGGAATCCGTAGAGCGCGTAGGCCGCATAAACGGTGGCGTAAGCGACCGTGGTGCCGGCTGCGGCGAGGATGCTCGGCACGTTCGCGGCGGGAAGTCCCGCGATGCCGGCGATCTGCTCCTTGCGGCGCATCCATTCGCCTGCCGCGATGAGAGCCGCCGCAAGCAGTGCTCCGAAGAAAAGTCGGAGCTTCGGTCCGATCAGTCCGGCGTCGATCGAATATTTGACGAGGAAGATGCCGCCAAGCGCGAGCGCCACGCCGCCGATCCACACGGTCCAGCGCGTGCCGAACTTTTCTTCGAAGCTTTGGGCGGGCGGCTGCGGCGTAGCAGTCGCGACAGCCGGTTGCGGTGCCGCGGCGGGGACCGACGTGGGTGCAGGCTTGGGCTCGGGCGCTGGCTTGGGCGTTTCGGGCTTGGGCGTCTCGGGCGGAGCCGGAGGTTCCGGCGCCGCTTGCACGGTCTCGGGCGGCGGGGCTGCGGCGGGCGCGGTTTGCGGCGGAGATGGCGTTGGCTGCTGTGCCGTGGCCGTGGCTGCGGCCGCCCGCTGCAACAGGTCCGCGACCTTTACCTCGAGCGCGGCGAAGCGCTGCTCCATCGCGCGCAGCCGCTGATTGATATTGACTGCCTTGACCAGCGCCACGATCGCAATGATCGGGATCGCCAGCATCAGCAGCAGTCCAAGCAGGACGAGTGTCATGGAGGCCCCCGGTGGCCTGAATCTAGTCCAGCCGCGCGATGGTCAAAAGCGCGCGAAGGCGCAGCAGGGAGCGCTGCGCTGGTATTGGTCGCGCTGTCCCCAGCAAAAGTTCACGGTGGCCCGTTCAATTGCATGCGGAGGCTGCGGCGAAGGCGGTCTGTTCCCTCTCCCGCTTGCGGGGGAGGGTCAGGGAGGGGGAGCGGCTCGGCCGGTGCTTGCAGTGGCCCCCTCTCCAACTCTCCCCCGCAAGCGGGGGAGAGGGCTCAGCAGCGTGCGCGGCGCGATCATGGCAAAATCGAAAGTCTGAATTGATTACGACCGGCCGCCGAATCTGAGGCCCGGGGCGGGGCGCTCCTGCACCACCTCGCGGCGAAACCGGAACAGCGCCGCCGGCCGGCCGCCGGTCGTGGTCGAGGTCTCTCCCGTGGGCTCGACCAGGGCCGCGGTCTCGACCAGCCGGCGGAAGTTCTGCTTGTGCAGATGCCGGCCGGAAATGGCTTCGACGGTGCGCTGCAATTCGGTCAGCGTGAACTCGTCCGGCAGAAGCTCGAACACCACCGGGCGATATTTGAGCTTGGCGCGCAGCCGCGCGATCGCGGTCGCGACGATGCGGCGATGGTCGAAGCGCATCGGCTCGCCGAGCTTGGGAATTTTGTTCCGTGGAATGGCAGCCTCGCGGCCGTCGCGCCGCGCCTCTTCGACAAGGCCCGCTTCGTAGAGGAGTTCGTAGCGGTCGAGCACCTTCTCTTCGTCCCAGGGCGAGCCGCCGACGCCGAAGCAGTGCCGCAGTCGTTCCTTGCGGCTGAGCGGCCGCTGCGGCTCGGGCTTGCCGCTTTTCGCCCAGTGGTCGAGCAACGGCAGCACCTCGTCGAGAATGGCGGGCTTGGTCTCGCGCCAATCTTCCCAAGGAAAGAACCGGTACCACGGCTCGAAGCTCGCGCCGGCCTGGCGCAGCGCTGCGGCGTTGTCGGACATCCGCGTCAGCGCGAGATAGCCGACCGAGATCATATGGGGCCCGGTGTCGCCGGGATGGGCATGGCGGCCGCGATCGCCGAACGTGTAGAGCTGCTCGACATAGCCGGTGTTGAGGGCGGTCTGCGCCGCGACCCAGGCATGCAGCCCGATCTCGAAGGTGCGATGCGACAGCGGATCGAACGGTCCGAAAGGCAGGCCGGCGCGTATGTCGCGCTCGTGCTTGTCGCTCTTGGGATCGGCAGCAACCAGAATGCGCGGCTCGTCGTCTTCCACCGCAACGATCGCCGCGGTGAGACCGACTTCGATCGGCGTAAGGTGCGCCTCAGCCATCCGCGCCTCTGGTGTCACCGGGGGCTCGCCGCCCGGCCATGGCGCGCACAATGGCTCATTCGAGATCGAGCCGGAAGGGTTCGCCTTCGAGCGCAGGCTTTCCCGGGCCCAGTGCCTCGACGGCCGCGATCATCCGGCCTTTGCGGCCAAGGATGCGGTCGGCGTGCCCGACCAGCATGGTGTTCGGCATGGCGGTGGCAGACGAATCGCGGATCGCGCGGGCGATCGAGGCTTCGTCGCGGTTGGGGTTCAGCGCGCAGGCCGAGATGAACGCGCCCGCGGTCGAGCGGCTGATGCCGGCATAGCAGTGCACCACCAGCGGCGCACGGCGGTCCCAGCGCTGCGCGAACCGGATGAGATCGTGGACGTGCTCTTCGGCCGGATGGATATAGCCGTCCATGGCCGTGGTGATGTCGTCCATGCCGAGAACCAGGTGGTCGGCCTCGGCGACACGGGCCGGCCGTTGCACGCGGTCGATCAGCCGCAGCAGCGTCACAATATGGCTCGCGCCGGTCTCGGTCACGGTGTCGTGCAGACGGGCGAGGGAGCAGACGTGGATCATCAGAAAATCCCAGAATTCAGACGCTGATATAGGGCCGCGTGGGGCCCGACGAAAGCGTCAATTCCGGTTCACCGAGCGGAAGCGCTCCAGAAAGCGTTTTTCCGCGGTCTCTGCGGGCCAGGGCGTCAGGTAGTCGCGCTCGACCGCGGGCGAGAGCTGCGGCGGCACCCCGAAGAAGCGCCGCGCCTCGGCGGCGCTGAAGCCCGCGAGCCGTGTGGCCTCGAGGAACGCCGCGCCGCGGTCGGCGGTCTTGATGATGCGCAACACCTCATCACCGTGCGTCGGCGGCAGGCCGAAGCGCAGATGGATCGCGGCCAGAAGCCGCGCCTCGACGACCTTGTAGGCGCCGCCGATCACCGCCTTGAACGGCGAGATCATGTCGCCGATCACGTATTCGGGTGCGTCGTGAAGCAGCACCGCGAGCCGCGCATTGCGATCGAGGCTCGGCCAACGCGCCCGCGCCACGGTGTCCACGAGCAGCGTGTGCTGCGCGACCGAGAAGATATGCGCGCCCTCGGTCTGGCCGTTCCAGCGCGCCACGCGGGCAAGACCATGGGCGATGTCCTCGATCTCGACGTCGAGCGGCGAGGGGTCGAGGAGATCGAGCCTACGGCCGGACAGCATGCGCTGCCAGGCGCGGGAGGAGGCTTTGCCGGGTGTTTTCGCGGGCGGGCGTGGCAAGGCTTAGCGCGGCCTGTACTGATGAATCGGAAAGAGGAACATGATGGCTATCACAGCCGAGTCGGCTGGGACACGTTACAAGACCCCTGCCGATTTGACAGTGCAGGCTTGCCATGAAGCGCGTCGGTGTTTTCGTGCTGATCGGCCCATTGCTGGGCCTGGTCCTGGTTTTGGTCCTGAGCGCCCGGGTTTCGCCGCCACAACCGAGCATCCACCTGCTGGCGTATTTTCTGTGGTTTGCCTACCTGGCGAGCCTGATCCCTGCGATGGTCTCCGCCGCCGCCGACCTCTGGCTGGCCAACAAAAGCTGGAGGCTTCCCGGCGCCACGGGCGCGGGAGCGGCAGCAGCGGTGATCGAGATGCTGCTGCTGCATGGCCACGTGACAGCGATGCAGTTCCTGGCGTTCGCCCTGTTCGGCGCCGTTCCAGCAGCGGTCTGTTCATGGCTGTCGGCTCAGGCCGAATAGAACGCCGCTACTGTCGTTGCGTCGCCCAAGTCCCGGTCACGGCGTCTTGCGCCGTTGCCCGCGAGTTGCGGTCGAGCCGCAGCGTCAGACAGCAGGCCGAGCCGCCGCTGCGCAGGAAGGCGTCGAGCAACGTCGTCACGACCGTATAGCCGCGCTGCTCCAGAGTCTCGCGGAGCGCCGCGCTGCAGCTCGACATCACGATCACGCGATCGAGGCACACGGCGTTGGCGGCAAACAGTTCGGCGTCGGCGATATCGAGCGCGATCCGGTCGGCCGGCGCGACGCGGAGCTCGATGGCGGCGCGCGCTTCCTCGGTGAACGCGCCCGGGTGATAGATGACGCCGCCACAAGGCAGCGGGCAGAGCGCGGTGTCGAGGTGATAGAAGCTCGGATCGGCGAGATCGAGCGGCACGCAGGCGACGCCGAAGACATCGTCGACCACGCCGGCTGCTCTCTTGTCGGAGCGGAATCCCGCGCCCATCCAGAACAACCCACGCCGGGCATCCCACAGGCAATCGCCGGCGCCTTCCAGCACCACGTCATCGGGCATCGCGATCACCTGGTCGATGAGGCCGCGCGCCCTCAGCGCATGGAAACCCTCGGCATAGATCGGCTCCTCGCGACGGCGCTCGGGGTGACGGAAGCGTGCGAGCAACGCCTTGCCATCGAGCACCACGGCGGCGTTCGCGGTGAAGACGAGATCGGGAAGACCCGACGCAGGCACCAGCACGTCGACGTTCGCGCCGTGGCGGATCAGGGCGCGGTGCAGCCCATCCCATTGCTGCTGCGCCTTGGCGTGCAGCACTTGGCCCGTGGCCGCCCAGGCCTTGGGATCCATCCAGGGATTGATGCTGTAGGTGACCGCGAAATGCTGCGGATTGCACATCAGGTAACGGGGCCGAGGCTTGTCGGCAAGCGTTGCGCGGATGTTCATCGCTGTGCGGTTCGTCCCTCTGCCAGGGCCAGACGAATCGACTCGACTGGCAAGATGCTAGCAGGAAGGCGTCACATGGCAATGAAATGCTGCGCGTCAAGGTTTACACGGGTGCCGTTAATACGAACGAGTCTGAAGACCGTTCGCTGAATTCCGCGGTAGTGTGGACGTCAAACCGGACTCAACATGCCGTTCCGAGAAATAAAAGGATTCGACAGCGAGACGCTTCGCCAGATGACGCAGGCATTCGATGCTGCCTGTGTGCGCCTTGGGCTTCGCGCCGACGATCCCGAGAGGGACGAGCTGGCCAAGGTCATCGTCGAGCTGGCTTGGCGCGGTGAACGCGATCCGGCGATGCTGTTCGCGCGGGCGATCGAAGCTTCGGAGAATGATTTCGAGCTCTGAGCGCCACCCTAGTGAGGGCGTCCATCGCCGAGTGCCTGTTCCATCGCAAGCGCTTCTGTCAGGTCGGCGCATGGAACTGCGGTGGTGCTGATCTTCGCCAAGGCCTCGTCGGTGGCTCCCACCACGAGGCTTTTTCCTTTGATGATGTGCAAATCCCACCCTCTGGGAGAACTGTCTGGAAATAGCGCAAAGACGATCTCGTGCGCCGCAATGACCTTCCTCAGCGCGTCGGCAGGCACAAGGGATTGCGCGAAAGTCCTCAGGTTCTCTTTGGCCATGCGGGCCAGTTCGGCATGCGTCACTTTGTGCTCCGGGCGGTCCGGGAACGACCTCACAGGTTCGGCGTTGGCTGTCTTGGTAAAGGGAGTTCCACAATGCTCGAAGCACGCAAAGTGCCAAAACAAATCAAAACGGCTGAGGGCCAAGCCGCCATCCGTGAATTGATTACGGTTCTGGACAGGCTTTTCAAGAAAAACGAGCGGCTGAAGAGCTTGGCGACTGTCAGGAAAAGGGCCCACTGACCCCTATCCATTTTCTTTGAGGTTCTGAGCATCCGCCTCGGCAGGCTGGGTGCTCAACCATGGCCTGCTACTTCCGCTTCTTCATCTTCCCGACCAATTCGTGACAATGACACTTCACCAGGTGGTCGTTGACCATGCCGACCGCCTGCATGAACGCATAGACAATGGTCGGGCCGACGAACTTGAAGCCTCGCTTGGCGAGGTCCTTGGAAATCGTCCGTGACAGCTCGGTCTCGGCCGGCACGTCTTTGGTGTCGCGGAATTTGTTCACCTGCGGCTTGCCGTCGAGATAGTCCCACAGCAGCGCCGAGAAGCCCGGGCCTTTTTCCATCGCATCGAGATAAGCCCGTGCCGACAGCACCGCGCCCTCGATCTTGAGCTTGTTGCGGACGATGCCGGCGTCCTCCATCAGCTTGGCCTTCTTGCGTGCGTCGTAGCGCGCGATCTTCGCCGGCTCGAAGCCGTCGAAGGCCTTCCGGAAGTTTTCTCGCTTGCGCAGGATGGTGATCCAGGAGAGGCCGGCCTGAAAGCCGTCAAGCATCAGCTTCTCGTAGAGCGCGCGGTCGTCGTATTCCGGCACGCCCCATTCGTCGTCGTGATAGGCGACGTAAAACGCATCGTCCTTGCCGGGCCAGGGGCAGCGATGCAGTCCATCGGTGTGCAGCAATGCTCCGGCCATCAGACCTTCTCCCCCGGCCAATCGAACGTGGCCCAGTCCGGCTTGCGCGGCTCGAGCGCGATGCCGCCGGCGACGAGCGTCGTGCCCGCCGCCTGCGCGTCGGCGAGGCGGTCGAGCCGCAGCATTGCGAGCGCCATGTTGCCCCAGCCGGCACCCGTGGTGCCGATCTGTTTGTCGCCTGCCATTACGGGCAGGCCGGCCTCCGGGGCGAACGCGCCATCCACGTCGACCGGCACGATCCGCGTGCGGGCTGAGCCACGATGCTCCATGCGCGACACCACCTCCTGGCCGACGTAACAGCCCTTGTCGAAGTCGACACCGGAGAGCTGATCCATGTCGGTCTCGTGCGGAAAGGCGTCGCCATAGATGAAGTCGGCGCCGCCGCGCGGCACGCCGAGCGAGATGCGATGCTCCTCGTAGTCGAGCCCGTCGACGAGCTCGGCGCCGAGCTCGGCCGCAGCTTCTTTGTCGAGATGCGGCGGCAGCATGATGCGTTGGCCGAGTCCGGGGAGCCGCGGGTCCGTGTAGACCAGGCCGTAGTCGGTGTCGGCTCTCTTGGTGTCGTTTTGGCCGTCCCACACCGCCATGACGCCGAGCACCTCCGACAGATCCTCGCAGATGACCTTGGCGCGCAGCTTGTAGAAGTTGAGCTTCTTGACGAAGTCGAACGCCAGCGCTTTCGGACAGTCGAGGAAGAAGCCGCCGCCGTCGTCGGCCGGCGCCTCGGCCACGATGCAATCGACGATGATCTTGCCCTGCGGCGTCAGCAGCGCGCCAAAGCGCGCCTGCTCCGGCGTGACCTTGGTGACATCGGTGGTGAGCATCCCGTTGAGGAAGGTTCGGGCGTCGTCACCGGTCACCTTGACCACGCCGCGGTCGGGGAGAAGTGCCGCTTTCATGCGATTCCTTGTTGCCACGGCAAACGTAAGCCGCTGATGTGGGTCGCTCAAGGGCGCGGATTGGAATAGGTACAGCCCGGGAAATCCAGCAGTCAGCAGGGCGTAATGGCAGGCGGGTTCGATCTCATTCTCAAAGGCGGCACGGTCGTCAATCAGGATGGCGAGGGGGTGCGAGATCTTGCCATTTCGGGCGGCCGGATCGCCGCGATCGGCGACGTCGGCGCGTCAGCGGCCGAGGTGATCGACTGCCGCGGTCTGCACATTCTGCCCGGTGTGATCGACAGCCATGTGCATTTCCGTGAGCCCGGCCTGACCCACAAGGAGGACCTGGAAACCGGCTCGCGCGGCGCGGTGCTGGGCGGCGTCACCGCGGTGTTCGAGATGCCCAACACCGATCCGACCACGACCAGCGCGCAAGCGCTCGCCGCCAAGGTGGCAAGCGGGCACCACCGCATGCATTGCGACTTCGCGTTCTATGTCGGCGCCACCCGCGAGAACACCCACGAGCTTGGCGAGCTCGAGCGGCTCCCCGGAGCCTGCGGCGTCAAGGTGTTCATGGGCTCGTCGACCGGCTCGCTGCTCATCGAAGACGATGACGGCGTGCGCAATGTGCTGAAGGCGATCCGCCGCCGCGCCGCGTTCCATTCCGAGGACGAGTACCGGCTGCGCGAGCGCATGCCTCTTCGGGTCGAAGGCGATCCGTCTTCGCACCCAGTGTGGCGCGATGCCACCGCGGCGCTGATGTGCACGCAGCGGCTTGTCCGGCTGGCACGAGAGACCGGCAAGCGCGTGCATGTGCTGCATGTCACAACGAAGGAGGAGGCGGCGTACCTCGCCGAGCACAAGGATGTGGCGTCCTGCGAAGCGACCCCTTCGCATCTGACGCTGGCCGCGCCCGACTGCTACCAGCGGCTCGGCACGCTCGCGCAACTCAATCCACCGATCCGCGATGCTTCGCATCGCGACGGCATCTGGCGCGGCCTCGCCCAAGGCGTGATCGACACCATCGGTTCGGATCATTCGCCGCACACCCGCGAAGAGAAGGCGCATCCCTATCCCAAGACTCACTCGGGCATGACCGGCGTGCAGACACTGGTTCCGGTGATGCTCGACCACGTCAATGCAGGGAGGCTGTCGCTCGCCCGCTTCGTCGATCTCACCAGCGCCGGTCCCGCCCGGGTCTACGGCATCGCCCGCAAGGGCCGGATCGCTGCGGGTTATGACGCCGATCTGACGGTGGTCGATCTCAAGCGCCGCGAGCCCATCACCGATCGTTGGATCGCCTCCCGCGTGGGGTGGACCCCTTACAATAATACCAGCGTGACGGGCTGGCCGGTCGGAACCTTCGTCCGGGGCTACAAGGTCATGTGGCAGGGCGAGCTCATGCAACCGTCGATTGGTGAGGCGGTGGTGTTTGGAGAAGCTCTGACTCCGCAGAGTTAGCGTTTATTCCCGCTTTATTTCACAAAAATTGATTGCCTTTTTGCGTCGCGAAATACAACTTGCCTTTGCAAATCGTCGGGGGGAGGAGCGGCGCGCGATGGCGCGGACGTCTCCCGCCGGTCGTCAGTGCGTTACGCGGCGGGGCCACGACCTTCTGAATGACTGACGAGTTTGTCTCCCTCAAGCTGATGATCGTGTCGGAGGACGCGGCGGAGCGTGAGCTCATCCGGCGCGGCGTCTCCGACGCTTCCATTCCGGTCGACATCTCCGAGGTCAAAGCTGCCCGTGACGAGACGACCGCCTGCCGCCTTCTGGCTCAGGCGGAGCATGACGTGGTGCTGTTCGACGAGCGGATGCCTTCCGGCCGTCAGCATGCGCTGCTTGAAGCGGTGCGGGCGACGCCAGGCCATCCGCTGGCCGTCATGCTGGGGCAGGGAGACGCCGCCGATCGTTGTGACGCCTTGATCGCCAAGCCAATCGACCATCCGCAGGTTTCGGAGGTGATCGGCGATTGCATCGCAGTGCGTCTGCCGAAGCGTGTGTTGATCGTCGACGACTCCGCCGCCGTGCGCAGCGTGATCCAGAAGGTTCTGAACGGCAGCCGGTTCCGCATTCACGCCGACGAGGCCGACGGCTATGCGGTCGCGGTCGAAAAGTTCAAAGCGCGCCGGTTCGACGTGGTGATCCTCGATTGCGACATGTCCGGCAAGGATGGCTTCGAAACGCTCGCGGAACTCAGGAAGGTCCGCGGGGACGCCAAGATCCTGATGACTGCCGAGACGCACGACACCGCCATGGAAAAGCGCGCCCGCAGCAATGGCGCCGGCGATTTCCTCACCAAGCCGTTTTTTGCCAAGGACGTCGATGTGGCGTTCAGCAGGCTGCTGGGGCTTAGGCAGATCCGCTGGCGCTGATGGCTTCCGCTACTGCGGAGTCTGGTCGAGTGTGAACTCGCCGTTGCGGATGCGGTTGGACAGCGTATCGGCATATTTCGCCGCAGCTTCCTCGCCATAGACGCCCACGAGTTCGGCAAAGGCCGCGAACAGACACGTCATCGCCATGCAGTCATCGTCGATGCCATCGAGACGCGCCTCGGCCCACGCTTCCTGCACATAGCCGAGCGCAGCCATTTTCTGTTCGCTCTCGGGCGAAGCCTCTCGGCCAGAGTCGGTCGGTCCCACTGTATGCATGCTCTAATAATGGCGAGAACGCGCCATCCGCTGCCGTATCCAGGTGCACGCTAGCACGCGTCATCGCCGCGGGCGGAGCGTAAGTGACGAAACGGTTAATTTGCGCGGTTAATTGTGGGGATTGCGGTATACGCGCCGCGTCTGTCAGTCGACTTTCGCTCCCGACACGCGGACCACCTCGGCCCATTTTCCGGAGTCGGCCTTGATCACGTCGGCGAAGTGCTCCGGTGTGCCGCCGATCGCCACGCCGCCTTCAAGCGCGATCTTCTCGCGGACGCTTGGCGTGCCAAGCTCGGCGTTGATCGCGGCGTTGAGCGTGTTGACGATCGGGCGCGGGGTTCCCGCAGGAACCAGCACGCCGTACCACGTTGTGGCGACGAAGTTCGGCAGTCCCTGCTCGGCGACGGTCGGCACATCCGGCAGCGCCTCGCTGCGCCTGGCGCTGGTGACGGCGAGCGCCCTGAGATCGCCGCTCCTGATCTGCGCGATGACCGAGGCGAGCGATCCGATCAGGACCTGCGTCTGGCCCGAGATCGTGTCGATCGCCGCCTGCGATGCGCCTCGGTAGGGCACGTGCTGCAGGTCGATCTTTGAGGTCTGCTTGATCAGCTCGCCGGCGAGGTGTGACACCGTGCCTTTTCCGGGCGTCGCAAAGGTGATCTCGCCGGGCTTCGCCTTCGCGGCGCCGATCAGGTCCTGCAGCGACTTCAACGGACTGCCGGAGCGCACCAGCAGAACCACCGGAAGCTCGGCGACGAGGACCACCGGCGCGAACTCCTTCTGCGGGTCGTAGGGCAGCTTTGAATAGAGCGCCGGATTGATCACGAGATTGGAGGTCTGCCCCATCACCATGGTGTAGCCGTCGTGCGGCGACTTCGCCGCCGCATTGGCGCCGATGTTGCCGCCGGCCCCGCCCACATTCTCGACGAAGATCGACCACTTGCGCGTCTCGGTCAGGCGCTGCGCGATGACGCGCGACAGGATGTCGGTCCCGCCGCCGGCCGGGAACGGCACGATGAATTTGATCGGTTTCGAACCCGGCCAGTCCTGCGCGGCCGCGGGCGATGCCGTGGTGCCGAGCGCGGCAAGCCCGAGCACGAGAAGCATCGCAGTGCGGTTCGAGGCCTGGGGGCGCGAGCGTGCACCGGTCATGGCGTTTTCCTCTTCATCAGTTCGTCAATTCGCTTTGATGTTGGCCGACTTGATCACGCCGGCCCAGCGATCGATCTCGCTGCGCATGAAATCGCCCGCCTCGGCGACGCTGTTGCCGACCGGGTCGAAGCCGAGCTCAACGAATTTTGCGCTGACGGCCGGCGCCTTGACGCAGCCGAGAATGGCGGCGTGCAGGCGCTCGACGATCGGCGCGGGTGTCGCGGCAGGAACCGCAAACCCGACCCAGAAGCTCACATCCATCTGCGGCAGGCCGACGTCCTTGGCGCTCGGCACGTCGGGCAGCACCTTCGAGCGTTCGAGCGCCGTCAGCATCAGCGGGCGCAACTGGCCGCTGCGGACGTACTCGAGAACGGTCGGGACCGCGCCGACCAGCGCCTGCACGTGGCCGGCGATGACGTCCTTCACCACGGCGCCGGCGCCGCGATAGGGGACGTGGCCGACGTCAACGCCGGTCTGGCTCTTCAGAAGCTCGAAGCCGAGATGGGTGTTCGTGCCGATGCCGCCCGAGCCGTAGAACAGCTTTCCGGGATTGGCTTTGCTGTAGGCGATGAACTCCTGAAGGGTCTTCGCCGGCACCTGCGGGTTGACCACGAGAACATGCGGCACCGAAGCCGCGATGATGACCTGGGTGAGGTCCTTGCGCGGATCGAACGGCAGGTTCGGATTGAGGCTCGGCGCGATCGCGAGCGACATCTCGGTTGTCAGCACCGTGTGCCCATCCGGCTGGCCCTTGGCGACGGAGACCCAGCCGACCACGCCGGCGCCGCCGGTCTTGTTCTCGACCACCGTGGTGCCGAGCCGGTTGCTGAGCTCCTGGCCGACGACGCGCGCGAGAATGTCGGTGGTGCCGCCCGGCGCGAAGGGAACCACGATGGTGATCGTTTTCGACGGGAAGCTTTGGCCAAAGGCACTGGACGCCGCGAGCGAGCTGAGGCTTCCGGCCAAAAACCGGCGTTTCGTCAGTTCCATCGTTTCCTCCCAAAACCGCGTGTTGTTTTATCGCGGCGCGATGTGCCGCTTACGCCGGCTCTTTGATCGTGTCGTCCACGCTGAGAACACCTTCCGACACCAGTGCATCGAACTCCGAGTCCGAGAGTCCGAGCTCCGCCGCGATCTGCCGGCCGTGCTCGCCGGCATGCGGAATGTCGAGGCGAAGCCCGAGCCGCCGGCCGTCGAGCTCCATCGGCAGCGCCGGCGTGCTGGTCTTGCGGCCGTCCGCAAGCGTGACCTCGATCATTGCGTCCGGCGCGTTCAGATGCGGATCGTCGAACATGTCCTGCGGCCGTGCGATCGGCGCGTGCGGCAGGCCCACCTTTTCGCAGCGGTCAAGGATTTCGGCGCGCGGCATCCGCGCAAACATCGCGCGCAATATCGGCATGAACCGTTCGCGCGCGTTGACCCGCTGCGGGTTGGTCGCAAGCGCGGGATCGTTGGCCAGATCGGCCAGCGCAAACGCTTCGCAGAACGTCCGCCACTGCGTATCGGTCACGACGCCGACGAACACCTGGGGGCCGTCCGCCGTATCGAACACGTCATAGACGGCCCAGGCCGACAGGCGCTCCGGCATCGGGGCGGCGGGCTTGCCGGTGACGGCAAACTGCATCATGTGCTGGGCCACCAGGAACATGTTGTTCTCGAACAGCGCGCTTTTCACGAGCTGGCCCTTGCCGGTGTGCTCCCGCTCCTGGAGTGCGGCGAGGATCGCGATCACGCCGAACATGCCGCCCATGATGTCGTTGACCGAGGCGCCGGCGCGGAGCGGCCGGCCCGGCGGGCCGGTCATGTAGGCGAGGCCGCCCATCATCTGCACCACTTCGTCGAGCGCCGCGCGCTGCTCGTAGGGGCCTTTGAGGAAGCCCTTGAAGGAGCAATAGATCAGGCGCGGGTTGTCCTTCGACAGCTGATCGTAGCCGAGACCCATCTTGTCGAGCGCGCCCGGGCGGAAGTTCTCGGTGACGATGTCGGTGCGCGCGACGAGCTTCTTCACCAGCGCCATGCCCTTCGGCGATTTGAGGTCGATGGCGAGGCTGCGCTTGTTGCGGTTGAACGTCGGAAAGAAGCCTGCGCCGGTGCCGGCGAGGCGACGCGTATTGTCGCCTTCTCCGACCGGCTCGACCTTGATCACGTCGGCGCCGAGGTCTGCCAGGATCAGGCCCGCGCTCGGGCCCATGATCATGTGCGAGAACTCGACGACCTTGAGGCCTGTGAGGGGAAGCGTTGCGGTCAAGCGGGCCTCCCGCCGGACGCGTATTGAAAGCCCTTGGGCAAGCCCGCATCCGCAACATTGCCGTACAGCGTCTCGCCCGGCAGTCCTGCGAGCACCTTGGAGCGTGCGCCGATCAGCTTGTCGAGGTCGATGCCGGTCCGTAGCCCCATCGATTCCAGGAGGAAAACGAGATCTTCTGTGACGATGTTGCCGGTGGCGCCCGGCGCGTAGGGACAGCCGCCGAGCCCGCCCTGGCTGGAATCGAATGTCATCACCCCGGCATCGAGGGCCGCGACGACATTGGCGAGGCCTTGGCCGCGCGTGTTGTGCAGATGGGCGCCGCCGCACTTGTCGCCGATTTCCGCGTGCAGGCGCTTGAACATGCGCTTGATCTGCGCCGGGTTGGCGTAACCCGTCGTGTCGGAGAGGCAGACCGAGTCGGCGCCGGCTTTCACCAGCATCCCAGCGAGCTGCATCACCCAGTCTTCGGACACCGCGCCCTCCATGGTGCAGCCGAATGCGGTGGCGACGCCGGCTTCGACTTCGATGTGACGATAGTCCGGACGCTCGGCGCGCAGACGGCAAACGGCGGCGACCTGCTCCACGGCCTGTTCCGGCGTCATGTTGATGTTCGACTTCGAGTGCGCCCGCGAGGCCGAGACCGGCATGGTGACCTTGTCAACGCCGGCCGCGAACGCGCGTTCGGCACCTTTGAGGTTCGGGACCAGCGCGAGAACGGTCAGTCCGTCGATCGGGCGGGCGCCGGCCACGACGTCGGCGCAGTCCGCCATCTGCGGCAGGAGCTTCGGCGACACGAACGAGCCGACTTCGATCTCGCGCAGGCCCGCGTCGGCCAGCGCCGCGATCCAGTCTAGCTTCGCCGTGGTCGGCATCGTTCGCTTGACGCTTTGCAGGCCGTCGCGCGGGCCGACCTCGCTGACCAGGACATCGATATCGGCTTTGGCGGTCTTGGAATTGGACATCGCGGCGCTTCCATCCCTTGACAACGGGATTTCTGTCTGACAGAAATAAATTCTGTAGAATAGAAATTACCGGCGAGGCCATGGCCTGTCAAGTGCGCCCGTTCGGGCGCTCCCAGGCTCGCGTTCGGTGGAGGCGATCCCGATGGCCCGAGACAAGGGTGACACCGCCGCATCGGAGCAGAAGGTCGAGGCCGTCGAGCGGGCGCTGACGATCCTGGACGCGTTCGGCGACGGATCGGCGAGCCTCTCGCTCGGCGAACTGGCCGAGCGCACGCAGCTCTATCGCAGCACGATCTTGCGGCTCGCTGCCTCGCTCGAGCGGTTCGGCTATCTCAACCGCGGTGTCGACGGCCGCTTCCGGTTGGGACCGACGCTGTGGCGACTCGGCGTGCAGTACCAGAATGCTTTCAATCTCGCCGACTATGTGCGTCCGGTCCTGCAAGAGCTCGTCGCAGCCGCCGGCGAGACCGCGGCGTTCTACGTGCGCGAAGGCGAACGCCGGATTTGCCTCTACCGCCAGCACGCCTCCCGCCTGATCGGCCATCATCTGGAGGAGGGGGCCGATCTGCCGTTGGACCGCGGCGCGAGCGCACGCGTCCTTGTTGCGTTCACCGACGGCAAAGGTGCGATCTACGACCGGGTGCGAGACGCCGGCATCTATGTTTCAAAAGGCGAGCGCGACGCCGACACGGCCGCGGTCGCGGTGCCGGTATTCGGGCGCGGCCGCGCCTTTGTCGGCGCGCTCGGCGTCACCGGACCGATCAGCCGGTTCGACGAAAAGCGGATCAAGACGATGAGCGCTGTCCTGTCGTCCGCAGCGCAAAAGCTGTCGAAGACGATCGGCGGCACTTGATCTTAGTTGGTGTAGCGCGCCGTGATCTCGCGCGAGATCTTCGAGCCTTCCTCGAGATAACGCCGCACCGCCACGTTCGCGGCCGGAGTGCAGGTGCGATAGGACTGTTGGAAGCTGCGGTAGCCGCGGTTGAAGCTCGTCACCATGCGGTTCTTGCGATCCGCGGTCGTCGCTTCGGCATCGAGCAGAGCTTGCATCTGCTCGCGCCATTTCTGGCCTTCGTTGGCGCCGCACAGCGTGCGCAGGTATTGCAGCGCCCCCAGAATTTCGGCGAGCCGCATCAGGTCGGGCTCGAATGGCGCGGGCCCGCCTTGAATCTGCGGGGGAGCCGCCGGCGGCTCGGCCGCCCGCTGCGCATAGGCCGGACTTTGGGCCGACAGCTGCGCCGAGGCGAGCAGTGCGATGGCCGCAATGGCGGAAAGGGTACGCATGGGGCCCGTCATATGCTCCGGGGCGGCACTCTGCGCAAGCGACGAAAATCAGCCCGCGATTTTCATCCGTTCGAAGGCTGTGGCGACAATCTCGGCAAGCCCTTCGGTGGTTTTCAGGCTCGCGAGTTCCTCCAGCCTGAGCCATCGGGCATCCGACAATTCCTCGTTCAGCTTCGGCTCGCCGGAGATCCAGCGCGAGGCGAAGCACAGGATCACGAAGTGGCGCGAGGCGCGGCCGCCGCTGTCGCGCACCACCACTTCGCGATGGCCGGCAAGCGACACCGGCTCGATGGTCAGCGCGGTCTCCTCCTGGATTTCGCGGATCAGCGCCTCGGCGAGCGTTTCGCCAGCTTCGACCACGCCACCTGGCATGGTCCAGATGCCGAGCGCGGGACCGCGCGCGCGCTGCGTCACCAGCACGCGGCCGTCACGGATGATGGCAGCGCTGACTGCGAGGAACGGGCGGTCGGGATAAGCGCGCGGGTCTTGTGCCTGGGTGTCTTGTGCCTGGGTGTCTTGCGCGCTGGAGTTCTGGGCGGGGGCTGTTGTGCTCACCCGTGGAACATAGCATCGATTGCGGCTTGTGAACTCAGCCGTTCGGCGGGGTTGTGGGCGGCGCCGTTGATCAAGGCGGCAAGCTCGGCGATCAAGGGCCGGATCGTGGCGGTGGCATGCCTGCCGATCGCCGCGATGTCGCCGCCGCCGGTTGCTTCGGTTCGCGCTTCGATCAGTTGGCCGAGGATCGCGCCCGCGAGCCGGTCGGTCTCGCGGCGCAGTGGCGCCGCACGATAGAGGTCGATCACGGCAAGGCGGTTGGTGAAGGGCGAGGCGGCGAAATGCTCGGCGTAGGTCTTGGGCTCCCAGGCTTTGAGGTCATCGAGGCATTCCGGGATGTCGGCCGCCATCTCCAGCGCCATCAGCGCCTCGGTGAAGTGGTTGAGATAATCGGTGGATAGCCCGGTAACCGGGTTGATATTGGGCATGCCCGACCCAGATGCTTCCGGGCGAAGCGTGGTCGCGGCAGCGGAATGGGGCATCGCGGTCACGCGGTCCGGTTGGGCCGCGCAGTGTTTGCCTCGGCCGGTTAAGGAGCCCCTAAGATTTAAGGCAATGTGCGGATTTCGAGCCGCCTGTGGGACGGAATGATGTGCGGACGTTATCTCATAACGACGGTGCCTGAGGCGATCCGCGCGCTGTTTCGCTACCGGGAGCAGCCGAACTTTCCGCCGCGCTACAACGTGGCCCCGACCCAGCCGGTGCCGATCGTGCGCATGACCGATGGCGACAAGCATTTCGCGCTGGTGCGCTGGGGCCTGATCCCGCCCTGGGTGAAGGACCAGCGGGGCTTTTCACTCCTCATCAACGCGCGGGCCGAGACGATCCACGACAAGCCTGCCTTTCGAAACGCCATGAAGCGGCGGCGTTGCCTGTTTCCGGCGGACGGCTTCTACGAATGGAAGAGCGACGGCTCGCGCAAGCGGCCGTTCGTGGCGCGGCCGACCGACGGCAAGCCGATGGCGTTCGCCGGGCTCTGGGAGAACTGGATCGGCCCGAACGGCGAGGAGGTCGAGACCGCGGCGATCATCACCACGGATGCCAACAGGGAGATGGGCGCGGTGCATCACCGCGCGCCGGTGATCGTGCCGCCGGAGCAGTTCGACTTCTGGCTCGACTGCCGGAACGTGAGCGAGCAGGAGGCGTCGTCGCTGTTCACGCGCGCACCCGATGGTTCGATGGAGGTCTATGAGGTTTCCAGCGCGGTGAACCGCGTCGCCAACGACACGGCGGACCTGCTCAACCCTTACGACCCGAGCACCGAGCCCGCGCCCGAACCGCCGAAGCCCAAGGCGCCGCGCAAAGCACCACGGCCGCAGCCCGAGGACACGGGGCAAGGCTCGTTGTTCTGACACTCGCCATTCCGGCCCCGGTCAGGCTATCTTTTGCCTCTATTCCGGGCGAGCCTTCGCTCGGGGCGGTCACCCGTGCGAATCAACGGAGAGGCCGATGCGGGCTTTCCTCGTGGCACTGATCATCGCGCTGTTGCTGCTGCCGGCCTATGCGCAGCGCGAAGCAGGCCGGGGCGGCGGCGGCAAGCAGAACCCCGCCGCTGCGGCGGCCTCCGAAGAGCAGAAGCGAAAGAACGCCCAGCAGGAGAAGGACTACAAGTCGGCGCTCGAGCGGATTCCCGACAAGAAGCCGGCCGACCCTTGGGCGAATATGCGGTGAGCGCTGCTACGGTCCTAGCAACTCGGTCATTCCGGGGCGGCGCGAAGCGTCGAATCCGGAATCCAGTCGAGGAGGGACTGCCGCTGTAACTGGATTCCGGATCGCCGCTTCGCGGCGTCCGGAATGACAGCGGTGGAGATCACAGCACCTTGCCGGGATTCAGAATGCCCTTCGGGTCGAGCGTGCGCTTGAGCGTCTTCATCAGATCGTAGGCCACCGGGTCCTTGATCTTCGGCAGGTAGTCGCGCTTGACGATGCCGACGCCGTGCTCGGCCGAGACCGAGCCGCCGTACTTCAGCACGATCTTGTAGACCACGTCGTTCATGTCGTCCCAGCGCTTCAAATACGCGGCCTTGTCGGCGCCGACCGGCTGCGTGATGTTGTAGTGGATGTTGCCGTCGCCGACATGGCCGAACGGCATCGGCCGGCAGCCGGGGATGAGCTTGATCGCCGCGGCATTGGCCTCTTCGATGAAGGCCGGAATTCTCGCGACCGGCACCGATATGTCGTGCTTGATCGAGCCGCCCTCGCGGCCCTGCATCTCGCCGAACAGTTCGCGGATGCGCCAGAATGTTTTCGCCTGCTCGAGGCTGTCGCAGATCGTGGCGTCGAGCACGAGGCCCTTCTCCAGGCCCGCGGCCAGGATCTGTTCCATCGAGTCGCGAAGACCCTCCGTGCGCTGCGACGACAGCTCGATCAGCACCGAATAGGGCGACGGCGTCGAAAGCGGATCGCGCACACCAGAGCCGTGCCGTAGCACGATGTCGATGCCCTCGCGCGCCATGATCTCGAAGCTCGTCACGCCGCCGGCGGTGAGCTCCGTTGCAAGCCCGAGCAGATCGACTGCAGCCTGCACGTTCGGGATCGCGGCCCACGCCGTCTCCACCGACTTCGGCCGCGGCACCATGCGCAGCACCGCCGCGGTGATGACGCCGAGCGTGCCTTCGGCGCCGATGAACAGGTCGCGCAGGTCGTAGCCGGTGTTGTCCTTCTTCAGCTTGTTGAGGTTGTTCATGATGCGGCCGTCGGCCAGCACCACTTCGAGCCCGAGCGCGTGCGAGCGCGCGACGCCGTGCGTCAGCGCGGCCGTGCCGCCGGCGTTGGTCGAGAGATTGCCGCCGATCGTGCAGCTTCCCTCGGACGGCAGGAGCTGCGGGTAGAGCCGGTCGACATTGGCCGCAGCCTCACGCGCGCGCTGCAGCGTGACGCCGGCCTCGCAGGTGATGGTGTTCGACACCGGATCGACCTCGCGAATCTTGTCCATCCGGTTGAGCGACAGCAGCACCTCGCCGTTGTGCGGGATCTGGCCGCCAACGAGGCCGGTGTTGCCGCCCTGCGGGATGATCGCCGTCGAGGTCTCGTAGCAGATTTTCAGAAGCTCCGAGATCTCCTGCGTCGAGCCCGGCCGCAGCACCACCGGCGTATGCCCGGTCCACAGCGCGCGGAATTCGACCAGATACGGCGTCTGCTTGTCCTTGTCGGTGATCGCGTTCTTCTCGCCGACCACCGCGATCAGCCGTTGCAAGGTCTGCGGCGACACGGCGGTGATGGGCTTGCTCATTTCGTTCATGGAACTGAACCTTCCGGCTATTTTTCTAATTGTCTCGCGGCGCAGCCGCGCGGGCAAGGCGGTCGTTGATCGCCTCGCCGAGGCCTTCGAACGGCACCTTCATCACCGCGATTCCCGTTGCTTCGGCGGCGTCGAGCGTGCGCAGGTCGGAAAACAGGTTCGCCGCGGCCTCGAGCAGGTCGCCCGCGGGCGAGAGGTTCAGCACGCGCACGGCGTTCTCGGTGCCCTTCGGCAAATTCGCGCCGAAGGCGAGCAGCGCCTCGCCAGGCTTCACGTCGGTCGCATTGAGCCGCAGCGTCGTCCGCGGCGCGTAGTGCGACGCCATCATGCCGGGCGCGATCAATGCTTCCGGGTCCATGACGCTGGCCGGCGCATCGTCCGGGTCCTTGCCCAGCACCCGCCGGATCTCGTTACGCGGCAGCCCGCCGGGGCGAAGGAGCAGCGGCCGGTCGAGCAGCGCCACGATGGTCGACTCCACGCCCACCGCCGCAGGGCCGCCGTCGATGATCAGGTCAACGCGGCCTTGGAGGTCGTCGAGCACGTGCTTGGCCGTGGTCGGCGACACGTGGCCCGACCGGTTGGCTGACGGCGCGACCACCGGATGGCCGAGCCGCTTGATGATCTCGCGGGCGAGCTCATGGTCCGGCACCCGCACCGCGATGCTGTCGAGGCCGGCGGTGGCAAGATCGGCCACCGGACAGCCGGTGCGTTTCTTCAGAACGAGCGTCAACGGCCCCGGCCAGAACTTCGCGGCGAGCCGCTCGGCCGTGGCGTCGAACACCGCGAGCCGCCGCGCCGCCGGCAGATCGATCACATGGGCGATGAGCGGATTGAACGATGGCCGGCCCTTTGCGGCATAGAGCTTCGCCACCGCCGTGGCGTTGGTCGCGTCGGCGCCGAGCCCGTAAACCGTCTCGGTCGGAAACGCCACGAGGCCACCGCCCGCAAGGCACGCCGCCGCCTCGGCGGCCGCGCCGGCCTCGTTCGGGATGACGCGCGTCGGGACTTTGCCGGGCGTGGGTTTCGCGGGTGTGATTGGGCCGGTCATCTCGCTTTCGCTCGCTTGACCGGCTTCTTCTGCGCCGAGGCGGCGCGCTTCACCGTCACGGCCTTGCGCGCTTTGGCGGCGTCGACCTTGACGAAGTCGAGGCTCTTTTCGTTTTCCAGGTTCTGCAGCCGCTCGAACAGCCGCGCCATCGCCTTGCCGTCGCAATGCCGCGTCAGCAGCAGGAACTTCTCGCGCATCTCCTCGACGCTGAGCGGCTGCTCCGGCGTGCCCTTGAAGCTGTCGACGCGGCGCGTCAGCACGCGGCCGTCCTTCAGCGTGACGGTGACGGTAGAGGCGATGGTGTGGCCGTGCGCGGCTTCATCAGCGACCGTGACAGTCACGAGCTTTGCCAACGCACGGATCGCCGGATCGTTGAAGTTCTTCATGTTGAACGAGGCCGGATCGCGCGCATCCTTGTAGTGCGCGAGCGCCACGTTGAACGGCAGCGAATACTGCGCCAGCATCAGGTCGGCAGGTTCGGGGATGTTGTGCACGCTCGCCATCTTCGGCGTGCCGGCGACCGCGATTGAAGCGACATCGGAGCCCGCATAGCCGTGCTCGCGGCGAAGGTCTTCGATCGCCTGCACCGAGGTGTGCGAGGTGATGTGCACCGGAAAGCGCTTGAGCATGATGCGCAGGCTCGCCCATTCGCTGCCGAGCCCGCGGGTCAGCGCCGGGAGGTCGTGCTCGCCGCAATAGACGTTGAGGAAGCCGAACTGGCCCTCCAGCACGCTGACCGGCCCGGTGAAGCCCTGTTCGGCAAGGTGTGCGGCCATGATGCCGCTTTCCGCCGCGCGGCCGAGATGCAGCCGCTTCACCATGGCGCCGGTGCCGGACTTGGCAAATTCCAGAAGTCCCGCCGAGGTCGAGCCGGCGATGCCGAGCGCATTGAGCATCATCGGCGCGTCGAACCTGAGCAGCCGCCCGACCGCCGCCGCCGAGCCGAATGGCCCGGTGGTGCCGGGCGCATGAAAGCCGCGGGTCTCGTTATTGTGTTTGGTCGCGCGCCCGACCCGGATCATCAGCTCGCTGCCCGCCACCACGGCCTCGAGCAGCGCCCGGCCGCCGAGGCCGCGCTCCTGCGCCACGGCCAACGCAGGCATCGCCATGGTGGCGCCTGGGTGCACTCCGGTGTTCGGCCAGGTCAGGTTGTCCATCTCGAAGGCGTGCGCCAGGCTGCCGTTGGCGAAAGCCGCAGCCGGCGCCTGGAGCTTGGCGCCACCCGGCGCGAACACGTAGGCTTTGCCGCCCGCGCCGCGCTTTTGCGCATAGCCCACGATGATCCGGCTCCAGGGCAGATGCGCGCCAAACGCGATCGCCGCGATGGTGTCGGCAATGGCGTCCTTGGCCCGCTGGATGACCGGCCCCGGGATGTCGCGAAGGCTCAGTCCCGCCGCGTATTCCGCCAGTTGCAAGCTTTCCTGCGCCATTCCCGTCCATCCCGGCTTGATGATCCGCCGCCTTGGTCGCGACGTTTGCCGACCCTATACGAATTCGGTGACGGCTGGGGGAGGGGCCTCGGCAGGCGGCGGGCGGCAACGAAGCCCGAAACACGATCTTGTCACGGACAATTAAGGGGGCGGCGCTCGGGATCACCCATACCCTTAAGAACTCTGGTCGGAGTGGCAGGATTTGAACCTGCGACCCCTTCGTCCCGAACGAAGTGCGCTACCAGGCTGCGCTACACTCCGACACAGAAGGCCGGTCTTATAGCGGCCACTTCCGGCCCCCGCAAGCGCAGATCAAGCCTCTGAATTCCAGCGCGTTTCGGCTCATCCGTGCTCTTTGATGACCGAGAGGAAGGCTTCCCCGTACCGCGCGAGCTTGGCTTCGCCGACGCCGGAGATGCCGGCAAGCTCGGCTGCGGACCGTGGCGTGCGTGCGGCCATCTCCATCAGCGTCTTGTCGTGAAAGATGACGTAGGGCGGCACGTTCCCGGCTTTGGCCAGTTCCAGCCGCCGGGCGCGCAACTTGTCGAACAGGATGCGGTCCGCAGCCGGTAGCGCCTCCTTGGCCTCCCGGCGCGCGGACTTTCCTTTCGGTTTGGCCTTCTTCACCACGCGCAGGCTCAACGGCGGCTTCTCGCGCAGGAACTCGCGGCCCTTGGCGGAGATCGACAGGCCGCCATGGCCCGCCACGTCGACGTCGATCAGTCCATGCGCCACCAGCTGGCGGATGATCGAGCGCCAGGCGTTGCGGTCGTGCGCCGTGCCGATGCCGAACGTGGACAGCTTGTCGTGGCCCAGGCGCTCGATGCGCTCGTCGGTCTCGCCGAGCAGAACCGAGATGACGTGCGCCTGCCCGAAGCGCTCGCCGGTGCGGTAGATGCAGGACAGAAGCTTCTGGGCGTCGAGCGTGCCGTCGAACGTCTGCGGCGGGTCGAGGCAGACGTCGCAATTGCCGCAAGGCTCGCAATTGTCGCCGAAGTAACGCAACAGCACCTGCCGGCGGCACTGGCAGGACTCTGCAAAGCCCAGGAGGGCGTCGAGCTTGCGATGCTCCATGCGCTTGCGCGCATCGGGCGCCTCCGTGGCGTCGATGAAGCGGCGGCGCAGCGCCATGTCGCCGGCGCCATAGAGCATCAGCACTTCGGACGGCAGACCGTCGCGGCCCGCGCGGCCGGTTTCCTGGTAGTAGGCTTCGATGCTGCCGGGCAAATCGACATGCAGCACAAAGCGCACATCGGGCTTGTCGATGCCCATGCCGAACGCGATGGTGGCCACCATGATCAGGCCTTGCTCATGCTGGAAGCGGCGCTGGTTGGTTTGCCGCGCCTTCATTTCCATGCCGGCATGGTAGGGCAGCGCAGTGTGACCGTGGTCGTTGAGGGTGGCGGCGACTTCCTCGGTCTTGCGCTTGGACAGGCAATAGACGATGCCGCTCTCGCCCCTGCGGGACTCGAGAAAGCGAAGCATCTGCTGCGTCGCGCCGGTCTTTTCGGCGGCGCCATAGCGGATGTTGGGGCGGTCGAAGCCGGCGACGAAGCTGTTGTCAGCGCCGATCTTGAGGTGTTCGACGATCTCGGCTCTGGTTGGTGCGTCTGCCGTGGCGGTGAGGGCCATGCGCGGCACGTCGGAAAAGATGTTCGCGAGGCAGTCGAGCGCGCGGTACTCGGGCCGGAAATCATGGCCCCACTGTGAAACGCAGTGGGCCTCGTCGATGGCGATGATGGAGAGCGGTGCCGACTTCAGCCGGTCGAGACTCTTCAACAGCGTTTCCGGCGCCATGTAGAGGAGGTCCATCTCGCCGCGCTCGATGTCGCGCCAGAGAAGATCCTTTTCCGTGCCCCAGAGCTGGGAATTGAGTGCCGAAGCCTTCACGCCGGCCTGTCTGAGCGCCGCCACCTGATCGTCCATCAGGGCGATCAGCGGCGACACGACCAGGCCGATGCCCGAGCGGACCAGCGCCGGGATCTGGTAGCAGAGCGACTTGCCGCCGCCGGTCGGCATCAGGACGAAGGCGTTGTTTCCGGCGATCACATGCTCGATGATCTCCCGTTGCTGCCCGCGGAAGGCGTCATAGCCGTAAATCGTCTTCAGAATGGAGAGCGGGTCAGCCTGCACGGGAACAGTCAAATCCTGAAAGCATGTCGCTCATGGAATAGCGGAGTTCTTCCGCCGAAGCAGCATCGGGCGCGCTTCCGTGCCAGTTATGCCGCATCTATTTTATGATCTGACCGGCGAGCCGCCCGACACCGTCGCGTGGTAAAGCTTGGAAATCTTTGTGGAACAAACAACAGGATCGAACCAATGGCACGCGTGCGCTGTATCACCGAGATGGGCATGGGCGTCGATGTTCACGGGCGCGACGCCACCAAGGCGGCCAAGCGGGCGGTCTCGGATGCGATCCGCCATTCCAGCCTCGGCTTTGTCAGGATGCTGGGGAAGACGCCGCACGACATGTTTGTCGATGTCACCATCGGCGTTCCGAACCCGGACGCGGTTGACACGTCAGCGGTCGCGAAGGAACTCCCCTACGGGACGGTGACCGTCAAGGCGGTCAAAGGCGGATTGGACATTCCGGCCGAAAGCGGCGGCGATGCCATCACCATTGCCAACGCGGCGGTGATCGTGAGTTTGGACGACGGCAAGTGAGTGGGGACGGACAGCGAAGATGGCGCATGACGTAGGCCACGGGCGCACCGAAGCGGCTGCGCCGCTGACGTCAGAGCAGTTTCCTGTCGGCGATGGCCACGAACTCTATGTCGAGAGTGTTGGCCGCGAAGGTGGCATTCCGGCCGTATACCTCCATGGCGGTCCGGGATCCGGTTGCCAGCCGGATCATCGCCGGCTGTTTGATCCCGAGCGTTTTCATGCCGTGCTGTTCGACCAACGCGGCTGCGGCCGCAGCCGGCCGAAAGGCAGCCGCGACAACAATACGACGGCGCATCTGATCGCCGACATGGAAGCGATCCGAAAAAAGTTCGGCTTCGAACGCTGGATGGTGGTCGGCGGCTCCTGGGGCGCCACGCTGGCGCTCGCTTATGCGGAGGCGCACCCGGAGCGCGTTTCAGGCCTCGTGTTGCGTGCGACCTTTCTCGGCACGTTCGAGGAGATCGAAGCCGGCTTTGGCCAAAGGCTTTCCTGCTTCTATCCCGAGCTGTATGAGGATTTTCTGGGCCTTCTCCCCGAGGCGGAGCGTGACCGGCCGCTCGAGGCCTATTGGCGCCGCATCCTCTCCGACGACGCCGCCGTGCATGGACCCGCGGCGCGCGCCTGGCACGACGTCGAGCGCATCTTGTCGGAGCACGCACCGAAACGCACACGGCTCGATGCTGCGGCAATAAAATCCGGCAAAGGCTTGCCCGCAACCCCCTTCATGGAAGCGCATTATTTCGTCAACGACTGCTTCATGCGGCCGAACCAGATTCTCGAAGACGCCGGCAGGCTCACCGGTATTCCCGGCATCATCGTGCAAGGCCGCTACGATTTGCTCTGTCCGCCCGCGACCGCTCACGCGGTCGCCAAACGCTGGACCGGCAGCGAAATCCGCATCGTTGAAGGCGCGGGTCACACGCTCTACGACCCTGGCATACGCGACGCCGTGACGAAGGCTATTGCTGACGTCGCGTCATTGATGTCCGCGGGCGATGCGGCAAGTTCTGCTACTTGAAGTAACTCCGCTGCCCGGTCTGGATCAGTTCGTACAAGCCTTTGATGTCGTTTCCCCGGCGTGTGTAATTGTGCCAGTCCTTGTAGGCCGAGAAATCCAGCGTCGCGATCGCGGTTTCCAAAGGAACGCCGTCGGCCACGGCCTTTTTGACCGTTGCATATTCGTAATTGATGAACCCGGCGAGGTCCGTTACGTCGGCGCGCGTCGCGATATCGCCGTGAGGCGGCATCACGACATCGACATCCATTTTCGCGACATCCGTCAGAAGCTTGACCCAGTTTTCTGGCGATGGCGTGAAATTCATGTTGGGCATGCTGCGCTTACCGAACGCACCGGAGGTGAAGACGGCTCGGGCGTGAGGAAAGAAAACGAACGTATCTCCCGGATTCTGACCGGGCCCGCGGTATGCAAGATGCACTTCACGCCCGCCCAGATGAATGGTCAGGTCTTTGGAGAAGGTCAGGCTCGGTAGCGTCAGTTTCACTTCGCCCGGATCATAATGACGCGCCTTGAAAAACGGCTGGCGCCGGGCGAACTCCTTGTCCGCGACCTGTGCCATGATACGGGCCGTGTCTTCATGGGCGACGATGTTGGCTCCCAACGCCTTGAACACCGAATTTCCGTAGGTGTGATCGCCGTGGAAGTGCGTGTTCACCACCCATTTGACCGGCTTGTCGGTGATCTTACGAATGCGATCGAGCAGATCTTGGCCATCGCGAGGATGTTGACGCGTGTCGACAACCAACACGCCCTCATCGGTGATCAGAAAAGCCGAGTTGGACGAGGTCTCGTCATAAAGAAAATAGAGATCGGGGGCGACCTGACGTTCGACGATCTCCTTTGCGGCGCCGCCGGTCTGTGTCTGCGCCTGGCAGGAAACGCCGGCCCAAACCAGCACGAAAGCGCAGATGAAGCCTTTGAACATGACCGTGATCCTCGTCGAAGAACCGTTTCGGTCCGCATAGTCCGCGTCGCAAATGCAGATCGAGGCACGCCTGTATCTCGGGGGAATGACGGCGTCCGGGACGAATGAGTGCTGATCCCGGCGCCCGCCAATCAGGCGGGCGTTACAAGGTCGACCCGGCCGTTATCGAGATTGTAGACCGCGCCCACGACGAGGACCTTTTTGTCCGTCACGTATTTGTCGATGATCGGACTCGCGGCCTTCAGCTTCTCGACGTTCAGAATGACGTTCTGCTTGATGGCGTTGTCGAGCGCATCGCCGGATTGATCGGCCGTTGCCTCGACGGCGGGTCGGAGGGCGGAAACCAGCGATGGCAGGTGTCCCGGCAGCGTCGTTTTGTCCTTCAGCGATTTGATCGCCGCGTCGATGGCGCCGCACGACTTGTGCCCGAGCACCATGAGCAGCGGCACGTTGAGGACAGCAACGCCATATTCGAAGCTTGCGATCACGTCGTCGTTGAGGAAATTTCCGGCAACACGGCACACGAACAGGTCGCCACGGCCGCTATCAAAGGCGTATTCCGGCGCGATGCGGGAATCCGCGCAGCTCAGGATGCCGGCATAGGGGTTCTGGCCTTTGGTCAGCGCCTCGCGCTCGTTGATGAAATCGTGCCGCTTGGCAAGCCCGCGCACATAGCGGCGATTGCCCTGCATCAGAATCTTCAAGGCATCATTCGGAGACACGACATTCTGCGGCTTGGGCGGGGCTTTCTTGGCGAAGGCCATGCCCGGCATCGCAACACTGGCAGTCGCGGCAGCGGCAATCTTGAGAAAGTGGCGCCGCGAGGCAGCGGCATTATTGGCGGCATTATGATCGCAAAGTTGGCACATGAAGTTTCCCCCGGATGAATGCGGCCATCATCGTTGAGGCTTCTGCGGTTGTCGAGGTGTGCGGCCGCAGTAATCGGGGATTAGTCAATACATTATGTTTGAGGGAATGGCCGCTTGCAGCAGCCAAAGTTGGTGCCATCGCAATTGGCTGTTTGTCGGCATTCGCAGGCGCAAAAAAGATCAAACGGCTCACCCGGTTGCGGGTAGCGAACTTAAACGCGTTTGCGTGGGATAAATCCAGCCGCGCAAAACGCGCATCGTTGGTTGTTCCAGCAGGATGTAAAAAAGCAAACCCGACAGCATTCCAACCGCCACCATGGCCACGCACAAGAGCGCGGGCGAAAGTCCTGGCAGCAGCATCAACACCAGCGGCATCACCGGAGCATGGGCCAAATAAGTGCTATAGCTCAACTTGCCGAGAAACTCTGTCTTCGGTGAACTGAGACTGCCGCGTTTGGTCTCGAATGCCGCCAACCCGGCAATCATGAACGCCGCAGGGATGCCAAACGAGATATAATAGGGGCACGACACCAGCCACTGCTCGACCGAGCGTCCGATCCCGTAGCCGAAGAACCACGCAGCGCTTATTGCGGCGATGATCAAGCCGGCCCGCGCCGACAGCCGGGAATGGAGCAGCGCCGCAATCATGCCGAACAAAAACATGACGATAATGGGGTTGAGGAAAAACGAGGCCGGAAAGGTCATCGGCACATGGGACCGCTCAAGCACCACGATCGCAGTGCCCCACGCTGCGAACAGCAAGGCTCCGAACACAGGGCGCAACACGAGCAACAAGCAAAATGCCAAGTAAAACATCAGCTCGTAGTGCAATGTCCATGCGGGGGTGACATAGGGAAAGTCCCGCACGGACGTGGGAATCAAAAAGAAGTCACGCACGAACGTAGCTGCATTCAGCGGCTTGACGCCGCCGGTTATTGGAATCAGAGCGGCGGTAATGCCGAGCGCCAGCCAATACGGCGGGAAAATGCGCAGAAACCGTCGCAGGACATAGTTCGGGAGTCGAGACGGCTGCCCAAGATCCCCGCGGTGCGCAGTCAGGATGACAAAGCCGCTCAGCACGAAGAAAAAATGGATGCCATGATACCCAACGGTGAGGGCTCCGCCGGCCAGCTTGTGGCCGGTAAAAAACGAGGCGTGAAAGATCACCACCATGGTGGCTGCGATCAAGCGGGAAACGTCAAGAAGCCCGTAGCGCACGATTGCTCCAATCGATGCTCGATCTTGCGCAGAAAAAGTGAACCCGGCAATCGCGAATACCGCCAAGTTGACTGCAACCGAATGATGCTGTGGCAGGGAGACCGGGTGGGCAAGTGCCGGAAGTTGGACGAGGTCTCGTCACGGAGAAGCTGAAGATCGGGCCAGGCTGGCGTTATAGTATTTGCGTTGGTGAGTGACCTCGCGGCCCAGCCATTCCGGTCGTTTGAACGTGCTGCGGGTGGATCGAAGTTCGATTTCCGCGATGACAAGCCCGCGAAGATCGCCCTTGAACACGTCGACTTCGAAACTGGCCGTTCCTGCCTTCACCACATGCCGGGTCTTTTTGATGACGCGCCCTGTGCGAAGCTTCAACAGAGCCCGCGCGTCTTTGACCGGGATCGGATACTCGAATTCCGCGCGTGAGATTCCGGAGCGGGCACCCTTGATGGTGACGTATGCCGTCGTCCCGTCAATGATCCGCACGCGCACGGATACCGGGCCGGCGAGCACGAGGTAGGCCTGCTGGATGTCCTTTCCGCGCCTCGCCTGCTTGCGCCAGCTGTCGCCCGAGACAAGAAATTTCCGTTCGATTTCTCTGGCCATCACCGCTCCGGTTTGCCTATCCGTATCGTTCGTCTCAGGTTTCGACAACGCGTCTTGATCCGTATCCAACACTCAGGAGTGTCCCATGAATACAATTCGGCGGCGTTCAGTCGTACAGGGACTTGCGGCGACTGGTATTGTTGCGGCAACAG